>DASTLJ010000500.1:0-1747 GCA_035715125.1 Verrucomicrobiia bacterium
TGAGCCAGCCGCATTGTACTTCCTGCCCGCCTGCGGAGAGCTTCTCCCAAAAGTGGTCTACTTCTTCCTGCGTCTCGCAGTTCACGACAAACGATATCGCCTCGGTAAACTTGAATAGCGGCCCGCCGTTCAACGCCACGAATTCTTGCCCATCGAGCTCAAACGCCACCGTCATGACTGATCCCTTGGGTCTTCCGGAGGCCTTTGCCGCCTCTTCTTCATAGCGTGCAATGCTTCGGATCTCCGAATTTTTAAAAATCGATACATAACAATTCACGGCGTCTTCAGCTTGATGATCGAACCACAGAAACGGGGTGATCTTTTGCACCGTCTTTGGCATTGGCGCCTCCCATGCACCGCACTTTCGTCTCCATCATAAGGTCAACAGGCCTGGCGGCGCCGGTAGGGGGCACGACCGGCCGGGACGTTCACGTGGGCCGCCGGGGGCTCCGACCCGTCACGAGAGCGCGGTGAAGAGCTTGGTCAGGCTGTCGCGCGCGTCCCCGAACAACATGTTCTCCAGAAGGGGCACACTTTTGGCACACTCGCGATCTGAAGAGGAGAAGATTGTTGGGACGGGATTGAACCGCCGATACCAGGATTTCAATGCCGGTACCGATGGTCTAAAATTCTCCCGGACATGTCGCCTTCTCCCTCGAAATCCCGTAGCCGGCGCCGTGCCATCATCATTGGCGGCTCGATGTCGGGCCTGTTCACCGCGGCGTTCCTGCGCCAGATCGGCTGGGAGGCCGACGTCTACGAGCGTTCGGCGGTCGAATTGGTCGGCCGCGGCGCCGGCATCACGACGCACCCGGAACTGCTCGACGCGCTGGAGGCCAGCGGCGCCGGCACGCGCGATCTCGGCATCGAAGTTCCCAAGCGCGTGGCGATCGACCGCAACGGCCGCGTGACCGGCGAGCGGCCGCTGCGGCAAATCCTCACGTCCTGGGACCGGCTGCAGCGCTTGCTGCGCGAAACCATCACGCCCGCGCATTACCACCTCGGCCACAGCTTCGAGCGCGTGTCGATCAGGACGAACGCGGGGTGCGCATTCAGTTTTCCAGCGGCCGTAGTAGGATCGCGGGGATTGGAGGGCCAACCGAAGTGTCCACCAAACGGGGCAAGACCTGGAGGTTCAGATGACGGACAAGATTCGCGTAGGAATCGTGGGAGCGACCGTGACACAGGGGGGCAGCGGCTGGGGGGCCAATGCCCACGTTCCCGCCCTGAAGGCGCTGCCCGGCTACGAGTTGAAGGCGGTATGCACCGCGCACGAGGACACCGCCAAGGCGTCGGCCGCGGCGTTCGGTGCCGAGCGGGCCTTCCACCGGTTCAGCGACATGGCTGACCATCCGGAGGTCGACCTCATCGTCGTCTGCGTGCGGGTGCCCGGTCACCGGGATCTGGTGATGGCCGGCCTGCAGGCCGGCAAGGCCGTACTCTGCGAGTGGCCGCTCGGTGCGAATCTGGCCGAGGCGGAAGAGATGGCGGGGCTCGCCCGCCAGCGCTCGCTGAAGACCATCGTCGGCCTGCAGGCGCGCAGTGACCCGGCGATCCTGTACGCGCGTGACCTCGTTCAGGGCGGCTACATCGGCGAGGTACTCACGGCCAACCTGAACACCGTGGCCCAGGCTCAACTTCAGCGGGGCCCCGGCCGCATCTGGCAGGGCGTCCGCGCCAACGGCGCCAACACCCTGACCATCGCGGGCGGCCACGCCATCGACGCCCTGTGCGCCGTGCTCGGCGA
>DASTLJ010000501.1:0-10068 GCA_035715125.1 Verrucomicrobiia bacterium
CGTTGGAGGTGAAGGCGCGCGCATGAACCGGCTGGCCACGCTTCACATCCGCACGCCTGAGGGTGTGGTGTTTTCGCAGGAACTGGCCGGGCCAATGGCCCGCTTTCTGGCGTGGTTCATCGATGTGCTCTGCCTCTTTGCGTTCGTGTTCCTGCTGAACATAGTGATTTCCATGTTCATGTTCGTAAGCCTCGGCGTCGCCCAGGCCGTCGCAGTGCTGCTGTTTTTCGTTTTTAATCTCGGCTACGGCATCTACACGGAATGGCGCTGGCGCGGCCAAACCGTTGGCAAGCGGGTGTTGCGCCTGCGCGTGGTGGATGTTCACGGGCTGCGGCTGAAGTTCAGCCAGGTGCTCATCCGCAATCTGCTCCGGCCGGTGGACATGCAACCGTTGGTTTTCTACCTCGTGGGCGGCCTGGCCAGCCTGCTCAACAGCCGCGGCCAGCGCCTCGGGGACCTGGTCGCGAACACCATTGTGGTGCGCATCCCCAAGCTCACCGAGCCGAACCTCGACCAACTCATGGCGGACAAGTTCAATTCGCTGCGCGCCTCGCCGCATCTGGAAGCCCGCCTGCGCCAGCGCGTCTCGCCGGCAGAAGCCAGCCTCGCGCTCCAGGCCATTGTCCGCCGCGATTTGCTCGAACCGCGCGCGCGCGTCGAACTCTTCGCCGAGCTCGCCGCGCACTTCAAAGGGAAGGTCCAATTCCCCGCGGAAGCCGTCGACGGCATCGCGGACGAGCAATATGTGCGCAACGTGGCCGATTGCCTGTTTCGTCCGGGCCGCAAGCCGGCCGCCAGGCCCCAGCCCGACTCCGAACCCGCGCCGGCGGGCAGCGCCCCGCCCGTCACCGTATGAATGTGGGAGGGCAGTCCGAGGATCTGGGTGTGCAGGGCGCGCCGGAATCTGGACGGAGCGCCGAGCTCCAGCTCGGCGCGATCCGACGCTTGGGCCGAGCCGAGCGGGAGCTCGGCGCTCCGGTTCATGGCCACAGCCTCGCCCGCCATTACGCCACTGGCCAGCCAGTGCGTGTCGCGTGGAATGATGGAGTCATCACCGGGGTTGAGCCCGCGCCCGCGGCGCCTGCGGACGCGCCGTGGGTCGCGCCCGCGCTGGTCGATCTCCAGGTGAACGGCTTCGCGGGCGTGGACTTTCAGCAGGACGATCTCACGCTCGACCAGTTGCTCATCGCCGTGCGTGGATTGCGCGCAGCAGGCTGCGGGCGATTCCTACTGACGCTGATTACGGACGATTGGGCGCGGCTTCTGGCCCGCCTTCGCCACGTGCGCGCTGTGCGATCGACTTGCGCCGAACTCCGGCACGCCATCGCCGGCTGGCACGTCGAAGGCCCGTTCCTTTCCACCAAGCCCGGCTACTGCGGGGCGCACGATCCCAGATGGATGCGCGATCCGACGGAGGAACACATTCGCGAACTCCGCCAATGCACCGAGGGCGATCCCGTTCTCCTCACTCTGGCGCCCGAACGTGATGGCGCGCTGGAGGCGATGCGGCTCGGCTCGTCGCTCGGCATCAAGGTGAGTCTCGGACACACGGATGCCTCGCTGGAGATTCTTCAACGCGCCGTCGCCGCGGGCGCCGTTGCCTTCACGCATCTCGGCAATGGTTGTCCGCGCGAACTCGACCGCCACGATAACATCCTCTGGCGGGTCTTCGACCTGTTGAGGCCACCAGGTGTCGGGCTTCGCGTGAGCCTCATTCCTGATGAGATTCACGTTTCTCCGGCCCTTTTTCGCCTCGCTCACCGCGAACTGGGCGATTCGATATTCCTCGTGAGCGACGCGATGGCCGCCGCGGGAGCGCCGCCCGGCCGTTATCCCCTGGGCCGCCTTGAACTCGAGGTGGGCTCGGACCGGGTCGTTCGCTTCCCCGGCAGCAGCAACTTTGCCGGCTCTGCTCTCCGACCGGACGAGGGCGTGCTCTGCGCCACGAGGATGCTTGGCTGCGGCTGGCAAAAAGTCTGGAATCAGTTCTCCGAAGTCCCCGCCAGCCTGATGAATCTTCCTGCCGGACTTGCGGTCGGCGCGCCGGCGAACCTCTGCCTCATTAAGCCGGTTGGAGACACGCTGTCAGTGGAGACGCTCTGCGGACCTAAAGCGCCGTCGCTTCAAGGTAAAACGTGAAACGTAAAACAGGACCAGCATCCGTCCGTTTTTACGTTTCACGTTTCACGTTTCACATTTTACGTTTCACGTTTTACGCGCCGCCTGGCGGGCCGGCCCGCGGCAGCAGCACACTGAACGTCGCACCCTGCCCTGGCTGGCTGTCGACGGTAATCAGGCCGTGGTGTTCCTGGATGATGCGCCGTGTGATCGCCAACCCGAGACCGGTTCCGGTGGATTTCGTCGTGAAGAAAGGCTCGAACAGTCGGGCCAGGTTCTCCGGCGGAATTCCGACTCCTGAATCCTGCACGCGCACTCGCAATGCTGGCATGCCTGGGAGTTCCGACTGGCCGGCCGGCACGATGTCGGTCGTGATGGTCAGCCGGCCATTGGGCCCCATCGCGTCGAGTGCGTTGAAGAATAAGTTCAGGAACACCTGCTCCAACTGGTAACCGTCCCCGCGCACCAGGTCCGGCACGGCGCGGAGTTCCCGGTGCAGGAAAATCTTCCGTCCTTCCAGATGATGCTCCATGACACGAATCGATTGTTCGAGCACGTCATGCACGCGAATCAGCGCGAACGTCGGTTCGGCCGGCCCGGCGAAGCGCAGCATTTGGCTCACGATGGCGTTGATCCGTTTCATCTCCCGGTCGACGACCTCGGCGAGTTGGGCATCCTGGTTGTTCCGAATGAGGATGTCGACAAACGTCTTCACTGCCACCATTGCGTTCTTGATCTCGTGCGCCATGCCCGCCGACAGCGTGCCGATGCTGGCCAGCCGGTCGATCCGCCGCATGGATTGCTCGAACGCGCGGACCGCAGAGAGGTCATTCAACACCGCAACGACTCGCGCCGGCCGCCCGTCTGGGGAACGGTCAATGTGCGTCGAAACCCGGATCACCGCATCGGCGCGGGGACTTCGCGTGAGGGTGATTTCGCGGATGGCCTCTTCGCTCCCTGATTCCAGGGCGCTCACCAGCGCCTCTGCCAGCCCCGCCGGCAGCACGCGCACCGGCTGATGAAGGACGCTGGCCGGGTCGAGCCCCGTGATCACCGCCGCGGCGGAATTGAACAGCACGACCCGACGTTGCGGGTCGAGGGCCACCAGCCCAGAGGCGAGCGTTTCGCGCAGGACATCAGGGAAGTTCAGGACATCCTGCCCGAGACTTGCGGTTCCTTCGCGTTCAATGTGCATCTGGCCGGTGCGGCGCGCAGCCGGGTCGAGGCGCCGCAAAGCGTTTCCGAACGGAAACAGCACGACCTTAGAGCGCTGGCAGGATTCCACAATCAAAAGTTCGGCTCAATAGTTCGACTCGAATACCCCTCGGCGCCGCCCCGTCAGTTCTCCATGTTTCGCCGCCTGCTTCCACTCGCCGTCGGGCTGTTTCTTGCCGCCAACAACCTCCTCGCCGCCCAGACCCGCGATCAGATGGTCCTCACCGATCGGGACAACGTGCTTGGCGGTGGCAAGTGGATTTATAACGACTTCACCAAAGGCCTCGATGAAGCCGCGCGGACCGGCAAGCCGTTGTTGGTCGTGCTGCGCTGTGTTCCGTGAGTGGCCTGCTCGGCCTTTGACGGACAGTTGGTCCGGTACGACTTCGAGTTGCAGAAGCTGATGGAGCAGTTCGTGCGCGTGCGCGTCGTGCAGGGCAACGCGCTCGACCTTTCGCTCTTCCAGTTCGATACTGACCTGACTTTCGCGGCGTTTTTCCTGAATGCGGACCGCACGGTCTACGGCCGCTTCGGCACGCGCTCCGAACAAAAGCGCGCGGACAAGGACATCACGCTGGAGGGCTTCCGCGAGGCGCTGGCCGGCGCGCTCGAACTGCACCGCAACTATCCCGCCAACAAGTCCGCGCTCCTGGGCAAGCAGCCATTGCCGGTGAAGTTCAAGACGCCCGAGCAATATCCCGGCCTGGCCGGCAAGTTCACCGCGACGCTCGACTTCTCGACCAACAAAGTCGCCCGCAGTTGCATTCATTGTCACCAGGTCGGTGAAGCGCAGCGCAGGCTGTTCCGCGCGGACAGCCAGTCGATCCCCGACGACGTGCTCTACCCCTGGCCAGTCCCCGACGTGATTGGCCTTTCCCTCGACCCGAAGGCGAAGGCGAAGGTGGCCAGCGTCGCGGCCGGGTCGGCCGCGCTGAATGCGGGCTTCAAGACCGGTGACGAATTGGTTTCTCTCGAAGGCCAGCCGCTGCTTTCCATCGCGGACGTGCAATGGGTGCTCCATCACGCCAAAGACCCGGCGACGTTGAAGGCCGCCGTCCGCCGCGACGGCCGCCCGTTGGAGCTCACGCTGCAACTCGGAAAATCCTGGCGGCAGAAGTCCGACATTTCCTGGCGCTCCACCACGTGGGACTTGCGCCGCATGGCGCTCGGCGGGCTGGTTCTGAAAGAACTCGACGAGGCTGCCCGCAGCCAGTTGGCGCTCCCCGACACGGCGCTCGCCTTGCGGGTCTATCACGTCGGCGAGTACGGCGATCACGCGGTTGCCAAGAAGGCTGGCTTCAAGAAGCAGGACATTGTGGTGAGTTGCGATGATCTCACTCAACGCATGTCGGAAAGCGATTTGCTCCACCACCTGCTCCAGAAACGGATGCCCGGCTCGCGCGTGCCCGTGACCGTGCTTCGCGGCAACGAAAAACTAACTCTGGAGTTGCCCCTTCAGTAGTGGCAGGCTGCGGGTAAACCCAACGGCTTGCCAATGAACCCGCTTTCCCGCCGCCATTTTCTGGCCGCCTCTTCGATCGCGGCGACCGCGTTCTCCTTGAACCCGCCACGCCTCTTCGCCCAACAGCCGGGCGAACGGCCGCCGCGCGCGGACGGTGTGACGGTCCTCAATCCGCGCGCCCGCGTTCCGATCGGCCTCATCATCGACGACTCGACCTGCCTGGTGAACCTGAACCGCTTCGCCATGCCGCAGTTCGATACAGCGATGGCCGGCGCGAACAAAACCTACCACCGCGACTGGCGCGAGTGGCCGGTCGAAATCCCCGACAGTTTCGTGCGCAAGTTCGGTGAGTGGTGCGCCGGACAGGGGGTTAAAGGCAAATACAGCATCGTGCCTTACCCGGCATGCGTCGGCCGGCTCGACCGCGGCCTGCCCGGCTGGACCCAGCGCGAGTTGAGCGACAGCCTCGAACTGGTCCGCACGTTGATGGCGCCGAACTGGGACATCCATGCCGAGATGGTCACGCACACCCGCGTCATTGACACCAAGACCGGCCATCCGTACGCCGACCATTCGCTCAAGTTCATGGAGAACTGGGAGTGGACCACCGGCCGAAGCGCCGACGAAATTGCCGAGTACATGGCTTACGCGCTGCGCATCCTCAAGAACGTCGGCCTGCCCTGCGAAGGCATCACCACGCCGGGCGGCTTCGGCAATCGCGCCCTGCCGCAGCTCGCCCAGGCGACGCTCCAGTCCGTTCGCGACGTCTTCGGCGCGGAGATTCCGCACTACTTCCGCCACCTCTACAGCGAGGGCGCACAAAGCGTCGCGCCGCGCGTCGAGTACGCCAGCGGCCTCGACGGGGCCGACCCGCGTTGTGTCGTGAGCATCATCGGTTGCACGGGCGACTGGACTGGAGGCTGGGACAACACTCCTCCGGGCGGCGCCGACAAGTTCATCACCGAGGATCTCCAGTCCGGCCGTATGGTCGATATCATCACGCGCGGCGAACCGGCGTTGATGCTCGCCCACTGGACCGGCATCTACTGGAACGGGCAGGAACTCGGCTTCAAAATATTCCAAGAAGTGGTTCGCCGTCTGAACGCGCGATACGACAACCTGCTTTGGATGAAACTGAGCGAAGTCGCCCGCTACTGGGCAGCCAGGGAACTCACGCGCATCGAACGGGCCGGCAGCCGCGTGGAATTCCGCGCCCCGTTCGCTTGCCAAGCGTTCACCGCGCGCCTCTCCGCGCCGGCGAACGCGCAACCCCGCATCATCCGAGGCACGCAACCGCCCATTTCGTATTCGCAAGTCCAGCGCCTGCTCGATCTCAGACCAAACACCTGGCATCGAGACGGAGAAACGCTCAGCATTTGTTTTGACCTTTCTAAGGGCTTGAACGCAATCGACCTAACGTAGGGCAGGCGTCTCGCCTGCCCAGCGAGCGCGTCAGCGCGCGCCATTCGGCGAACGCCGCGTTCGCCTCGCTCCGCTCGGCGAGGGCAGGCGAGACGCCTGCCCTGCTTTGGCGATTCGCCCTCACGCTCGCGGCAGTTTAACAGTCGCTCCGATCCAGAGTCATGGCAACCAACCACGACACCCGCAATGGTCTCAAGCTCGTCCGCCCGCGCGTCCTCCCCGTGCTCGACCCGGATTTCCGCCCCGCCGTGCTCGCCAATCGCGCGTTCCGCGAAGCTGCGCGGCGGCAACCCGTGCCCGTGCGCATCGCCGTCGAGCGGGCGGACGGCGTGTCGGTGTTCGATACGCTCGTGGCCGGCGCGAGCCTCCCGGAAGCGGCTGGCAATTTCGATTACGTCGAGCGGCTGGTGAAATTCCTTCTCTGGTCGCGTGGCGGGTGGAAGGTGTGGTTCAGCGGTCCCGATGAAATTGGCCGTCGCCTTCAGCGACATTTTGCCGAAACCCAAACGGGCCGCTTCGACGCAGACCTCATGGGACGGCGCATCTACGAGCGGCCGTTTGAAGTCGCGTTGGTCGAAACGGGCAACTTCCCGGCCGCCCGCGAATCCACCGCGCCGCTCGGCCGCCATTGGAACGGCTGCCGAATTGGCTTCGACCTGGGCGCGAGCGATCGCAAAGTCGCCGCGGTCATCGACGGCAAGACCGTGTTTAGCGAGGAGACGCTTTGGGATCCTCGTTCGCACAGCGACCCGCAGTGGCACTTCGACGAGATCATGGACTCGTTGAAGAAAGCTGCCGCGCACCTGCCGCGGGTCGATGCCATCGGCGGCAGTTCGGCGGGCGTTGTCGTGAACAATCGCGTGCAGGTGGCGTCGCTCTTCCGCGGAGTGCCGGAGGAGTTGTTTCAGCGGCGGGTCAAGACGCTCTTTCTCGAACTCCGCAGGGCGTGGGGCGGCATCCCGTTCGACGTGGTGAACGATGGCGAAGTGACCGCGCTGGCCGGCGCCATGGCTTTGGGCGACAACGCGGTGCTCGGCATCGCGATGGGTTCGAGCCTGGCGGCCGGCTACGTCACGCCCGAGGGGGGCATCACGCCGTGGCTGAACGAGCTTGCCTTTACGCCGGTCGACTTTCATCCCGGCGCACCACTCGACGAATGGTCCGGCGACGCCGGTTGCGGCGTGCAGTTCTTTTCGCAGCAAGCCGTTGGCCGGCTTATCCCGAAATCGGGAATCGCAATCGACTCGGAGATTCCGCTCCCCGAACGCCTCGTCGAAGTGCAGAAACTGATGGCCCGCGGGGATGAGCGTGCGGCGAAGATTTACCAGAGCATCGGCGTCTGCTTTGGCTACGCGGTCGCGCAGTACGCGGAATTTTATGAAATCCGCCGGCTTCTCACGCTTGGCCGCGTGACGACGGGCGCGGGCGGACAGAGGATCCTGGACCAGGCCCGCCGCGTGCTCGCGGAAGAGTTTCCCGGTCTCGCCGCCAGGATTTCCTTCCACATGCCCGACGAACAAGAGAAACGGCACGGCCAGGCCATGGCTGCGGCAAGCCTGCCGATGGTGCGTTGATTCGGGCGGGGCAGTCCCCATTCGCCGCAGCGGCGCACCGAACGCGGTCGCGCTCCTCGACATCCGGCGGCCTGGCCCGTTAATTTCACTCCCGCATGATTACTCGTTACTCTCGTCCCGAGATGCGGGCCATCTGGACCGACGAAACCAAGCTCCGCATCTGGCTCCAGATCGAGTTGCTGGCCAGCGAGGCGCTGGTGGAGGAGGGCATCGTGCCGGCAAAGGATTTCGCGAAGCTGAAGAAAGGCGCCGAGCAATGGCTGGCCGACCTCCCCGGTCTCGTCGCCCGTCAGCGCGAACTGGAGAAGGTGCGCAACCACGACGTGATCGCCTTCACCGAAGCCGTGGCAGAGAAGATTAACGACAAGGCCAGCCGCTGGTTTCACTTCGGACTCACGTCGAGCGACATAGTGGACACCGCGTTCGCCTTGCAGATGGTTCAATCGGCAGTCCTCTTGATCGATGGGGTGAAAACTCTGCTGCCCGTCATCGCCCGGCGCGCGAAGGAGTATCAACTCACTCCTTGCATCGGCCGCAGTCACGGCATTCATGGCGAGCCGACGACGTTCGGCCTCAAGCTGGCGTTGATGCACGACGAGTTCGGCCGCGCGCTGGTTCGGCTGACTGGCGCGAAGGAGACCGTGGCGGTCGGAAAACTGAGCGGCGCCGTCGGGACCAGCGCCCACCTGCCGCCGCGCGTCGAGGCGTTCGTCTGCAAACAACTCGGCCTGCGCCCCGCGCCCATCGCCACGCAAGTCGTCCAGCGCGACCTCCACGCCGAGTTCATGAACACGCTGGCCCTGGTCGGCGCGAGCATCGAACGATGGGCCGTCGAGTTCCGCCACCTCCAGCGCACCGAAGTCCTCGAAGCCGAGGAGCCGTTCACCGAGGGCCAGAAAGGCAGCAGCGCCATGCCGCACAAACGCAACCCCATCACCTGGGAACGCCTCACCGGTCTGGCCCGCGTGCTCCGCGGCAACGCCCTCGCCGCCCTGGAAAACGTCGCCCTCTGGCACGAGCGCGACATCAGCCACAGCTCGGTCGAGCGCATCATCTTCCCCGACTCCTGCACGCTGCTCGACTATATGTTGGGCCTGCTCACCCGCCTGATGGACGGCCTCCGGGTCTATCCCGAGAACATGAAGAAGAACCTCGGCTTGAGCCTGGGCATGTGGAACAGCCAGACGGTCCTCCTGGCGCTCATCCGCAAGGGCCTCACCCGGGAAGCGGCCTACGAACTGGTCCAGCGCAACGCGATGAAAACCTGGGCCGTCAAACACGCCGGCCGCGACGATGCCGATTTCCTCGATCAACTCAGGAGCGACCCCGAGGTGGCCAGACACTTCAAGCCTGGCGAACTGGAAAAGCTCTGCTCGCTCGACTTCCATTTCAAGGAAGTGAAAGCGCGGTTCAAAGCCCTCGGCCTGTGATACACTGCGAGCGTGGAACTGAAGGAACAATCGGCCGCCCCGACATTGGCTCGCAAGCTGGGCGACACGACGCACGTCTCCGCCTTGCTGCGGGAGGTTTGCCAACTCAGTGGGCTTCCGCCAGCGGAAGTCGGGCAATGGCTGCTGAAGTGCGCCATCGAGCGTGGCGCTCGACACTATGTCTGCGACTTTCCGGCGACTCTCCCGGCGGACAGACCTGAGCTTAGCGACGAAGAAGTCGCCGTTGGGCTGTGTCTGGGACATCACCTCTACAACGCCTTCTACTTGCGAGCTGCGGCGCAATTTTTAAGTTCGCCGCGTGTTGACGCGCAACGCCTCGCACGTCTCGCGGAGATGGAACGAGTCGAGCCGGTGCTCTTGCACATTGCCGATGTGGCGTCGCGCTTCGTGCCGGATTTAGAGCCGTGGGCCTTTCTTCGCTCCCGACTACGCCGGCGACTGACACCTGCCGAGGGTTCGTTGCCGCATTGGTCCCGGTTTGTACTTCAGACCAGTGTCACGCCATTGGGCGGTGGCCCGGCGATCCAGTGGCTCTACCGCGAGACATTGGCGAAGTGAACAACCCGCTCCATATCCTTCAGACGCTCGACTGTCATCTCTCGACTCGATCGGAACTGACACTCTTCGGTCGCGCCGCGCTTGCTCTCGGCTATCCGAACAGTCCGGACGGATTCCAGCGCACGCGCGACGTGGACGCCATCCTTCCGCTCCACTGGCTGGCCGCACCGGACGAGAATGTCGACTTTTGGCAGGCGCAGCAGGCGGTCAATATCGAGCTTCAACCGCAGGGCCTTTACCTGACCCATCTCTTTCGCGAGCTGGAAGT
>DASTLJ010000502.1:0-4867 GCA_035715125.1 Verrucomicrobiia bacterium
TCCCGCCTGCCCTGCCGCGCCGCAAGGCGCGGCTTTCGCACCACCAAGGCCTCGCTTCGCTCGGCCGGGCAGGCGAGACGCCTGCCCTACGTTGGCGGTACTGTCAAGATCGGCACGGCGCCAGCTCATGGCCGCGCGTGCTTCTCGATCATCGCCGTCACTTCCTCCATCGAGGCGGGCTTGGCCAGACAAGGGTGATCCCCGATGATGCCGTCGTGGTCCTCGACCTGTGCCCGGCGCACGGCCGCGGTGAGGAATACAACGGGTGTGCCCTGGAGTTCGGGATCGGCTTCGATGAGCGCCGCCACGTTCCCACCCGGCAGCCGCGGCATGATGATATCCAACAGCACCAGGTCGGGTTTGAACTCGCGCGCCGCCTTGACGGCGTCCTCGGCCCAGTTCTCGACGCGCACTTCGTATCGGTTGGTTTCCTCGAGGTTGAGCTTGAGCAGCGTGGTGAAGCTCTTCTCGTCGTCGACCAGCAGGATGCGTTTCTTTCGGCTCATAATTGTTCCTTCGCTTGTTTGAAGATCAGAGTGACACGGACGCCGCCTTCCGCGCGATTGCGGATCGCGATGGCGCCCCCGTGAAGCTCGACGATTTTTTTTGACACCGGCAGGCCCAGTCCGGTGCCTTCGCCGGCCGGTTTGGTCGTGAAGAACGGATCGAAGATCTTCGCCAGGTTTTCCTCCGGAATGCCGCCGCCCGAATCGTCGACTTCGGCGGCGATCACTTTTTCGCCGATCCACAGGTGCGTGCTTTTGCGCGAGCCTTCGCGGTGGGTCGTCTCGCTCATCGTTTTGGGATAGGTGCGCACGGTGATGTGCCCGCCCCGGGGCATGGCGTGGATGGCGTTCATGAAGATGTTCACGAACACCTGCTGAATCTGGGTCCGGTCGGCCATGACCTTGGGCAGCGGCTCGGTAAGTTCCCCCGCCACCTCGATCTGCGCATCGGCCAGCGCGTGCCGCACCATCTTGAGGGTTCCCTGGATGATGTCGTTGAGATCCTCGGGCCGCATCTTGAGCTGCCGGGAGGCGGCAAACTCCAGCAGCCCTCGCGTAATGGCATCGGCGCGGCTGATCGCTTCGCGCATTTCCTGGAACACCATGGCGACGTTTTCGTCCTCGGAGGGGACCTTTTTGACCAGGTAATTGACCCCCATCTGGAGGATGGCCAGGGGATTCTTCACCTCGTGCGCCACGCCGGCGGCCAGCGTGCCGATGGACTCCATTTTCTCGGCCTGGATGAGCTGAAGTTGCGCAGATCTGAGTTCTTCGTGCGAACGGCGCAGCGCCTCGGCGCTGGAGGCCAGCTCGGCGTTCTTCCGCTGAAGCTGCTCCTCAAAGCGCTTCCGATCGGTGATGTCCCAAAAGATGCACTGCGTGCTGAAGATCCGGCCCTGGGCGTCGCGAATCGGCGTCTTGACCACTTGCACGTAGATCTTTTCCCCATCGGGCGACACGTTTTCCTCGACGGTCTCGAAGATTTTGCCCGAGCGGATCACTTCGCGGTCGTCCTTTTGATATTTGGTGGCCAGTTCCGGCGGATAAAAATCGAAATCGGTCTTGCCGATAATCTCTTCGCGCGGCCGGCCCAGGAGCTGGCAAAAGCGCTGGTTGGCGAACGTGAACCGCTCGTTGAGGTCCTTCCGGAAAATGTTTTGGGGCAGATGTTCGACCAGCGAATGGTAAAAGGCCTCCTGGAGAATCAGTTGCTCCTCGGCATGCTGGCGTTCGATGGCGTAACGAATCGCCCGGCCCAGCAAATGCGGCTCCATCCGGCCCTTGGCCAGGTAATCCTGCGCGCCTTCGCGCACCGCGCTGACGGCCAGGGTTTCGTCGTCCACACCGCTGAGCACAATAACGGCGGTGGTCGGCGCCGCCGCCCGCAGGGCTCGGAAGGCCTCCAGTCCGCTGCAGTCCGGCAGCGTCAGGTCGGTGAGAATGATGTTGAACCTCCGCGCCCCGACGGCCTCAAGGGCTTCCGAGAGACGGCTGGCATGCGTGACCTCGAACCCCGGCGCGCCGACCTCCTTCAACAATTCACGCACCAGCCGGGCGTCACCCGGATGGTCTTCGAGCAACAGCAGATTGATTGGCACGGGGTCCATTGTCGGGGGCGGGGCGACTTGCGCCACCGCGCTCTCCTGAAACCATGCCACAAATGCCGTGCCGGGCAATCCTTTGCTGGGGCCATTTCACGGCGCGAGCAGCTTCACCCGGTAGAAGGCCATCGGGCCGCCGGGGTCGGGCACGGTCAACGTGCGGGCAGTCGTTTTCGGCTCCACGGTCACGAAGGCCGGCGGCCGGAGCGTCGGCGAATACTCCAGTTGATAGAAATGCGGGGAGCGCGGGCCGGCGAGTGTGGAAAGTTGCGCGGCCGGCCCGTCCCAATTCACCGTCAGGTTGCCGCCGCTGCGCGACACGGAACGAATGCGCGGATGCGGGTGGAAGCCAATGACGCCGCGCACGTGCAACTGTGGGCCTACCAGGCCGAGCCACGGACCCGCATCCCAGGACTGATACACCCCATCGCCGCTCGCCCAGCTCGTGCGTACGTAGACAAGCTTCAGCCCGAACGTGGTGTCCTCCTCATAGCCGTAGGCGACCACGCCGTGAATACCGGGATTGACCCGCGTCGAGCCGGCCAGGCGATAGGTCTGGTTGGAGTTTTGCAAGAAGATCAGCAATGGATAGCCGGCGTCGATTTCCGACTTGAGATTCTCCCAGGTGAAGCCGGCGCCAGGCGGCACATGCGGATTGAACTCGGCGAGTTGCGAGAACACGTCCGCGTTGTAGCCGCGCCACTTCGCCCAGGCCTTTAGGCCGGACTGCATGTCCACGGCGTTGGTGAAGTTGACTCGCCGTTGGCCGTTGGTCTGCCAGTACACGAAGCAGTACGCGTCGATGTTTCCATCGCACTCTCCGTTCATATTGGAAAATTTCCGCTGGCTCAAACCGATGAAGTCGCCGATGCAATCGGGCGCGTGTTCCGGCCGCCCGGCGGTGATATACGGGTCGGCGGCCGTATTCTCGTAGCTCACGTAATAATCGTTCACGTGGCCGGGCCGGTTGGCTGGGCGCCCATCCAAGCCCGCCTCTGAAGCCCACATCGAGCGGATGCTGTCGTTTGCGCCCGCGGTATTGAGTGGCGCGAGGCCGCCCCCGGTCGGGCCAGTGTAGAAATCCGGCAGGCCGTTGCGGTCCCAGTAGCCCATCAGGTTGCCACAGGCAGTGCCGAAACAGCCCCCGTACCAGTCATAGTCGGGCAGTCCAAGGATTTGCGCATCCTGGGCGCGCAACGGAGCCGAAAGCGCCAGGAACAAGCCGGCCATCAAACCGGGGCAAATCGCAGAAACAAATCGCGTTGTTCTCATAAGCATTGCCTGAATCGGAGGACAGCAAATCCATACTACGAACTGCGGAGCTTGGCCAGCTTTACATGTCAGTTTCAAAATGGCCGGCTCTCGCCAAAGGCGTACAGATGCCCCTCCGTCCGCACATAAATGGTGCCCTCGACGATTGCAGGCGTGGCCATCACTTGCGCCCCAAGATTGTTTTGGGCGGCCACCTTGAGCGTGTCACCGGCCGCCAGCACCGACACAACGCCTTTTTGGGAAACTGCATAGATCTTCCCTCCACCTGCGACGAGGGAGGCGTAGTAGTCGCCTGGCGCGTCAAGCCGTTCGTCCTGGTAAAGCACGCGGCCGGACTTCGCTTCGTAACACGAGGCGAGCCCGCCGTTCTTCACCGTGTAGAGCCGGCCATCGTGGAACACCGGCGAGCAAACATAGGGCAGGCTGCGGGTTGCCTTCCACGCCACGTGGGACGTCGTGACGTCGCCTTTTCCGCCGGGTCGGATGGCCAGCACGGCATTGCCGGCCTTGGCGAACATCTCGCGCATCATTTCGTACTCTTCGCGAACGACCTGGCCGTCCTTGTTGACGTCCATCTGGCTGAACCGATCCCGCAGCGGCCCGGCGGGGATCTCCTCTTTCTTGAACCGCTCGTCGTGGTCCGAGTCGTTCTGGCGGGCGAACGGCTCGAACGGCTCAAGCGTGATGCGGTCGCCAGGGTCCGAACCGACGTTCCAACTCGCGCTGAACAACAATCCGTCGCCGGCGCAGGGCGAGCTGTTGGCCACGCGCGAGGTGCCGGTGAAGCTCCAGCGCTCGGAGCCGTCCTTCAGGCTGTAGGAGCGTAGCCAGATTGAGCCAGGCACCACGAGTTCCTCCCCGCCCTCGTGCCGCCAGACGAACGGCGTCGCGAAACCGCGGCGAAACTCGGAGCGTTCCGCGCGCCACGCCTGTTTGCCAGTGCGTTTGTCGAGCGCGAGCAGGTAGGAACCGTCGTCCTGATCGCACAGCAGGATCAGCAAGTCCCCGGCAAGAATCGGCGAGGTGCCGGTGCCAAACTCGACCACCGGAGGGGGCAGCGGCTTGCGCCACTGCTCGCGGCCCTCGAAGTCGCAGGCAATGAGCCCGAACGAGCCGAAATAGGTAAAGACCGAATTGCCGTCCGTCGCCGAGGTTGAAGACGCCGGCCCGCCGATGCGGTGGGAGGGCTCAATTTTGTCCGCGGGCGCGGCGCTCCGCCAGAGGATGCGCCCGCTGGCGCGCTCGAGACAAAGCGTCTCCAGCTTCCCCTTCTCGAATCCGGACAGAAAAATCCGCGAACCCCAGACGCATGGAGACGAATGGCCGGAGGGCAGCGCGGTTTTCCAAACGACGTTGGTCTCGGGCCCGAAATGAACGGGCGGATGGGCGTCGAGGGCCACGGCGTTTCCGCCCGGCCCGCGAAACTGGGGCCACGCTGGCTCAGCCGCCGCGGCTCGGCTGGAGAGAGCTGCCAGGGCGAAGGCCGAC
>DASTLJ010000503.1:0-2184 GCA_035715125.1 Verrucomicrobiia bacterium
TGGATTTCCTCGTCGTGCAGGAAATGTTCACGACCACCGACACGGCGCAACGCGCGGACTTGGTTTTGCCCGCCGCCGGCTGGGGCGAAAAGGAAGGCACGTTCATCAACAGCGAGCGGCGCTTCGGCGTGGTGAAGAAAGTGGCGCGCGCCCCCGGCCAGGCGCTAGCCGATTTCCACATCTTCCGCCTCATCGCGCACTACTGGGGCTGCGATGGTTTGTTCCGCGAGTGGACTTCGCCGCAAGCCGTATTCCAGATGCTCAAGCGCCTGAGCGCCGGCCGGCCGTGCGACATCACGGGCATCGAAGACTACCGGCACCTGGATGCGGAGGACGGGATTCAGTGGCCGTGGCCGGCCTCGTCCGCCGTTGAACCGTTGAATCGTGAAACCGTTGAATCGGCTGCGGCTTCAAAGCCTCAACGCTTCAACGCTTCGACGCAACCGCCCCGCGAGCGCCGGCTCTTCGACGACGGCCGCTTCTACCACGCTGACGGTCGCGCCAAATTCCTCTTCGAGCCACCGCGCCAACTGCCCGAACAACCGGACACCGAATATCCATTCATCCTGCTCACCGGCCGCGGCTCCAGTTCCCAGTGGCACACGCTCACGCGGACGAACAAATCGGAAATCCTCCGCCGGCTCGCCCCCGCCGCGCTGCAAGTCGAGATTCACCCCGACGACGCGCGGCGCATTGCCGTGAAGACCAACTCGCGGCTGCGCATCGTCTCGCGGCGCGGGGCCATCGAGGCCACGGCGCTCGTCACTGCCACAGTGCAGCGCGGCCAGGTTTATCTGCCGATGCACGACGTGGCGACCAACCAGATCACGTTGCCGGTCTTTGACCCTCACTCGAGGCAGCCCGGCTACAAGTTTTGCGCCGTACGATTGGAGAAAACGCGATGAACAAACAACAAACAACAAACACCAAACTCCAAGAAAGCCTCAACCTCCAAGCACCAGAAAGCGTGGTCATGACGAACGCCCATCGTTTGGAATCTGGAGCTTTGGGGTTTGGAGCTTTCCCTGCATGAGCACGCCCACGCTTGAACCACCCGTCCACGGCTCGTTCACTGCAGCGCAAAAGGAATATCTAGCCGGCTTCTTGGCTGGCATCGCGCAACGCGGGCTGGTTCCCTACGTCGGTGCGGACGGCGCGGGCCTCATCAGCGCTGACCCCGCCCGCGGCGGTGCGAATCTTGCCGCACCGTCGAAGGAAGAAACCATCCACGGCTTGCCCATGAGCGAGGTGACAAAGCAGGAGCTTTGGAAGCACGCTGAAAATCCACTCGATAGTTGGGACCGCCTGCTGGCGCACGCCGAGGCGGACCAGTTCCCGAACGAGGAGGACACGTTTCGCTTCCGTTATTTCGGCATGTTCTACGTCGCGCCGGCGCAGAACAGTTTCATGCTACGCTGCCGGATTCCTGCCGGCGAACTCACCGCCGCGCAGCTCAAAGGGCTGGCCGACATCGCGGACGAGTTCGGCAACGGCAAGGCGGCCATCACCACGCGCTCGAACATCCAGATTCGCGAAATCGCGCCGAAGAACCTGGTCAACGTCCTGACAAAACTGCAGGGCCTTGGGCTCACGTCGAAGGGCAGCGGCGTGGACAACGTGCGCAACATCACCGCGTCGCCGACGGCGGGCATCGACCCGCAAGAGTTGCTCGACACGCGACCGTTCGCGCACGCGTTGCATCACTACATTTTGAATCACCGCGATCTCTACGGCCTGCCGCGCAAGTTCAACGTCGCCTTCGAAGGCGGTGGTACGGTGGACACGGTGGCGGATACAAATGACATCGGGTTCATGGCGGTTTCCATTCGTCCTCGCACTTCGTTCTCGTTCTCGTCCTTGAAACCCGACGGCGATGAATCGAGCACGAAGGACGAAAACGGGGACGAGGACGATTTGCCGGCAACGTCGCTCATAGATGGTTCACAAATCGCGCTGGCGCCCGGCACCTACTTCCGCGTCGAACTCGCCGGCATCACCGGCCACAAGCAACTCGCGAATGACGCGGGCATCATCATCAAACCGAACGAAGCGGTCGCCGTGGCCGCTGCGATGATCCGCGTGTTCGGCGCAAACGGCGACCGCACCGACCGCAAGAAGGCGCGGCTCAAATACCTCATCGACAAGTGGGGCATCGAAAAATTTCTCGCCGAGACGCAGAAGAAA
>DASTLJ010000504.1:0-1811 GCA_035715125.1 Verrucomicrobiia bacterium
AGTGGAGATCAATGGTTCGCGGCAGTCGGAGCGTGACGAACTGGCCGCCGCTTGTGCCTCGGCACTGAATCTTCTGCCCGAGTCACAAGGGCGGGCGCTCCAGCTGGCCTTCCTGCGCGGCTGGACCCATCAGGAAATTGCCTGTGCCCTGGGCGAGCCGCTGGGGACGGTCAAAGCCAGGATTCGACGCGGTCTGCTCGCCTTGCGCAAAGCACTCAAGGATTACTATGCCTGACCTTCACTTGCCCGAAGACGAGGCTGCCCGCTACCTGCTGGGCGAGCTCCCCGCCGAGGAGCGCCGCGCGTTCGAGGCGCGCCTGGCACGATCCGTCGAGCTGCGCTCCCTGGTGCGCGAACTGGAAGAGGGCGCCGTGGCGCTCTCGATGGCGTCACCCCGCCGTCGACCTCCGGCGGAGGTTTGGACGCGGGTCGAAAAAATCATGGGCGACGAAGCCCGGCGAAAAGTGGTGGTTCGCGCCAATTGGCTGGCCTGGTGGCGCAGCGGTTGGGCGGCCGCGGCCGCCTGCCTCGTCGGTTGGATGTTCTACGCGTTTTGGGTCAACCGGCATGGCCCGGCGCAGGTTTCGCCAGCACCGGTTGCTGCCACCGTCGAGGCGCCGCCCGGATTACCATTCACGGATTCCCAGCTGGACATAACCAGAAACGTTACGCCGCAAAGCCCTGCCGATAACAACGCCATCCTTCAATTGCTCCAAGCGAGAACCCAGGAACTCGGCGCTTTGCGATGGCAGATCACGGCATTGACCAACCGGATGACACAATTGTCCCGGGCGTTGACCGACCAGCGGGCGCTCCTCGCGGAGTCCAGCCGGCTCAAGTTCTTTCAACTCGCCCCGCCTTCGCCTTCCGGTGCCAGCGCCAGCGCGACGACGGCACCGATCTCGACCAATCTGCAACGTGCCCTGTTTCTCGCCATGGCTCGAGAATTAGGCTGGCTGGCGCCCACCTCTTCGCCTCCGGTCTCAGAGCCGGGTAACCGGCAGGCGTGGCAAACTAATTTTTCCAACACGACACCGACGGACCAAGTCGGCGTTGATTTTGTAGACTTGCGGCCGACCAGCAACAGCGTGGCGGCCTCGACGGGTCAGTCGCAGACCGAATTGGAGCCGACCGGCGCGTCAGAGCCACCGTTTCAGGGCTCTGCCTCCACCAACGCTATTCCCGGATTCGTCTCGGGCACAAACGCGGTTCTGGCCTTCGATTCATCAGTGGTTCCGACCGGCAGTGCCTTGACGTTTTGGACCTCCACGTCACCGGCTCAGTCCCAATCTCTCGGCACCGCCGTGCTCGGTAACAATCCCATGGTGGTGACGATTCCGTTTGCGGTCACAAGTTGGTCGGGGGGGAATGTTACCGTCATCGCCGCAACGCCCAACGGCCCGTCCAACGTCATCGGCCGGCTTTCCACGGAAGGAACGATCGTTCCTTGATCGAGTGGTCACGCGCATCGAACGGCGCCGGCATTGAATACAACGATCTCAAACTCAAAACAAAAGGGAACCATGAACCAATCGATCCAGCGACTCACCTTCGGGCTGGTGGCCGCGTGGTTGAGCGGCACAGTCCCAGCCACGGGCGGCCAGGACCCCATCGTTTACTTCAACGGACCCTCGTTTGCGTTTCCATGGGATTACGCCAGCGCCGCGTCACTAGATATGAACCGGGACGGGACGCCCGATTTCAGCTTTGCGGCTGATTATTTCATCTGCACGGCCGATGTTCCGACCAGCGCATGCTCGACGAGATTTGAGGTTTTCCCTTTGGGCGCGAACGCGCTGTTACAGCATTTC
>DASTLJ010000505.1:0-9173 GCA_035715125.1 Verrucomicrobiia bacterium
AAGATTGTTTTCATATCGCCTGCACTGAGTTTTGAACACACAAGCATCGGCCCTTCCGGCCCGAGTGCAAGTGACAAAAGGAAGAAATCCTGGGATTGACGCCGCCCGTCCTGACACGGAAGAATCGCGCCCCGGTTGGCCAGAGTAGCTCAGCGGTAGAGCAGAGGACTCATAAGCCTTTGGTCGGGGGTTCGATTCCCTCCTCTGGCACCAACGCGGAAACAATTAACCGACTCAAGATCTATGGCACACGAACTTCCAAATCTCCCTTACGCCCACGACGCCCTCGAACCGCACATCGACAAGGCCACGATGGAAATCCACCACGGCCGCCATCACAAGGCTTACGTGGACAACCTCAACAAAGCCCTCGCCGGCAATGCCGCCCTCGAAGGCAAGCCCCTCGACGCGCTCATCGCCGATTTGGCCAGCGTGCCCGAGAACATCCGAGGCCCGGTTCGCAATAACGGCGGCGGCCATTGGAACCATTCGCTCTTTTGGAAACTCATGGCCCCCAAAGCCGGCGGCGCTCCCTCCGGCGCGGTGGCCGACGCCATCAAGGCCGCGTTTGGCAGCTTCGCCGATTTCCAGGCGAAGTTCGAGGCGGCGGGTCTCGGCCGTTTCGGCAGCGGCTGGGCCTGGCTCGTCGTCAACGGTGGCAAGCTGGAGATCGTTTCCACCGCCAACCAGGACAACCCGATCATGGGCAAAGCCGTCGCCGGCTGCGAAGGCAAGCCCATCCTCGGCGTTGACGTGTGGGAACACGCCTACTACCTGAAATATCAGAACAAGAGGGCGGACTACCTCAAGGCGTTCTGGAACGTCGTGAATTGGTCGGAGGTCGCGAAACTTTTCGCGGCGGCCAAATAAGCCCGAGCGACGTTTTCCTGACGCGGCGCGCTCCGGCTGAGAGCGCCGGCATCCTGCCGGCGAGTTCGCGCCAACAGAGCGAGTCCGCACGCCGGCAGGATGCCGGTATTTGTTTAGCGGCGGGCGGTGCTCCACGCATGGAGTCCCGGCTTTAGCCGGCAGCGCGACCGAAGTTATGGCGGACTGGTTCTAGCCGGATGCCCAACCGGCTAAAGCCGGGACTCCATGCCTTCAGCGCCGCAGGCACGCTAAACACATACGGATGCCGACGCTCCCAGCACGGTCACTTGCCTCTTTTCATCGTGGTCCGGTTCGGGTTGAATTCCTGCATGAAGACAGTCGCGATCTCCCTGCTCGGTTTGTGTTCTTTCCTGGCGCTGACGCTTCCCGTGGCGGGGGCGGAATCTGTGGGTGTGGGGCAAAGTTTCAAGGGCCCGGTGGGCCTGCAACTCTACAGCTTGCGCGCCGAGTTCACTCGCAACGTGCCGGCCACTCTCGACAAGGTGAAAGGCTACGGCATCCGCGAAGTCGAACTGGCCAGCACCTACAATCTCACGCCCGCCAAATTCAAGGAGATGCTCGATGAACGCGGCTTCAATGCCGTCAGCATTCACTTCCCCTACGAACGTTACGCGGCCGATCCCGAGGCTGTCGCGCGCGAAGCCAAGGCGCTCGGTGTCCGTTACGCGGGTTGCGCCTGGATACCACACCAAGGCGACTTCGACGAACAGGAGTGCCGCGCAGCCGCCGCCGTCTTCAACAAGGCCGGCGCGGCGATGGCGAAGCAAGGCATCCGGTTTTTCTATCACGCGCACGGCTTCGAGTTCCAGCCGCACGGCGACGGGACGCTGCTCGATCTGTTGATGAAGGAGACCACCCCGGGGCTGGTGGGCTTTCAAATGGACGTATTGTGGATTGTGTTCCCGGGCCAGGATCCGGTGAAGCTGCTCGAGAAATACAAAGGCCGCTGGGAGTTGATGCACTTGAAGGACCTCAGGAAAGGCGTCGCCACGGGCAGCCTGACCGGCAATACGGACGTCTCGAACAACGTCGTGCTCGGCGCCGGGCAAATGGACTGGCCTGCAATTCTGGCCGCTTCGAAGAAAGCCGGCATCAAGCACTACTTCATCGAGGACGAATCGCCGATCGCCGCAGAGCAGATTCCGCAAAGCTTGAAATACCTGGAGCAGGTGAAATTTTAGGCGCCCCGCTTCTTCTCCGCGATCCACGCCTTCACGTTCCTTTCGACGATGTGCAGGGGCACCGCGCCGCTTTTGAGGACGACGTCGTGAAATTCGCCCAGGTTGAACCGGGCGCCCAGCTCCCGCGCCGCGTGGGCGCGGAGTTCCTTGATCTTGAGTTCGCCGATTTTGTAGGCGAGCGCCTGGCCGGGCCAGGAGATGTAACGGTCGATTTCGTTGATCACGTCCAGCTCTGACTTCGCCGCGTGCTCCAGAAAAAAGTCGATGGCCCGCTGCCGGTCCCAGCGCAGCGCGTGCATGCCCGTATCCACCACGAGCCGCACCGCGCGCCACATTTCATAGGTGAGCTGGCCGAACTTCGAGTAGGGATCGTCGTAAAGGCCCATGTCATCCCCGAGGCTCTCGGCGTAAAGCGCCCAACCCTCGATGTAAGCCGTGTAGGCGCGTTCGCCCCCGTAGCGCCGGAACTCAGGCAGCGCGCCCTGTTCGAACGCAATCGCAAACTGAAAGTGATGCCCCGGCACGGCTTCATGCAGCGAAAGGGCCATCATCTCGTACTTCGGGCGCATCTCGGGTTTGTGCAGGTTCACGAAATAGGAGCCGGCCCGCGAGCCGTCCGCGGCCAGGACGCGGTAATAGGCCGTCGTGGTGTCGGGGGCAATCTTATCCGGAATCGGCTCCACACCATACGGCGCGCGAGGGAGCGTGCGGAAGACTTTGACCAGTTGCGGGTCGATGCGCTTGGCGACAGCCCGGTAAGTGGTGAGCAATTCATCGGCCGACCTGCAATAAAATCGCGGGTCGGTGCGGAGGAACTTGAAGAACTCCTGGCGCGTGCCCTTGAAGCCGACCTGATCCATCACGCGCTGCATCTCGCGGCCGATGCGCTCGACTTCGCGCAAGCCGAGGTCGTGGATCTCGCGCGGGGTGAGCGGCGTCGTCGTGAACTTGCGCGCAAAAAAGGCGTAGGTGGCGTCGCCATCCGGAAGCTGCCATGCCCCCACTTGATCGAAGCAGGCGGGGAGATACTCCGCGGCGAGGTACTCCTTCAAGCGGCGATAGGCGGGCAAAACCTTCGTTGCGATGGCCTCGCGAGCCGCGCCCGTGAGGCGCGCGCGCTCCGCGGCGGCGATGGCCGGCGGGAAGTTCGTAAACGGCTTGAAGAACGGGCTGGCCTCCGGCGTGGCGACAAGTTGCTTGTCGACCTGAGCGGGCACGCGCTGCATCGTGATCTTCGGCTGGACTCGCCGCTCGCGTACCCCCTGCCGCATGAGGGCGATCGTCTGGTCCATGAGTGCGTCGAAGCCGCGCAATCGGCCAAGCCAATCCTCGTAGTCCTTCACGGTCTCGAAACGGAGCGCGTCGGCCAGTTCGTCGGCGGTCTGGATGCCTTCGCGCTGGTTCAACGGCACGAGAAACCAACGGTGCTGGTGCTCCTCGATGGCGAGTTCCGTCTCGTAGAGAAAGAGGTCGTAGTTGAGCTGATCGACGGGGGAGAGCTTTTTGCGGTCAATCTTCTTGAGGCGCGCGAGCGTATCCCGGTCGTGGGCATTGTTCTTCTCGATGGCTTCGAGCGAGACGTTCCCCCAGCGATCGTTCCACCGCCGGTCGCCGAGGCTCGAAGCCCACGTGGGCGACTGCTCCATCGTATGGTCCCACTCGGAGGCAAGAAGGGCGTGCAACGCCCGCGTATCTTTATTGGATGACTTGGAATCGGCGCCTTGGGCCAATCCAATGAACGCGCAGGCAAAGACAAGCGTGACAGCCAGGATACGAGACAGGTTCATGGCCGCGAAGGCTACTCATCGAACAAGGCCGGAGCACGAACAATTCAGGCCGAACTGCGAACATGAAACCACGGATGACACGGATGATGAAAATGTTCCCCTCGCGCGACCCTGGAGTGGATTGATTCAGGGCGTACACATCACAAGTCCCTCCTTATCCGTGCAATCCGTGTCATCCGTGGTTTTCCACTTCGGTTTTCGCGTTCAATCCTGCTTCGCGAAGAACCCGGTTTTCTTGCGCGTCACCGACGGCGCCCAGATTTTTACGTCGTCAATCTTCCCCTTGTCATCGAACGAACCGAAGCCGATGCAGCCGCTCGCGAACGTCTTGTCCTCCGCGACCATGATCGGTTTGGAGAAATCATCGAAGTAGACCTTGATCGTGCCGGCGGCGGTGTTGCGCTCGATGCGGACCTTGTGCCATTTATTTTCTCCCCACGTCACCCCCTGGGTCGTTTCCTTCGCGATGGCAGTGCGCGGGGCGTCGTTCACGATGAAAATGTTGTGCGCGTGCGGATCGGCGGCCACCGCGATGTGGGTGTAGTAGAATTTGTTCGTCCCCTCGAAGCCATAGAACAGACACATGTCCTGGTGTCCGTAAGGCTTGACCGTGGATTGCAACTCCACGTCCATCACGAAGTCGGAGAAGACCCTGTCCGCGACCAGCGCGATGTTGAATGGCGAGCGGTCCTTGGGGTTGTAGTCGCTCTTGCCAAACAGCTCGAGCGAGCCATTGCCCCCGTCCTTCGCGTGCCGCCACGCCTTCGGGTCGGAGAAGACGATTTGCTTCAACGCCTCGGGCGAATCAAAGGATTGTTCGTACTGGAGCTGGTAGCCGGCGGGGATGCCGGGAGGTTTCTCCGCCTCCCTCGCTGCTGTGAGTGAAAGGACAATTGTTAAAAACGTTAAAAACGTTGAATCGTTAAATCGTTGAATCGGAGCGCTTGGTGTTCTCATGGTGCGAACGAGATCAATACACGCGACGCACTTCGTTTCAACGATTTAACGATTCAACGTTTTAACGATTCAACGATTCAACGATTCAACGATTCAACGATTCAACGATTCAACGATTCAACGATTCAACGAATCAACGATTCAACGATTCAACGAATCAACGATTCAACGAATCAAACTCGCTCCGGCACGACAAACCCTTTCCTATACTCCCGCGTCAACAATTCGTTCGCCTTGAGGTTGTCGACGAATCGCTCCGCCTTGCCGTCCATCTTGAGGAACGCGCCGAGCGTTGCCTTGATTTTCTTCAAGTCGACGTTGTTCCGAGCCAGGTGCTCCTCGAAGCGCGCCAGCGTTTCCTGCGCGGCGATATCGGACTTGAGCGCCTCCTTGATTTCCTCCGGGTTCGACTGTCTGCCGAGCCGATAGGAAATGTTCGACGTGTGACAGAGCGCGCTCGAAAGGTGCGTCTCCAGTATCTCCGCGTTCAGGTCCGACGGCTTGCGGCTTCGGACGGCTTTGACCCAGTTTGAGTGATGGTTCTCGCCGGCGCCGCTAAACTTCTTCATCTCCTTTCCGTCGTTGTCGAAGGCTTTTATTCCCGCGATGTAGCCGCCTTCACATTCGATGACGTGGCCGATGTCCTGCCCGCGATACTTGTCCATGGTCGGCGTTTTTTCGTCCCCCAAGCCGTCGGGCCGATGCGCGCGCGACGGCAGTCCGCGCACCTCGAAGATCAGCAGCGCGTCCCCGAAATCGTGCACGGCGAACTGCGTGTTGGGCGTCTGTCCGTCGTCCTCGTACCCAAACCGGCCGCCGATGCTGAGCACGCGCGAGGACAACCCGTCCTTGCCGAGCGCCCAGCGGCACACGTCCATCTGGTGAATGCCCTGGTTGCCCAGGTCGCCGTTGCCTGTCGCCCAGAACCAATGCCAATCGTAATGAAGCCGCTTGCGCACCGGCGCAACTTTCGGCGCGGGACCGCACCACAAATCGAAGTCCACGGATTCCGGCACTTTCACCGGCCCACCTGCGCGCCCGATGCTTTCGCGCCGTTTGTAGCAAAGTCCGCGCGCGACCTTGATCTTCCCGATGTGGCCCTCGCGCATCCACGCCCACGCCTCGCGCAACCCACCACTGGATCGGCTCTGCGTCCCGCCTTGCACGATGCGGTCGTATTTCCGCGCCGCCTCAACGATCTTCCGGCCTTCCCAGACATTGTGCGACACGGGTTTCTCGACGTACACATCCTTGCCCGCCTGACAAGCCCACACGCTGATGAGCGCGTGCCAGTGGTTGGGAGTGGCCGTTGAGATGGCGTCGATGGATTTGCTTTCGAGCAGCTTTCGGACGTCGGTGTAGGTCTGGATCGGCTTGCCTTCTTTCTCCAATTCCTTCGCCTCGCGCTCGAGCACCGTCCGGTCCACGTCGCATAATGCGACGATGCGCACGCCCTTTATGCCGGTGAGCGAGTGGATGTGGCTTTTGCCCTGCCCGTTAAAACCGATGACGGCGACGCGCAGGTCGTCATTGGCGCCCGGGACCTGCGCCCAAAAACGGGCGGGCAGGCTGAGCGCGGCTGAAGTGGCGAGGGAACGCTTGAGGAACGAACGGCGGGTAAGGTGGTTCATGAGATTGAGATGGACGGGCACGGGCGGCTATTCAACCTAAATTGGGCAGTTGGAATGGCGGCCAAATTCCCAACCACGAATGAACACGAATAAACACGAATGGAAACCAGGATGGCGACCGACTTGCCGGGGATAAGGTTTGTTCTCTTCAGCTTGCGGGCGATTCGTGTTCATTCGTGTCGATTCGTGGTTGAACTGCCGCTTCCAGGCTCATTGGAAATCGTCAGACGACACGAACGGACAATCCGAATGGCTGCGATCAAAGTAAACTTTGCTGGATACCCCAAAGGGAACACGCTCCAGCCGCAGATTGAGTTCAACGACCCAATCTAGCTCGGCCGCCCGGGCCACGAGGGCGTCCGCTTGCAACCAGTGCGCGATGACCGGGTTGGATAAGCCTGCGCAGCCGGCAGGGACGGCTGAGCGCGAAGCTCGCGTCGGAATTGCCGACCCGCGTCGAGCGGGAGAGCGCGACGGGCTAAGGACGAACCACGCTGGCCTAACAGCCCGTTCAACAACTGTAGCGGCGCTCTATGAGCGCCGAAGAAACTGCGCATTCTGGCCCGATTTCGGCGGTCACAGACCGCCGCTACAACTCCACCTGGAGTTTTTGAACGGGCTGCTAACCCGCCAGCGTCCGCTTGCCCGCCCTTTTGGCGGCGGCCCAGCGGGCCTTGGCGGCCGCGGCAATGCGGGCGCGGCCGGCAGCGCTAATCTTGCGCCTGGCTCGCCTGGCTTTCTTTGGGGTCGTTCCCCTGGCATTGGCCCAGCGTGCGCGCTGCGCCGCGGCCATTCGGGCTCGCGTCGCGGCGGATCGGGTCCTTCTTCCCCGCTTGATCGGCGGGCTGCCAAGCACGCCTCTTAGCTCGCCGGCTAGCGCTTCAATCTGCTCTTTCAAAGCGACGGCGCGACGAAGTTGCTCAATGGAAAGACTCGCTAAGTTGTTTGTCATAGGCCGACGAAATAACACGGGCAGCTTGCACGGGTCAATAGCATAAAATTGGCGGGAAACGAGGAGGGCGCATCTCAACCTATTGCAGCTGGCAGGCGCCTCTCATTAGCGCTCGGCTTTAGCCGGGTGAATCGAGGGACCATACGCCTGCAACAGCTTTAGCGGTTTGCAAGCCGCGCAAAATCGCTAAAGCGGTTGAGCCGTTTCCTCCAACGCTTCCACCCGGCTGAAGCCGCGTGCTAATGAGAAGAGCAACACTATATGAAACCAGGATGTGCCTCACTTGAGACTAACTCACACCGAACGGCACTGGCGAGAGTGGCGTTAGAATTCTCGAGAATTTGGCGCGGCTGCCACTCTCTTCTCTACGCGATAAAACGAGGCTTGGCATCCGCGCCCGATTCCGCTAGGTAAAAGATCGTGACCGAAGCGCGAAGTCCTATCGGCCGAACGCGGCGCGAGTTCCTCTCCACAGCCGGCAAAGCCGGCCTGATGGGAGCGGCGGCCCTTGGCGTGGGCGGCGGGCCGGCCGTGTTGAAGGCCGTTGCCAAAGAGGAAATCGATTATCCCAGGGGCAAGGCCGAGCACTGCATCTTTGTCTGGCTCGGCGGCGGCGCGGCCCACATTGACACCTGGGATCCAAAGCGCGTCGGCGACGGCAGGAAAATGCCCGGCTCGGCTTACCCGGCCATTGACACCGCGATTGGGGGGGTGCAAGTCTGTGAACACTTCAAGCACTGCGCGAAGATCCTCGATCGTTTCGCGCTGCTCCGCACGTTGAATCACGACGTGATCGACGAGCACGCCGCCGCGACCAATCGGCTGCATACAGGCCGGCCCACCAGTGGCACCGTCGTCTATCCGTCGATTGGCTCCATCGTCGCCCACGAACGTGGCAGCGCAGCGGACGGCATCCCGGCTTACGTTGTGATCGGTTATCCCAACGTCACGCGCGGCCCCGGCTTTTTGGGCGCCAAATACGGCTATGTCTACCTCACCGACACCGAGGCGGGACCGAGTGGCTTGACGCGCCCGCCCGAGATCACGCCTGACCGTCAAGCCCGCCGGGAAGCGCTGCTCGCTCCGATGCGTCGTGGCTACGTCGCGCGTCAGAGCGGTGACACGCTTGTGGCGGACTACGACTCAGCCATTGGCGAGAGCTTCAAGCTGTCCGGCGGGACCTTCATGACGGCGTTTCAACTGGAGCAGGAGCCGGGCAGATTGCGCCAGGAGTACGGGAGCGAATTCGGCCAGCGTTGCCTGCTCTCGAGGCGCCTGGTTCAGACCGGCGTGCGCTTCATCGAGGTCTCCTTCAATCTGAACTTCATCAATGGCACGGGCTGGGACACGCACAACGAAGGACAGAAGAACCAACACTTGCTCATCCAGGATCTCGACCAATCGCTCGCCGCGCTGGTGACCGATCTGGAGAAGCATCGACTGCTCGAAAAGACGCTGATCGTCGTGGCCACCGAGTTCGGCCGGCCGCCCGAGTTCGACAACGGCGGCGGGCGCGGTCACTGGTCCAAGGCCTTCAGCGTCGCGATGGCAGGCGGTGGGCTGAAGACCGGTCAAGCCGTCGGCGTGACGGACGAATTGGGACGTAAGATTCTCGATCACCCCATTTCGGTTCCCGACCTGCACGCGACCATCCACTGCGCGCTGGGCGTCAACCCGGGCAAGCACCTCCGCGATCAGAACGACCGGCCGGTGCCAGTCACAGATCGCGGGCAACCGGTGCGAAAGCTTTTCGCCTAAGACGGCACTGGGCGTC
>DASTLJ010000506.1:0-23273 GCA_035715125.1 Verrucomicrobiia bacterium
TCCAGGTCTTTGGCCGGATCGATGGATACCGGCAAGGTGTAGGGCACCCGCTCGAATTTCTGGGTTTTCTGCGTCGTGTGCCGGAGGTCCTGGAGCGCGTCGCGCAATTCGGCGGCTTTCTCGAAGTCCTGCGCCAGCGCGGCCTTCTTCATTTCCGCCTCGATGGCACCGGACATTTCCTCGCACTGGCCGCTGAGGAAATCGCAGGCGGCGAGCACCTGTTGAAGATACTGCTCGCGGGTGACATTGCCGATGCACGGGGCGGTGCACCACTTGAGGTTGGCGTAAAGGCAGTGCTTGTAGTCCGCGTCCGTGGGGGTGAGCGGGCGGCAACCACGCAGGTTGAACTGCCGCCGGATAATCGCCAGGGTGTTCCGCAAGGCGCCCGAGTGCGCGAACGGCCCGAAGTAACGCGCCCCGTCGTCGGTGCGCAGCCGCGTGAGCGTGAAGCGCGGGATCGGGTCGTGCAGGTTCACTTTCAGGAGCAGGAACCGTTTGTCGTCGCGGAAGCTGATGTTGTAGCGCGGGAGAAATTCCTTGATGAGCTTGCCTTCGAGCAAAATCGCCTCGGGCTCGCTCTTCACGGTGTGAACGTCCAGGTCGTGGATGGCCTCGACGAGCGCCCGGAATTTCAGGTCCCATCCCAGGCGGCGCGACGGATGGAAATACTGGCTGACGCGCTTGCGCAGGTCACGGGCCTTGCCGACATAGATGACCGTGCCGAAGCGGTCCTTCATCAGGTAAACGCCCGGCTTGTGCGGCAGCGCGCTGAGCTTGGCGCGAATGTGCTCGGTCGTGGGCACGGACACATTATGGCAGAAAGGGGCCGCGTTTCCTAGCAGCTGGCAGTTGGGGCTTGATCTTTGACCCTCCCCTCGCATCATTCGCCCGCATTAAGACCGTTAGGATCTATGGCTGACATCGCAAACCGATACGCCGACAACGTTGCCGGCAAATATTTCGTCGACAATCAGTGCATCGACTGCGACCTCTGCCGCGAAACCGCCCCCAACAATTTCACCCGGAGCGACGACGGGGGTTATTCGTACGTCTACAAGCAGCCCGAGAACGAGGACGAAGAGAAACAGTGCAAGGAAGCCAAGGAAGGCTGTCCGGTCGAAGCCATCGGCGACAACGGCGCGTAGTCCGCAGTTCTCCCAATCACGGTCCGAACCTTGCGCGCCCGGCGGAGGACGTTCACAGCCCGTAGCCGCCGACGTGAGGAGGCGGACCCGTTGCCCCGTCTGGTCCATCCGCCTCCTCACGTCGGCGGCTACTGCGCGTATGAAATATCCGGCTTAGCCCTCCAGCGCCTTTGCCGCCGCGTCCAGGCTCGGCACGTCCGCCACGTTGAGCATTTGCGCAGCACCGTCAATACGCTTCATGAAACCGGAGAGCGCCCTGCCCGGACCCAGTTCGATGAACCGCGTGAAGCCCTGCGCGAGCAGGTGGCGCATCGAATCCTCCCAGCGGACCGAAGAGGTCACCTGCTCGACCATCCGCGCACGGATGCTCGCGGCATCGCCGTGCGGCTGCGCGGTGACGTTTGAAAGAACCGGCACGGCGGGAGTTTTTATCCCGACTTCGGCCAGCGCCGCGTCGAGCCTGGGCTTGACGCCCGCCATCAGCGCGGAGTGATACGCGCCGGCGACGGCCAGCGGCATCGCCTTTTTCGCGCCTGTGGCCTTCGCGATTTCACACGCTTTGTCCATCCGGTCGGCAGGGCCGGAAATGACAATCTGGCCGGGACAATTGAGGTTGGCCAGTTCGACGCCCGCTTCGACGCACGCTTCGCGCGTCTTCGCTTCGTCCAGCCCGATGATCGCGGCCATGCCGCCCCGGGTGGTTTCGCAGGCCTCCTGCATGAACCGGCCACGCTGACGGACGATCTGGAGAGCTTCCGCAAACGTCAGCGCGCCTGCCGCCGCGAGCGCGGTGAATTCGCCCAGCGACAACCCGGCCGTGGCGTGAAATTGCAATCCCGGCGCACGTTCCTTGAGCAACTCGAACGCAATCCACCCAACAAGGAAAATGCCCGGCTGGGCGTTCTCGGTCTTCGCTAATTCCGCTTCGGGGCCTTCGAAGCAAATCTTGGCAAGATCGAATCCGAGCAGCCGGTTCGCGTGGTCGAACCACTTCCGCGCCGAGGGAAACTGCTGCGCCAAATCGCGTCCCATCCCGACGGTTTGCGCGCCCTGTCCGGCAAAAAGCAACGCGGTCTTGCTCATAAGGCGCGCAGCGTAACGGCGCGGGCAGGGCAGGGGAAGGAGGTTTTGGGCGGTGCCTTGTACCCGGGCGCATCGTGCCAGTACCGCCAACGTAGTAGGGCAGGCGTCTCGCCTGCCCGGCCGAGCGAAGCGAGGCCTTGGTGGTGCCAAAGCCGCGCCTTTCGGCGCGGCTGGGCAGGCGAGACGCCTGCCCTACCTTCCCGGCGCGACCTCGACCGTGGTGGTACTTCCAAGATGCGCCCTTTGTACCCTGTCCGATTCGAGCGGCGGCGGGTACTTTCAGATGAGTGAACAGTCTGACCGACCAACAACTTTTGCGCGAGTACGCCGACCGCCGGTCGGAAGCGGCGTTTGCCGAACTGGTGCGACGGCACGTTGACTTCGTCTATTCCGCCGCGTTGCGAATGGTGTGCGACGCGCAGTTGGCCGAGGACGTGACTCAGGGCGCGTTCCTGGCCCTGGCGCAAAATGCCCACCGGCTCTCGGACTGCCCCGCAATTTCCGGTTGGCTGCATCGCACCGCGCAAAATCTCGCGGCCAAGACCGTCCGCACCGACGTCCGTCGCCGTGCCCGTGAACAGGAGGCCGCCGCCATGAATGAATTGCTTTCCGCCGAAACCGACGCGACTTGGAACGAGATTGCCCCACATCTCGACGCCGCTCTGGGCGCATTGAGCGACGCCGACCGCGACGCGCTGGTGCTCCGCTACTTTGAACGGAAATCCGCGCTCGAGATGGCGCAGACGCTTGGCGTCAGTGCGGAGGCGGCGCAGAAGCGAGTGAGCCGCGCCGTGGTGCGAGTGCGCGAGTTCTTCGTCAAACGGGGCGTCACCGTGGGCGCAAGCGGACTCATTGTCCTCATTTCGGCCAACGCCGTGCAGGCCGCCCCCGTGGGATTAGCCGCGAGCATCTCGACTGCCAGCGTTCTCGCCGGGTCGGCCTGTTCAACTTCGACGGCCATTGCCGCCACGAAAACCCTCGTTATGACCACGCTGCAAAAGACTCTCCTCACCGTCGTCATCGCCACCAGTCTGGCGTTGCCATTATTGGTTCAACGTCATGCCCGGGAGAGGTTGGGCGAACAGGCTAGATTGTTGCGACAACGCGCAACGCAACTGGATGCACTTCGTGCCGAAAACGAAGGATTATCCAGATTGTTGGCTCAGCCGAAAGCGGCTCAAGCACTGCCGAACGACCAAGCCCGTGAAGTGCTGAGGCTGCGCGGGGAGGTCGGGCGTTTGCAGGCAGCCCTGAAGCAGCAATTGGCACGACCGGGAACGAACGACGCGCTCTCGCGACAGGAGGTCCTGGCATCTCTCAGGCAGTTGTATGTGGACCGGGTCAACGGGCTCAAACAACAGTTTTTAGCCAATCCCGCGGAAGCGGTTCCGGAGCTTCGGTACCTGACAGAGCGCGACTGGATCGAGCTGGTAACGTACGATCACCGCCGGATCGATCCCGACAATCTCCGCGCCAGGAGCAACGCGCGCAGTCGGGCCCAAGTTCGCTTTGTGGACGATCATTTGGAAGAAGCGCTCAAGCGATATGGCAAGGAGAGCAACGGCCGGTTCCCCACCGAGCTTTCTGAACTGATTCCTTACTTCGACTCGCCCGTCGAAGACTCTGTCCTGCAACGCTGGGCGATCTTTCCCGCAAGGAGGCTGCCGGACGAGTTGCAAAAGCGGGTGAAAGAGCCGTGGGTGATCACGCAGAAAGCCCCGGTCGATGCCGAACTGGATCAACGCATGGTGATTGGCTTCAAGACCGCGCTGCAGGTCGAGGGCGCCAATTATTGGGGCCTGGTTCCTTAGCCCGTATGACGAGATCGAAACTGATTCTCGCCGGCCTCGCCGTGGTCGCCGCACTGGTCGTCTCGGTGCTCCTCCAACTCCGCCTGCAGTCCAGGCTCAGCCAAAAAGCCGCCGCGTCGCACCACCAGGAAGTTCAACTGGCGGAACTGTTGGCGGAAGGCCAGCGCCTCTCAAATCTGCTGGCGCAGGCAACGAACCGCAGCGCCAGTCCCGAAGGTCTGATGGTGGAATCGACGAGCCGATTGCGCGCGGAAGCCGAGGCGCTGCGCCATCAGACGAACCAACTGGCCAGGCAATTGGCGGAACAGCTTCGGTTGGCGGACCAACTGGCGGCGGCCCGTCTCCGGGCAGGAGTGCGGGCCTACGCCGCGGGAGATTCCAATCTGCTGGCGCAAAACAAGGAGCTCGGCATCACCTTTGCGGACGGTCCGAGAGCGACCGGCAAACTGAACGATGCCAGGGCGCTCACCGCGGCGCTCCGCAAGTATTCGGACGAACGTGCGGGCGAGTTTCCTGTGAATTTGGACCAGGTTGCGCTCTACCTCCCCAAAACATTGGAACCAGATTCTTCGCCTTGGGCGAACGCGCCTCTGACCGGAACCAACGACTTTGAGATTGTTTACCAGGGATCGCAAAACGACTTGTCCAACATTCCGCCGCGCAGAGTGGCTTTGCTTCGCGAACGGCAGCCCTGGCTGACTCCACAAGGAAAATGGGCGAGGGTTTACGGGTACGCCGATGGAGCCGCCGGCATCGTCGAATCCGAGGACAATTTTCAGTCCTGGGACGCGCAACACATCATTCCGCCGCCCAACGCTCGCCGATGACTCACCTCAATGCTTTCGCGGCGGCGTTCGGGCGGATGCGCGCGGTGTCGGAATCGGTTTCCTTCACGGCGGGGCAGGGGCGCCTCCCTTCCACCCCGGTCCACGCACCACGCGCCCAGGCTTCGCGCCCGTGTGCTCGCCGTTCTTCAACACCTGTTTGCCGTTCACGAAGACGTGGACCATACCCGTCGAGTACTGGTGCGGCTTGTCGAAGGTCGCGTGGTCTTGCACTCGCGCCGGGTCGAACACGACCACGTCCGCGGAGAAGCCCGCTTTCAACGCCCCGCGCCGGTCGAGCCGCAGCGTTTCCGCCGGCAGCGACGTGAGCCGGCGCACGGCTTCCGCCAGCGAGATAATATGTTCGTCTCGGACGTACTTGCCGAGCAGGCGGGCGAAGTTGCCGTAGGCGCGCGGGTGCGGGTTCGACTTGAGGAACGCCCCGCGCGGCGCCAACGACGGCGCGTCGGAATCGAAGCTCACCCACGGCAGCTTGATTAGTTTGCGCACGTTGTCTTCCGACATGAGGAAGTAGACCACGCTCACCCGGCTGCCATCCTCAATCACGAGGTCCATCGCGGTGTCCTCGGGTGACTTGCCTCGGAGACTCGCCACGGCAGCGAGCGTCTTGCCGGTGAGCGGCTTGAGCTTTGGGTTTTTGAAGCCGACCAGGAGGACCTTTTCAGAGGAGCCGGCGGCGAGGTAGAGGTTTTCCCAGCCGTTGGTCGGCGTGGACATCTCGCGCCGGACGCGCTGTCGAATCGCCGGGTCGCGCAGCCGTTCGGCCCACGCGGCGTAGCCGCCTTCCTGCACCCAGGGCGGCATCGCGGCGTCCAGGCCGGTGGCGGCGGCGGAATAGGTGTACATGTCGGCAGTGATGCGGAGTCCCTCGGCGCGCGCGGCTTCGACCTTCGCGATCACCGCGTCCAGTTTCGGCCAGTTCGCTTCCCCGGCGGCCTTGAGATGATAAATCTGCGCCGGCACGCGCGCCTCGCGAGCGATGCGGAGCAGTTCGTCGGTGGCTTCGAGGAAACTGTTTCCCTCGCTGCGCAGGTGCGAAATGTACATGCCGTGCGGCGACGCCGCTTTTGCCAGCGCGATCAGTTCGTCCGTCTTCGCGTAGAACGCCGGCGCGTAGATGAGCGACGAGGCGACGCCGAGCGCGCCTTCGCCCATCGCGTGGCGGACGAGCGCCTGCATTCGTTCCAACTCGGCCGCCGTGGGCACGCGGTCCGCGTAGCCGAGTTCGTGAATACGCACAGTCGTGGCGCCGACGAATGACGCGACATTGCACGAGACGCCCCGCCTGACCAGATAATCCAGATACTCGCCCAGCGTGGTCCACTTCACGTCGTATCGGACATCACTTTGCTGGGCGACAAGGTCCTTCTTCATCCGCGGCGTGAGCGGCCCCATCGACTCCCCTTCGCCCATGATTTCCAGCGTCACGCCCTGTCGAATGTCGCTTTGCGACCGGCCGTCCTCGAGGAGCGACTCGTTGGCCCAGCTCAACATGTTGATGAATCCCGGCGCGACGGCGAGGCCGGCGCAGTCGATTTCCACCCGTGCCCGGCCACGCAAATCGCCGACTGCGAGCACGACATCATTGCTGATTCCTACGTCTCCAACGAATGGCGGCCCGCCGCTCCCGTCGTGGATGCTGCCGTGTCGGAGAATGAAATCAAACGTACTGGCGGAAGTCATGGTGGCAGAGAGGAGCAGGATGGAGAGTGGATGGATCGTCGAGTGGGCAAGACTCGTCCTTACTCGACGGCGCGAGGAAGACCATAATTGGGCGCAGGATTCAGAATGATTGCTGACGTTCATGCGAATTGCGGTTGAAACCGTTTTCCGTTCTGGCTATAGACGCTGCGAATCGGAAAGATATGAAATTCGGCTTGCCCCGATTCGACCCGCTCTTTGACAAGGCTTTTAGCAACCCGAAGGGTTGCCAGACGGTAGCCGGGGGTGGAGCGCCAGCGACACCCCCGGTCCGCCCGCTCATTTAACCCGCATCCCGGAGGGATGCAAGAAACGCAATAGAATGCTTGATGGAGAAGGTCAGGCGCTACATCGAACGGCAAGAACAGCATCATCGGAAGTTGACCTTCGAGGAAGAGTTGCGGCGGCTATTGGAAAAGCACGGCGTCAATTACGATCCGAAATACCTGCTTTGATTTCTGGCTGCTGCTCCGGTGATTCTGGCACCCCTCCGGGGTGCGGAATTTTTGCGCCGTGGACCGGGGGTATCACTTCGCTCAACCCCCGGCTACCTTCTGACATCCCTTCGGGATGCTCTTTCCTGCTTGGCAGCGCGGCGCGGGCGCTGCTACGTTCACGCTGATGCGGCCGATTCGATCCCTGCTGCTGTTTTTCCTGGCCGTGTTCGTGGGCGGCGGGTTGTTGGCGCCCTGGTTGTATTGGCTGGCGCAGCGGACGGGGCTGGAATCACTGATGCAGTTGCCGTTTTACCGCTTCCTGACGCGAGGCATGCTTCTGCTGGCGTTGGTGGGCCTGTGGCCGTTCGTGCAGAGCCTGGGCGTCGACTCGTGGTCGTCGGTTGGCATCGTGAAGCCGGCCGGCGAATGGAAAAGGCTGGGAGGCGGGTTTGCGCTGGGGTTTGGTTCACTGGCGCTCGTGGCGGTGCTGGCGCTGAGCTTCGGGGCGCGCCAATTCGACGGCGGCATCGGCGGGCGTTGGTGGGACAAGCTGCCGGGCATCGCCCTGACCGCCGCCGTGGTCGCTGCCCTGGAGGAACTGCTCTTTCGTGGAGCGATATTCGGGGCGCTCCGGCGGGCGTATGGATGGACAGCAGCCTTGCTCGGGAGCAGCGCGGTCTATGCCGTCGTGCATTTCTTTCCAACTGCGGAGTCCGCCGGGTCTGTGACGTGGAGTTCGGGGCTGGAACTGCTGCTGCGATTGGTGCTGGGATTTGCGCAGCCGGCGCTGCTCTTGCCCGGTGTGATCACACTCACGCTTGCGGGCGCCATCCTCGCCCTGGCGTTTCAGCGCACGGGCAACCTCTACTTTTCGATCGGCCTGCACGCCGGATGGATCTTTTGGCTGAGGTTCTACGTCGTCATGACGGACCTCCGGCCCGGCGCCCCGACATGGTTCTGGGGCACGGGCAAGCTTTACGACGGCTGCCTCGCGTTGCTGGCGCTGGGGGCGGCTGGACTCGTTGTTTGGAAACTGCCTCAAACCAGGACAATCCCCGAGGCCGGCGCCGAGCTGGGGAACGATTCGGCTAAACCACGAATCGTGACGAATGCACACGAATCAATTCATGGTCTCTGAGATCTTGACCACCGCGCACGGCGCTTGGGACACCGCGTTGAGTTTGTTCTACCCCGACGCCTGCCAGGTCTGCGGCCGGGAACACGCGACCGCCCGCGAAGGTTACGTCTGCTCAAAATGCTGGCAAAATCTGCGCTTCATCCGGCCGCCTTTTTGCGACCGTTGCGGGCTGCCTTTCGAGGGGGCGATCACCACGAGCTTCGAGTGCGCGAACTGCCGTGAAATGGAGCTGCATTTCGTCCGCGCCCGATCCGTCATCGCGGCCAAAGGGATGGCGCTGGAGCTCATCCACCGTTACAAGTATCAGCGCGCCGTGTGGTTCGAGCCGCTGTTTGCGAGCCTGCTCATCGGCGAGGCCGCTCCGCTGCTCCGCCAGCAGGGCTGGGACCTGATTGTGCCTGTGCCATTGCACCCGATGAAGCAGGCCGAACGCGAATTCAACCAGGCCGAGCGCCTCGCCCGGCACCTCGGACGGGCCACGGGTATTCCGATCTCGACGAACCTCGTGCGCCGCGTCGAACCGACCCGTTCCCAAACCCGGCTCGCGCGCGCCGAACGGGCACAAAACGTCCACCGCGCATTCGCGCCCGTCGACGGCGCACGGTGCGACGGCCGTCGCGTGGCCCTCCTCGATGACGTGTTGACGACCGGCGCGACCACAAGTGCTTGTGCGAAGGTGCTTAAGGACTGCGGGGCGGAGGAAGTTTGTGTGTGGACGCTGGCCCGTGGTTTGCTACATTAGAAGCCGTCGATTATGTCCACGACCTCCATCAGCAAGAAGTCCATCGGCTTCGATGTTGAAGCCGCCGTAACGCCCCTGCCCCCGCAAGCGGAGACCAGCTTCGTCAAGAAGCCCAAGCTCGGCGGCAAATCCAAGAAGAAGGAAATCCCCGAGGGCCTTTGGACCAAGTGCCCCAAGTGCGAGGCGATGGTCTTCGACAAGGAACTCGACGAGAACCTCAAGATCTGCCCCAAGTGCAGCCATCACTTCGCCATCACCGCCCGCGAACGCATCCATTCGCTCGTCGAGACCTGCTCCTTCGAGGAGATGGACGCGGACATGACGAGCGTGGACGTGCTCGAGTTCACCGGCGTCGCCTCGTACAAGACCAAGCTCGAGGCCTACCAGAAATCAACCGGCCTGAAGGACGCGGTCATCACCGGCATTGGCAAGATTGACGGCTTCCGCACGGCGCTGGGGGTCATGGACTTTTCGTTCCTTGGCGGATCGATGGGATCAGTCGTCGGAGAAAAGCTCACGCGGCTGATCGAGAGCGCGACGGAGCGCAGCCTGCCGATCATCATCATCTCCACCAGCGGCGGCGCCCGCATGTACGAGGGGATGTTCAGCCTGATGCAAATGGCCAAGACCTGCGGCGCGCTGGCCTACCATGCCAGGGCGAAGTTGCCCTACATCAGCGTCCTCACGCACCCGACCACCGCGGGCGTCATGGCCAGTTACGCCAGCGTGGGCGACCTCATCATCGCCGAGCCGTGCGCGATGATCGGTTTCGCCGGCCCGCGCGTGATCAAAGACACCACGCAAGCCGAGCTGCCGGCGGGCTTCCAGACGGCTGAGTTCCTTCTCGAACACGGCCTCATCGACGCCATCGTGCCGCGCAAGGAGATGAAGGAACGGCTGGTGTATTACCTGGACTTCCTCACCGCGGGGCGCAAGCAGGCGGCGGGGTAGTGAGGGAAGCGTTGAAGCGTTAAATCGTTGAAGCGTTAAATCGTTGAAGCGTTAAATCGTTGAAGCGTTAAATCGTTGAAGCGTTAAATCGTTGAAGCGTTAAATCGTTGAAGCGCCAGCCCGGACATTTGAGAAATGTGGTTCCTCGCTGTTTTCGGTGGAATAGAACGCAGCGAGCCAGCGGTGCTTCGGGCTGAAAGCCCGAGATGTTAAAGCCTGGGGTGGAGCGCGCAGCGCGCAGCCCCAGGTCGGCTGACGCAAATAACTCCCCAGCCCTGAAAGGGCGTTACTCCCAACACCGAGCCAAGTGCCGGCCTTTCAGGCCTTGGAGAGGCTATAGGCGACCTTGACCTGGGCCTGCGCTCGCGGACTCGCTTCAGCCCAGGCTGTCACAGGACGGGCCTTCAGCCCTCAACGCCTGAATATACGAAGACCACGCTGGCGGGAACCTCTGCTTCCTCAAGCCACTAGTAACGTCTGGGAACCCAAGTTTTTAACCGCAAAAGAACGCAGAGCACGCAGAGAGAGAGACGCGGCGACTACGGATTGGGCGTAGGCCGCTGTCCGGTCAGGTTCGGCCTTTGCACCGCTATCTCAAAGAGTTTAATGTCCCGGAAATCCCCTAGACAAACTGGTTATCCAAGCTCATCTTTTTATCACGAACAGGATTTAGGGCGTAAAGACTTTAGATCGTACCTGTTAGTCCGCATTGCACGCGTCTCGTGAAACGACTCCACATAGATGCCGCACTGATCGGCTTGCTCGGCCTTTTCGCTATTGCGGGTATTCTCGACTCGGCTACCGGAGGCGAGCAGGTCGGCGTCGTGTTGTTGGCCATAGTTCTTTCGGCAGCGGCCATCATCGTTGGTTCACTTCTCATTGGCTACAGATGCCATACGCAACGGCGCGTGCTACCGGCACTCATTGCATCGGTTCTCAGTCTTCTCATCATCATTTCCGTGGCTGCCACAGACTGGCCTTTGCGGGTCACTTACGCTTTGTCACGAAGTTCTTTCGATGCGCTTGCACAGCGCTTACGTGCCGGCGAGCGAGCTGTTGCGCCGATGCGGGCGGGCCTTTTCAGAATTCGGCGTGCAGAGCTTTCGCATCACGGTATCGTTTGCCTCTGGACGCATCCGGATCCCGGCGGCAGCACTGGGTTCGTTCAGTGCCGACGTGACTACGTGCCTTTCAATCTCTGGTCGATTGTCAAGCTGGATGACGGCTGGCAGTTTATTTCGGAGGATTGAGAGATGATGCGCATGTGGCTTAATCTACCGCTGCAGAGCGGTCAGATTCTTGAACGGGCCGCTAGTCTATCCCCAAGAATCAGTACCCATGGCGCCCGGCGAATTCTCTGATGCCGCCCTGGTCCTCGTGGGCCACGGCTCGACGCTCAACGCCGAGTCCAGCGCGCCGACCTACCAGCACGCGGACGAGTTGCGCCGGCGGAAGATTTTCGCCCAGGTCGTCGAGTGCTTCTGGAAACTGGAGCCGCCGATTTGCGGCGTGCTGAGGGGGGTCTTCGCGCCGCGGGTGTTCGTCGTGCCGCTGTTCATCAGCGAGGGGTATTTCACGGAGGAAGTCATCCCGCGCGAACTCGGATTGTGCGGCCGGGACGAGCGGAGTTTTCCACGCGTCCAACAGCGCGGCGCGCAAACGGTCCACTACTGCGGCCCGGTAGGGACCCACGACAGCATGACGGCCGTCCTGCTGGCCCGGGCGCGCGAAGTGGTCGAGCGTCACCCTTTCCCCCGCGCGCCCAAGCCCGCCGACACGTCGCTCTTCATCGCCGGCCACGGTACGGGCAACAACGAGAATTCCCGCGTGGCCATCGAACGGCAGGTTGGGCTCATCCGCGCACGGGGCGAATACGCGGCCGTGCACGCCGTGTTCATGGAGGAAGCTCCTCGCATCGGCGAGTGCTACACCCTGGCGCCGACGAACAGCATCGTGATGGTCCCGTTCTTCATCAGCGACGGGCTTCATTCTTACGAGGACATCCCGGTGTTACTGGGCGAGCCCGCGCCGGTGGTGCAGGCCCGTTACAAGGCGGGCGAGCCGACGTGGCGCAATCCGACCGAGAAACAGGGCAAGCGCGTCTGGTATTCGGCCAGCATCGGCACCGAACCGGGAATCGCGGAGTTGATATTGGAGAGGGTGCGGGAAGCGGTGGATCGTTAAATCGTTAAATCGTTGAAGCGTTGAAGCGTTAAAGCGTTGAAGGGTTGAAGCGTGGTGCGTGAAAGGCGACCGCGTGACATCATCGGTCGGGCAATTCGACACTTTCCAGGGTTTATCTCACGGAATTCACGCACCACGCATCACGCACCACGCTTCGACAATCACGCCGAACGCACGAGAGGGGCAGGCTTCCACACGTCGGGATTGGCCGTCGGCACCAGGTCGTGTTCGCCGAATTGCGGGACGGGGAATTCGCTCGGCGCCTCCGCAACGAGGTGCCGCGGGCGATCCGGGCCGGTGAGGGATTGGGCCTCGATCTTCCGTTGCAAGGTCATGAAGGCGTGGATGAGCGCCTCGGGCCGGGGCGGACAGCCCGGGATGTGGACGTCCACCGGGATGTAACGGTCGATGCCCTTGAGCACGTTGTAGCCCTGCTTGAAGGGCCCGCCGCTGATGGCGCATGCGCCCATCGCGATGACGTATTTGGGCTCGGGCATCTGGTTGAAGAGGCGCACGACTTGCGGGGCCATTTTCTTGGTCACCGTGCCGGCCACGATCATCAAGTCCGCCTGCCGCGGCGACGGGCGGAAGACTTCGGCGCCGAACCGGGCCAGGTCGTAGCGGGCCATCGTCGAGGCGATCATCTCGATGGCGCAGCACGCCAGGCCGAACTGGAGCGGCCAGCACGAGTTCATGCGGCCCCAGTTGTAAAGCTCTTCGAGCTTCACGGTGAAGACGCCCTGCTTGCTCAACTCACTGCGCAATCCTTCGTCCATTGCGTTTTGAATGTACGATCGGCGGGGCCAGGTGCAAAGGAATTCCGGGGGGAGGGAAGTTTGGTTGGCAATCCACGGGCCGTCGGCTACTGTCCGCAGTGCATGAAAGCTTACGAAGAAGTGATTGACTTCATCGCTTCGGGACCCAGTCCCAGGGCCATCGTTTCGTTCCGTCCCTCGCCGGAGGACAGTGAACGTTGAAACGCCGGGCTATTTTCAGGATGTCCCTTCGGGACAATGGCATCCATCTTACACCGTACCGCCAGCTACTGCTGAGGAATCGAAATCCCTCTGTTCCATCACTCCATTCGTCCACTACCCCATTACTCCACTACTCCATCACTCCACGCTCCTCTTCCTTACCCATGCTCCCCGAGCCGCCGCCGGAACTCCCGGCACGCCGCCGCCGGGTCGGGCGCGTTCAAGATCGCGCTCACGACGCTAATGCGCGTGGCGCCGGCCGCGAGCACGGCATCGACATTTTGCAAGGTGATGCCCCCAATGGCGAACCACGGGAGGCTCGCGTTGGCCGCCGCCCACCGCACGTAGTCGAGCGTTGCCGCGGGGCGGCCCGGTTTGGTGGGCGTGGCAAACACAGGGCCGATGGCGATGTAGTCCGGCCCGGCTTTCAAGGCCCGTTGCGCCTGCTCCGGCGCGTGCGTGCTCAGGCCGAGCATCATTCGCTTCGGACAACCCGTCACCTGCTCCGCGCGCGTGAAACCGCCCTCGAAAAAATCCTCCTGCCCGAGGTGGCACAGTGGCGCGCCGATCTCGAGCGCAATCCGCGGATGGTCGTTGATGACCAGCCCAGCGCCGGCTTTCTCTGTGACAGGGAGTATCGCTTCTGCAAGCCGCCGCACTTCGTCGGGCGCGGCCCCCTTGGCGCGAAGTTGGACGAGGTCCGCGCCGCCGTCGCAGAGCTGGCGGGCGACCTCGGCCGGCGCGCGGCCGTTCAGGTAAGCCGTGTCCACGAACGTGTAGAGGCGGCAGTCGCCGAGGGGCTTCATCGTTTCTTTCCGCGACAACAGTTCAGCGCCAATGCAGGCTGCTGGACCGGAGCGCCGAGTTCCGGCTCGGCGCGATCCGGCACTTGGGCCGCGCCGAGCTGGAACTCGGCGCTCCACTCAGACGTAGAGCGCCGCCTTCAGTTCGACCACGAGCACGCTGATGATCGGGTGGCGCTTGTCCGGGCTGCGTTCCAGGCATTTGAGAATCGTTTTCTCGACGGCCGCCGGAATTTCTGGGTTCAACTCGCGCGGCGTTCTGAATCCGCCCTCGCGGTTCAACTGGCTGCGGAGGATTTCCTCGGGCGTGTCGCCGGCGAAGGGCTTCTGGCCGGTGAGCACTTCGTAGGCTGTGACGCCGCAGGCGAAAATGTCGGCGCGATGATCGAACGGCTCGCGCAACATCTGCTCAGGCGCCATGTAGGCGGGCGTGCCGGGGTTCCGCTTGAATTTCTTCGGCTTGTCGGGCTTGGGCTGGGCGAGGTCGAAGTCGACGAGCCGGACGTGGCCGTTGCGGGTCACCAGCACGTTTTCGGGCTTGAAATCCAGGTGCATGAAGCCGCTGTCGTGGACGTGCTCGAGGGCGACTGCCATGTCGATGAGAATGTTTCCGACGTTCTCGGCGAGCAGGTCGTCGCCGCGGTTCATGAGCTGCTTGAGGTTGGAACACTCGACGTATTCCATCAGGCAATAGAGCGTGCCGTCGATCTTGCCGTGCTCGCGGTAGCCGATGACGTAGTCGTGGCTGTGAATGGACTTGAGGATTTCGCACCCGCGGGCGAAGCGGCGGCGGGCCAGGAAATCGAAGCGCAGCTTGTCGTGCATCCTGCGCAGCGCGTGGGGCTGGCCGTCGGCGTCGGTGGCCAGCCAGATGTCCGCCATGCCGCCGCTGTTGATGAGTTCCTGGAGGTAGAAGCGGCCGAAGGGGCCGGGTTTTGGGGCCGGTTTGTCATCCAGGATGAACGGGGCGTCGGGCGGCATGGCGCACGAATACGGTGCGTGATGACATACCACGCCCGCGAGCCGGGGGCAAAGTTTATCCACTATTCCCCGAGCAGGTGAACCGTGACCCGCCGCTGGTGGGGCGCGGTGCGGTGTTCCCACAAGTAGATGCCCTGCCACGTGCCGAGCGCGAGCCGCCCGGCGGCGAAGGGGATGCTCAGGTTCACCGTCGTGAGCGCGGTGCGAATGTGCGCCGGCATGTCGTCGGCGCCCTCGGCAGTGTGCCGGAACAGCGGGTCGCCATCCGGCGCCAGGCGCGAAAAAAACCGCTCGAAGTCGCGGCACACTTCCGGGTCGGCATTTTCCTGGATCAACAGCGAGGCCGAAGTGTGCCGGAGGTGCAGCGAGGCAAGGCCGGTCTGGAGTCCGCTCTTGTGCACCAGACCGGCAACGGCATCGGTGAATTCGTAGAAACCCCGGCCGCGCGTGGCGACCGTGAGTTCAGTGATGGACTGGCGGAGCATGGGTTGGAAGTTACATGAATTTGGCCCCGACGGGAGACTTTAGAAGTATTGTGGCGCGGCAGCCGGGAGGCTATCAAAGCCTGAGGCTGTTCGTGAATCCAGCGAGCCGGCGGTTATGGAGTGCGGAGGCAAGCGCAGCGCGACTCCGCTTTGGCTTGCCGGTCCCGCGCTGGAAGGGGAAAGCCAAAGCGCCGTCGCCGCTGCGCTCTGCCGGCGCATTCCATATCAGGCGCTCACTTCAACGTCTTCAAATAAGCGAACAGGTCGGTCACCTGCCCGGGCGGGAGCGGATCCAGCAGGCCCTCGGGCATCATACTCTTCTTGGTGAAGCCGGCCTTGCGCACGTCCTTCTGCGCGATGCGCGTGTCGTCCACGTTCGCACGGCGAAGAATGAGGGCCTCCGCGTCCTGCGACACGAGAATGCCATCGAGCACGTCGCCGTCCTTCAACTCGACGCGGAAGGCGCGATAACCCGGCTCCATCGCGGCGTTGGGCGTGAGGATATTTCGCAACAGCGCCTCGACGCCCAGCGCGCCCGCGCCGCTCAACACGGGGCCGACCTGGCCGCCTTGCCCGCCGACGTTGTGGCAACTCTGGCAGAGGGCACCGAAGAGCGCCTGGCCGCGCGCGACATCGCCCACGTTGTCCGCCAGCGCGTGGAACCTCGTAAACTTCTTGGCGAGCGCTTTCGATTCCTCCTCCGTGAGCAGCGGCGGGAAGTCGGCGGTTTTCTGGACTTTCGCGCCGCCGTGGAGTTTGCCCCAATTTGTGCCGGTGTAGAGGTGGACGAGGCCCGGAGGCATTTCGGATTTCAGATCTGAGATTTCAGATTTGAAACTTCGGTCGAAGTCGGCGCGGAGTTCGGCGGCGGTGCGCGCGCGGTCCCAGACGCGGAATTCGCTGAGCCAGCCCGCCGTGCCCTTGGCCGGGGCGGTCCAGCCGATGCGCAGGTGCTCGAACTTCGCTTTCACCGGCGTGCCTTCGTCGTTATCGAGTTCGCCATTTTGATAGAGGCGGAACCGGCCTTCGGTGTCACGCGTGACGGCGACGTGCGTCCAGGCATCGGCGATGATTTTTTTCTTCGCCACGATCGCGTCGTGCACGCCGGCGGCGCCGACCCAAACGCGGAACTGGCCGGCGAAGAAGTTCATGTCCAACACGCCCGGCGCGCCGAGAATGCCGTCATTGTTGTCGATGCCCGGATCGAGCTTCACCCACGTCTCCACGGTGAAGGGACCGTCAAGCGTAATGTCGGTCTCGGCCCAGGCGTTGTCATTCCCGTCGAGCCGCAGCGCGGGGCGGAAGAACGCGGCCATCTCCTGCACGAGCGCGGCGAGGTCGGGATCATCGCCGAGCACGGCGTGAAGTTTGTCGAGTGTGGCGGCGTCGAGGTCGTCCCGGGCGATGGCGCCCGAGCGGACGGCCTTGAGAGTGGCTTCAGCACCGGGCCTGGTGCCGGAGAGGGACGCGAGGGCGGCGCGGCGCGGCGCGGCGGGCAGCGTGGAGTAAAGGCTGGCGAGCTGTTGCGGCCCGCGCGGGTCGCGCGAACCGGCCAGGGCGGCGATGGCGGCCTCTTGCGACGCGGCGTCGCCTTTCTCCGCCAACTGGGCGAACAAGTCCACGTGGTCGGACTTCAAGTCACGCAACGCGCGGAGGGCAGCGAGAGATTGCGGCTGGAGAACGGCCTTCCGATCCGAGCCTTCGAGCCAGCCCAAGCCTTTTTCCAGCACACTGACGAGTTGTGGCTCCAAGGCCGCCATCTGGAAGGAGCTGGCAAGCCTGGTGCCGAGTTCCAATTTCGGCGACTCGGTGCTGGCGAGAAGCTGCTTCGCGGCATCGGTGAAAAGCGGCGTGAGTTTTGCGGTGTCAATCTTGGTGCGAACCTTCAGCAACGCTTCAATCGCCGCCGTGCTCGTGGCGGGCCGTTGCAGGATTTTCTTCAACGCGTCGCCCACGCCCGGCTCGTCCGGGAACTGCGCGAGGCGGAGCAACTCCTCCTGTCCCGGCGCCCGCGTGAGCGAGGGCAGCAACTGGGCAACGCGCGGCGCGCTGGTTTTCGGCTCGAGGGCCAGGGCGCAGAGCAGTCGGTGCTCGATGGGAAGCACTTGAACGATCCACGAGTTTAGGAACGGGTCGAGCCCAATGGGATGTCGCTCCAGCAAAAGGCGAACCAAATAGCGCTCAAACTCACGCTCGTAGGCTTCATTGGCCTTGATGACTCTGCCGTTGTGTGTGCTCTTCATCGTCGGGCCATCGAGCGATGGTCGTGCGAGCTTGGCGAGGATGGGTAACGCGCGGCCTTCGAGCATCCCCACCATTTTCGAGTCAGACGACTCAGGCAGAAAGGACAGCGACGCAGCCGTGGACTTGATGACTTCGGCGCGTACCTCCGGGTCGGCGTCCTCGGACGCATAGTGCAGGGATTCAAAAAGCGCGCCCCAACTTTCGCTTTCGCCCGCGATGGAAGGGAAGTGCGCGCCAATAGAGCGAATGGCCTCGCGACGGACGTTCCGGTTCGCGTCTTTGACCAGCGGCTTCAGCATCTCAAGATACGCTGCACCTTTGCCCAAACGTCCGTCCTCATCCAATCCCTCCAGCGCCCACAGTGCCGTGATGCGTTTTGACGCAGAGCGCGATCTGTCGGTGATGATGCCCTGGAGCCGCGGCACGAGTTCCTTCATCTGCCGGTCGGTGATGGCTTGCCACGCCATGTGGCTTTGCTGGAGCGATGGACCGCCAAGCTTCGCGAGCAGTTCGTCGCCAGTGAGCTTCATGAAGTCGGGCACCGGGAAGGGCTGCTGGTCCTTGTGCTTGACGCGCCAGATGCGGCCGCGTTTCTTGTCGCGATCGGGATGGTTCCGGGGGACCTCGTTGTGCGAGATGATTTTGTTGTACCAGTCCACGATGTAAAGGCAGCCGTCGGGGCCGGTGCGCAGGGCGACGGGGCGGAACCATTCGTCGCTGGATTGCACGAAGTCGGGAAGCTTCTGATAACGGAAGCGCGGGCCGTCGGGCGTGATTTTCACGGCCTGGATTTTTCGGACGATGGGGTTGGCGATGTACATGACCGCGCAGTACGCCTCGGGGAAGGTCGAGTAATCAGTAATCAGTGAATCAGTAATCAGTCGATTGGCCTTCGCCGTCCTAGACTGATTACTGATTACTGATAACTGATTACTTGCCCGCCCGCCCCACTTGTCCGAGAGCGCCAGCCCGCTCAACCCCGTGCCGCCCATGCGAAACTCAGGAGCGGTGCCGGGGAATTCGGGCGCGTAGCTTTTCCATTGCGCGTCGGAGCAGCCGGGGTAATTGGCGTATTCGTGAAACGGCATCACGGGATAGCCGTAGTCGTTCGCTTCCTGAATCCACGCCTGCCCCTCGCCGTCCAGGACCAGGCCCCAGATGTTGCACGGGCCCTGGCTGGTGATCTCGAAGTCCGAGCCGTCATAGCGGAACTTCGCCATGCGGGTCTGGTCGAACTGTTGCTCCTTGCCGGTCGTGGTGCGGACCTTGCCGTAGTTGAAGGCGCCCTGGGCCATCCAAATCCAGTTGCCGGGCGCGCGCGTGAACTGGTGCGGAAACAAGTGCGAATCCTGCACGCCGAACCCGCTGAGGATCACTTCGCGCTTGTCGGCGCGGCCGTCGCCATCGGTGTCGCTGAGGAACACGATGTCCGGACCGTGCTGGACATAGACGCCGTTCTTGTACGGCAGGATGCCGAGCGGGATGGCGAGTCCATCGGCGAAAACGCGGGGCTTGGGCGAATAGCCCGTGGGCGATTTCGCGTCGCGGTCGAACACCAGCACCTTGTCCTTCGCCTTGCTGGCGTAAAGCTCCTTCGCGGCGGCGGGGTTTTCGTTGGCGTCCACGGGATATTCGAGCGCGGTCATCGTCCAGAGCCGGCCCTGCAAATCCCAATCGACGGCAACGAACTTGCCGATGCCCTCGGACTCGGCGGCGACCAATTCGATTTCGAATCCGGGCGCCAGCGTGAACGACGCGCGCTCCTCCTCCGGCGTGAGCGGCGACGCCTTCGCGCCCTTGGCCGGCTCCGGCGCGCCGATGAATTTCTTGCCCGGCGGCGGGGTCGGAAGTTCCTCGATCGAAATGTCCTTCACCTGCACGACCGCCTTGCCGCCGCCGTGGATCTGGATGCCGAGTTTGCCCCAGTCGTAATTCGGCAGGCTCAAGTCCGGCTCGTGGAAATCGGCGCCCATCACGCCGTTGATCCAGGTCGTCACGCGCGAGCTGTCGGCGCGGATGACGTATTCGTTCCAGTCGTTGACGCGAAGCGCGGGGCGCAGCGCCTTCATGTCGGAGGGGGCCATGACCTTGTTGCGGCGCGACTCATCGTAGATGGCGCCGTACCAGTTCGGCTCGCCGAAGTCGCACTGGTAACCGGCCATCTCGGAATTGTTCGGCACTCTCTGACTGCGGATCTGAAAACCAGAATTGATGAATCCGTTCGTGCCGGTGAGCTTGATTTTTAAGCGGACGATGAAATTCGTGTAATCGCGCGTAGTGGCCAGAAATTCGTTCTGCTTCACGGTCTCGGTCAGCGAACCGCCGGTGAGCATGCCGTCCTGCACGCGCCAGAGTTTTGGATTGCCCTCCCAGCCGGCGAGCGTGCGGCCGTCAAAGAGCGGAACGGCCTTGCCCTGGGGTGGCAACGGTTCAGCGGCCACCGCATCGAGCGCCGGCAAAGCCAGCCAAGCGATCAGAACCAGGTGAGGCTGCAACGGAGTCATGCTCGGAGGAGAAAGGATTCAACGCGGCTTGTCCACGTCAAAGCCGCACGTCAAAGCCGCACGTCAAAGCCGCACACGTCAAAGCCGCACACCGCGTAACCCCGGGCGTATCTTGGGTGTACCACCACGGTCGAGGTCGCACCGTGAAAGTAGGGCAGGCGTCTCGCCTGCCCAGCCGCGCCGAAAGGCGCGGCTTTCGCACCACCAAGGCCTCGCTTCGCTCGGCCGGGCAGGCGAGACGCCTGCCCTACGTTGGTGGTAATGGCAAGATGCGCCCCGCAACCCCTCAGTGAAGGCCGATGGGGCGAGCGTCCCCGCGAGCCGGAGCCAAGAAACGCTGAGTAATCAAGCGACTCACAAGTGCGCTCGCCTCGCCTGACTGAGGGATTACTCGCCTTCCTGCGCGGCGGAGGTGGTCGGGCGGCCTCGAGGTCATGGTCGCGCTTGAAAGTGGGCGGGCGATTCTGCCTTCACCTGAAGTTATCCTCGTCCGGTGAGTCCACCGGGCTCGTTCAGTACAAAGTAGCTTTGAGGTTCCGCGCGACGACGTCCTCCTCGTTCCTTGGATCCCTCGCGCGCTCCGCTCAAAGCTACCCTTGGGGTTAGGCGTCATGGTCCTGGGTCAAGCTTGTGAATCACAACCGAAGCAGTGCGCTTCCCCTTCGCCCACGGTATCCGCTGTGTGAGCCACTGTGGCAGCAGCCGCCAAATCCTGTCGGTAGCCCGTGGCTGTGAATACTCAATCGAAACCTGCAATGGTTGGTCTGGCTCGTGAAGCAAGACTGTGAACGCTGCGGCCTGCGCCGGCCTGAGTGTCTTGTAGCCTGAGCCGAGACCGCAGCGAATCGGTGTCTGGCTGACCCACCCTTGCTGGGTCTGAATCGAACACTCGTAGAATGGACTCCCGATGCCATCGCCGTAGTACGTGACAGCTCTGGTGCCGCTATTGGTGAAGCGGACCAATGCGCAGAAATACTGGTGATTGGTAAAAATGCCCGGCTCGTCAATCGTGTTCGTCTCGTACCCAAAAACCTGAAGCGAGACGCTCGGTGCAGGCGATGAACCTAGCGCCCATGCAACCGCGCCAACGAGCGCCGGGAGGCAAATCATCGTGATTACTTTTTGCTTGCGCGTGCGCATGACGCCGACCAAGCCCAGCGACCCGGCCCACGAGGGCGTTCGATTGCAACCGGAGCGCGAAGGCCGGTGCGGCGTATGGTTAGGCCGCTGGGTGTCCATACTCACTTGGTGATCGGCTTGCCATCGAACCCGATGGAATCAGAGTAATCGGGACGGCTCGAAAGTCGAATCGGTAGCCGCGCGTCAATGACCGCTTGCATCACCTCCGTCGCAATTGGGGGTGGCTCTTGCTGGCCTGCCTCTCGGTAATACCAAACGACTCCATGCTTCTCGCTCAAACTCCGCAGCGACTCTCGAAGCGCCTGAACGGTAGATGCCGTGCCATCCACAGTGAGCCGACTATCGGCAAAGACTGTGACCTTCAGGACGGGTGCATCGGGACTCGGAGCACTCGGCGGCGCTGACTGCTTGCTGCAGCCGCCAAGGAGAAATGAGAGGAGACCCATAATCGTGATGAGATGTCGTAGTGTCATAGCGTGCGAAGTGGCCTAATGACAAAAGTTCAGCGACCCGGCCCACGAGGGCGTTCGATTGCAACCTGGACGCAATGGCCGAGTTCGCTGCAGCGTACGGTTAGGCGGCGCGGGTCTGCTCATAAATCATCCTGGCGTATCGAGCGCAAGCACAAGTAAGAGCAACCCGATCTCAAACGGAACTGAATAAAGCGCGATTCGCAAGATGCGCAATCCAGTCGTCCGTGACGAGGCCCGCAACGCCAAGACAGCGCCAACCACAACCGCGATGAACGTCGCCACACACGCGACGATCACCACTGGCATCCCGAAGTAAGTGCTGGCTGGAACGTCTGCAAGTATCATAAATGCGAACGCCGCCTAACAGGAATTCGGCCAAAGCTGGGTTTGGCCGAGCGCGGGGCGGTTTGGCCGAGCGCGGTTCACGGGCGACAATTTAAGCTTGTTCGGCTGTGAAAGGCAAACGATCCCTCGACCGATCCATGGCCATGGCGCGCATCTTTATACGCGCGCCAGCCGCTGCTCCGACCGATCCTGCATCCCTCGTTGACTCAGGATCCGGGCGGGGCCTCGCTTTGCCGGGGAATGGATGGTGGCCCGCGAAAGCGTTTTCTTTCGACCGCAAACCACACCACTGCCAGCAACGCGACGGACCCGCCGACAATCCACACCGCTTGCTCGTTCGGCGGCTGCATCCCCACCACGATGAGGAACCCGCAGAACAACGCCGACACCACCGCCAGTGGCCGATACCAGCGGCCGAGTTGCCAGGGGCCCATCGTCGTCCACGAGCGCCCGTGCGCAAAGAAACCCGCCACGCTTGGCAGCACGTAGGAAAGGTAAAGAAAAATGACGCACACCGCCGCGATGGTCACGTAGGGCACGCACGCGATGAAAAGCACGGCCAGCCCCGCTACGGCCCAGATGGCTGCCGACGGGGTGCGCGAGCGCGGACTCACCCGCCGCAACAGCGCCGGCAGCCCGCCGTCGCGCGCGAACGCGAAGCCCATGCGCGAGGCCGACGTGAGCGCCGCCAGCCCGCAGAAATATTGCGTGAGACCGATGCCGGCGTAGAGCACGGCGGCGAGCGGACGCGGCAGCACATTGTTCACGGTCCAATAGAAGACATTGCCTCCTTGCGCCGCAGCGACGTTCATGTCCGGCATGGCCAGCACAATGGCGCAGAGCATGAGCCAGCCGAAGATTCCCGACACGAGCACGGAGCGAACGATGCCTTTCGGCACATTGAGCGACGCGCCGAGGGTTTCCTCGGATGTGTGAGCGGAGGCATCGAAGCCGGTAATCGTATAGGCGGGGAGCATCAGGCCGAGCGCGAAGAGCCAGGGAATGTTTTCGACGCGCGGGAAAACCTTCGCGCCCGGATCGCCACTGTAATTTGTGAATGTCACCAGACGCGCGAAGTCGAATCCGCCCGAGTAGCAGAGCATCGCCGCCGTGAGCGCAACCGCGACGACGAGGATAAGCCAGCCGCTGAAGTCCGTGAGCCGCGTAGTGAGCCGTATGCCTTTGTGGTTCAGCACGGCCTGAGAGAAAGTCATCAAGCTGACGCCGATAATCTTGGCCGCCGGGCTCGCTTTCACAACGAACGCGCCGACGATGAAGTCCCAC
>DASTLJ010000507.1:0-5222 GCA_035715125.1 Verrucomicrobiia bacterium
CGCAACAAGGTGACCATCCGATTCAAGTAGCTGCTTGGGTAGCGCAGACAGCCCTGTCTGCAGTTTCGCCGACTGCCAGTCGGCGGACGCCGTAACTGCCCGTTCAATAACTGTAGCGGCGCTCTATGAGCGCCGAACAACTGTAGCGGCGCTCTATGAGCGCCGAACAGACTGCACTTTCTGGCCCGATTTCGGCGGTCACAGACCGCCGCTACAACCGCACCTGGTTTCTTCAACGGGCTGCTAACTGCCAACTGACGTTCCGTTCGGTTCCAACGCTCGCGGGTTGGCAACCCGCGAAACAGCAGGCTGGGCAGCCTGCGCTACGCTGGATCCAGGACACGCGGCGCGCACTTGTTGTTGGAGTTCTCTCCCGGAGGGAGAATCGAGAATAGCCCGGCAGTTTACTGCCGGGTTCAGGTTCGACAATCTACAAGTCCCGAAGGGACGGCCGAATCCAGCGCATGTGATCCATCGGTTCATTTTCCCATTTTTGTAAGAGTGATTCAGCCGTCCCTTCGGGACGCGATGCTCCGATTCGACAGTCCCACGCTTGAAAGCGTGGGCTATTTTCAAATCTCCCTCCGGGAGATGGGAAGCGGCGGCCCAAATCGTCCAAAATCCAGCCCGCGACCTCACGGTCGCAGCTACGCCTCCAAGTCCAAATCCGCTTGCTTCGGCCATCGGTTCCGTGGCTTTTAGCGGCCGGACTATGGCTGATGGCGCTTCCTCACTGCCGCGCGTGCGCGTGGACGGCAAGTTTTTCCGCGCCGGGGAGAAGAAATTCTGCCTCAAGGGCGTGTCCTACGGCCCGTTCGCGCCGCACAACGGAAAGGAATCCTTCGCCTCGCCGGAGCAGACGGCCAGGGACTTCGAGCTGGCCCGCGAACTCGGGGCCAACGTGCTGCGTGTTTACGACGTGCCGCCGCGCTGGCTGCTGGACCTGGCGGCCCAACACGAGCTGAGGCTGCTGGTCGACATCCCGTGGCAAAAATTCCGCTGTTTTCTCGAATCCAGGATCGCGATGGAGTCGGCGCGGACGGCGGTGCGCGAGGCGGCGCGGGCTTGCGCGGGGCACCCGGCGGTGTTCGCGCTGAGCGTGGTGAACGAAATCCCGGCGGACGTCGCGCGGTGGAGCGGGGCGCGGGAGGTCACGGCGTTCATCGAGGAGCTGGTCGAGATCGCCAAGTCGGAGGACCCGGAGTGCCTCTGCACGTTCGCGAACTATCCCCCCACGGAGTTCCTCCGGCCGCGCAACGTGGATTTCGTCTGCTTCAACGTCTATCTGCACCACCGCCGGCCGTTCGAGAATTACCTGGCGCGGCTGCAGAACCAGGCGGACACGCTGCCGCTGGTGCTGGGCGAGTTCGGCGCGGACTCGCAGCAGGAGGGCGAGACCGCCAAGAGCGAGATGCTGGCCTGGCAGATCGAAGCGGGCTTCCGCAGTGGGCTGGCGGGGATGATCGTGTTCAGCTTCACGGATGACTGGTTCAAGGGCGGCCATCCGGTCACGGGCTGGTTCATGGGCCTGACGACACGCGAGCGGAAGCCCAAGGAGTCGTTTTACGCGGTCCGAAATGCGTTCGCCGTCGCGCCGCATTTCCCGATGACGCATCACCCGAAGGTGTCGGTCGTCGTTGCCTGCTACAACGGCGCGCGCACGCTCCGGCCGTGCCTGGATTCGCTGGGGCGGCTGAATTATCCGGATTACGAAGTGATTCTGGTGGACGACGGTTCGACCGACGCGACGCCGCAAATCGCTTCGCTCTATCCCGACCTGCGCGTCATCCGGCAGGAGAACCATGGGCTGTCGGTCGCCCGCAACACGGGCATCGCCGCGGCGCAGGGTGAGATCGTCGCGTTCACGGACGCGGACTGCCGGGCGGACGAAGACTGGCTCTACTACCTCGTGGGTGATTTAATCAGTAGCCGGTTCACAGGCATCGGCGGGCCGAATTTCCTGCCGCCCGAGGATTCGCCGGTGGCCGCGGCGGTGCTTGTGTCGCCGGGCGGACCGGCCCACGTGATGTTGAACGATCGGGTGGCCGAGCACATCCCCGGTTGCAACATGGCGTTTTACAAGTGGGCGCTGGAGGAGATCGGCCGATTCGATCCGATATTCACGAAGGCGGGCGATGACGTGGACTTGTGCTGGCGGCTGCAGCAGCGGGGGTATCGCATCGGGTATAACCCGGCGGGATTCGTCTGGCATTACCGGCGCTCGACGGTGCGGGCCTACCTCAAGCAGCAGGAGGGCTACGGCGAGGCGGAGGCGATGCTGGTCCGCAAGCATCCGGAGTACTTCAACTCGCTCGGAGGCGGATTGTGGCGGGGGCGGATTTATACGGCGGGCAAGTTCGGCCTGGTGCTCGGGCGCTCGGTGATCTACCACGGCACATTCGCCACCGGCTTTTTTCAAACGCTCTACGCGGCGGAACCCTCGTGGGCGCTGATGCTGCTGACCTCCTTCGAATTTCACGTGCTGGTCACCTTGCCGTTGCTGGCGCTTTCGGCGCCGTTCCATTTTTTGTTCCCGGTTGCGTTGGCGAGCCTGATGGTCTCGCTGGCGGTGTGCGTGACGGCGGGGTGGCAGGCGGAACTGCCGAAGGACCGACAGCGGCTGTGGTCGCGGGCACTGGTGGCGCTGTTGTTCTTTCTGCAACCGATCTCCCGGGGCTGGGCGCGTTACAAGGGCAGGCTCGGATTGCGTCCCACACCGCAGGCAGCCGTCGAACGGCTCGAGGGATTGAGCCGGAAGGACTCCGGCGAACCGCTCGGGCGGCTCCACTTCTGGGGCGATCACGGCATCGACCGCATCGACTGGGTGAATGGGCTGGTGCTGCGGCTGGATCAACAAGGCTGGCCGAGCAAGACCGACTCGGGCTGGAGCGAGTATGACATCGAAATATTCGGCAGCCGCTGGAGCCAGCTCCAACTGACGACGGCGACGGAGGATTTCGACGGGGGCAAGCGGCTGTTCCGCTGCCGGTTGCGCGCCTTCTGGTCGCTGCCGGCCAAGGCCGCCTTCTGGTCGCTGCTCGGTTTCGAGATGCTGCTCATCGGCGTCGTCGCCCGCGACGAACCCTGGCTGTGGATGTTGCTGCTGACGATGCCCATCTTCGGCTGGTTCCTGGAACAGGAGAAACGCAACCTGCTGCGGTCCATCGCCGCGTTCGTCGACGAGGTGGCGCGGCAGCGGGGGCTGACCAAGCTGAAGTATGACGCGGAACGGGATAAGTTTGAGGTGGGGGCGTGAGGCTTGGTGCGTGATGCGTGATGCGTAAAACGTGAAACGTAAAACGTAAACACGCGCGCCGGTTTGTCGATTCACCGCTGGGATCATTTCGAAATCGGACAGTCTCGGCCGCGAGATCGGGTGGGTTCATTCGAGCAGTTCCATCGGGCGATCGTTGCGCTGTTGGAGCAGGGATTGAAGTTTCGCTTCGTTCAGGCGTCCGCCGGCTTCGATCAGGGCGGCCGAGTGCGCCGGGCTGGTGTTGGTCTGGCGCGAACGCCAGATGCCGGTCGCCCGATCGCGCGCCTGGAGCAGGTGATCGTTCGACCCGATAAAGTCGTAATCAAACTGCTCGAAACCGGCCTGGCGCCGGAGCGAGTGTCCGGCATTGTAGCGCACCACGCTGTAGCTGTCGGTCAAAGCGTGCGCAAGGTGAGGTGCGATCCAATTCGTGCCGGAAATCTCCAGCGCAGGGTTCCAGCCCATATGCCAGGCCCACAAAACGCGCTGCCCGGCATCCCCCACCAGCGTCCCATGAACCGAGGCTGCAAGATTCTGCTGGTTGGTGGTCAACGCCGGCGGTGGGATTCGATACCAATCGCGCAACTTCCCAGCCGTCCAGCCCAGGCTGCGATCGAGGTGACACAGATTACAGGCGTTCGGACGCCCGGCCTCCACGTCGGAGGCGACGGTGGGTGAGTTGATCGTGTGGCTTCGAATGCCCTTGAGCAGGCCATAGGTCGTGTGCGGCATGTGACAGTTGTAACACAGGCTGCCCGGGGAGCCGGGCTGGTGGCGGGTGTGTTGTTCGAGGCGGCCGGCGTATTCCTGGTGACACTGGAGACAGGCGCGATTGCCCTGCATGCCTGGCTTCAACTGGTCGTCGGTGTCCGCATACTGATGCATGGAGTGGCAGGACAGACAGGAGATCTGCCCGCGCTGAAAGCAGCCGCTGTCGGCCAGCGCGCTAAACTCGCGTCCGGAAACGCGGGTCTGGCCGTCCGGCCAGTAACAGCCCTCCATCAGTTCACGTTTCTTCTCGTTTCCGGCGAGCTGGAGTCCGGTGCCGTCGTAAATCACGCGCGGCGCGCACCCTTCCAGGTCCCCGCCGGGACGGAAGCGCAGGCCGTGGAGATTCCAGTCGTCCTGTTTGGGGCGGTGTCGGATGGCGTGGCATTGCCCGCAGGTATCGGAGGATTTGCGATGATCGAGGCGGCTGGGATTGACGATGGTGGGGTCGGGATTGCCGTCGAGATGTTGGGCGTAGCGGCGGAGCGGTGTGGAGTTGGCGCGGACGTGCTCTTGGCCCGGACCGTGACAGGCTTCGCAGGAGATGCCGAACTCGGCGACGCGAGTGTCATTCACATGGGTCTTGGGGTCCTGGCGAGGCTGGCCAGCGGTGGCGTGGCAATTGAGGCAGTTGTTGTTCCAGACCTGCTGGAGATGGGTCGACCCCGGTTTGAGCAGGAAGACATCATTGCGCGGCACCCAGCGTTGTTCCGCGAACAGGTAGGTGAACGGCAGGCTGAACTGCATGTTGCCGTAAGCGCTTGGCAGCCAGTAGGCCTGCATGTGATGGGACCCGGTCAGCATGCCCACGCGGCGTTTGGCCCGGGGCGGGTTTTCCTCCATCGGCGGCTGCGGTCCTTCGCCGCGTTTGAACGCCACCGATTTCAGTAATTGCACGTAGCGCCAGTCGGGATCGAGCATCTCGACATAATACTCATCGCCTTCGCGGGTCAGATGGAAGGCCTCGCCCGGCAGCCGGAGCGTGATGTTGCTGAAATTGCCGCGTACGGCCTCCGGCGTGGCGAACTGCGTCATGGTCCGATGAAACGACCGGTGCCAGGAGGCGTATTGAGCCGGGTGACACGCCTGGCAGGTTTCCGCCCTGACGTAACCGTCCCGACGATCCTCACGCGGACTTTTTTCGATCATCTGTTGGCGGGAGACGACCTTGCGTTCGAGGCGGGCCTGCCAGAGTACG
>DASTLJ010000508.1:0-9334 GCA_035715125.1 Verrucomicrobiia bacterium
GACCTTTCTTACCCTACCAAAGGACGCCAGTGCGAAGCTCCCCTCGCGGGGCATGACGACGGTCGAAGGCACCATCAATGGCTTCCCCTTTCGAGCCACGCTCGAGCCAGACGGCCAAAGAAGCCACTGGCTCAGAGTGAAGCGGAAGATGCGCGAAGCTGCGAGCGCAGACGCAGGCGACGTCGTCACGCTGGAGATCGCGCCGTCGGGAGAGGAACCGGAACCCAGGGTGCCGGCAGATCTGCGGAAGGCTCTCGCGGCCGCCCCGAAAGCGCGGGCGTTGTGGTCGGACATCACGCCCATCGCGCGCAGAGATTGGATCCACTGGATCGCCTCCGCCAAGCGGCCAGAGACTCGCGTGCGTCGGGTCGACAATGCCTGCGCGATGCTCACTGCCGGGAAGCGACGCGTTTGCTGCTTCGATCGGTCTGGGTTCTATAGTAAAAGCTTCAGCTCTCCTAACGCGGCGATTTAGATGAATACAAGTTTGTCGTTCAGCCAATGGTTGTTCGCAAGGGACGTTTATTAACTGACGGTTTGAACCGCGCAGCGTTCAAAAAGCAAATTCCTATCAGTAACTAACTCACTCATGAGCGTTTATTCCGAAGCGAACGGAACGCCTCCTGAAGAGCTGGACACAGAAGTGCCTGATAAGCAATACAGTGTCGAATTACAGCTTTTCACGTCATTGCTCCGCCTCGGAGGCGGTTGGTTCGCTAACCATGCGCTGCAGCGCCCGGCCATCGAGCTGTGGTTGCCATCGTGGCCCCTGGTGGGCCGAGTCGCTGAGCTAGGCGGCGTCCGCGCATCACACCCAAACGCACCGTATGAAAACAACACGCAAAGCCAAAGTAGTGCTGCTCACGGCGGTCAGCGTCGCGTTGCTTGGCTGGGTTGCCTACGAGTCCAGCCCCCCGTCCAAGACACGTGCCAGGCGCATGCATTCTATTCACAACACTGTTTCGACGACCATTGAGGCTCCAGTCGTGCCACCGGCCGTTCAGAAGCCCTCCCCGCAGTGACCAGTTCGAGCCGGTGACCACGCCGCCTAACGAATTAAGCTTTTTGTCGCGATCCCAAGCGCAAGAATGACGGTAGGATGTCAACCCGCCACAAAAAACTGGGTTGAAGTCAATCCGCTGCGCACCGACTCCGAACAACGAAATGAATCAGAAGCACGTTTGCCGGATTCTCTTTGGCCTGGCCGTTGGATGCTGGGCCGCATCGGCGCAACCGGCCAAGGAGACGCGCAAGCCTGATTCTGCCATAAAGAAGGGCGGAATCACTGTTGAGTACATCGCTCACGCCTGTTTCCGCGTCACCACGACTGCCGGAAAGCAGGTGCTTCTCGACCCGTATGCAAGCCGCGTTTGGCTGGGCTATGACTTTCCTCCGAACCTCCATGCCGATGCCGTCTTGATTTCGCACCCGCACTACGACCACGACGGCGGCGAAGCGATGGGGCGCAAGGTTCCTTGGCCAGAGAAGACCCTCGTCCTACGCACTCCTGGCACGAACCGAATCGGCGACGTCACAGTCGTCGGATTCGCAGGAAAACACGCGGACCCGTGGGGCAAGGAATTCGGCCAGATCAACACGATCTGGTTGTTGGAGGTTGAAGGGCTCAGGATCGTCCACCTTGGCGATAATGGCCCACTGCGCGACGACACCATCGGACAACTTGGCCGCGTGGACCTGCTCATGATGCCAATCGATTCGCAATTTCACATTCTCAAAGCGGAAGAGATTGCCGCTATCCGCAAACGAGTATCACCGTCGGTCCTGGTTCCGATGCACTACCGGCACGACGACCTCGAACCGGTTGCCGGGAGCCCCGAGGCTCTCGGCGGCATCGAGGGATGGGCGAAAGGAGAGACCAACGTGCGATATCTGGAGACGCACACGCACGACTTCTCCGCTGACACCCTTCCCAAGAAGCCCGAAGTCCTGATCTTCAAGCACTCGCCGCTCGTGAGAGCGCCGTAGTGATTCGAGATTTTTGAGATTGAATTCGATGCCGCCCGATACAGGCTAAACACAGCGGCGGTTCCGCTTCGGTGTTCCACTGTCGGTGCCAGTCGCTCACGCCATGAGACAATCATTAGTTCTGACCCTGGCCGCCCTGTTGATGGCGTCGGCCGCCACGGCGGCGACTGAAATGACGGTCACGGACGCGGACCGCAAGCATTGGTCTTATCTTCCGCTCAAGAGCCCGTCCCTTCCCTCAGTCAAGGATGTCGCCGCTGTCCGCACGCCGGTGGATCGATTCATCCTGGCCCGGCTCGAAGCGAACAAGTTGGCACTGTCGCCGCAAGCCGAGGCGCGAATCCTGGTGCGCAGAATGTATTTCGATCTCATCGGACTGCCGCCGACGCCCGAACAAGTCGAGTCCTTCCTTCGTGAATATGCGGCCAACGCCCGATCGGCCGTGGAATCGCTGGTCGACCACCTGCTGGCCAGCCCGCATTACGGCGAACGCTGGGCACGACATTGGTTGGACGTGGTGCGCTACGCGGACAGCGACGGCCAGGAGAGCGACGCGGACCGGCCCACCGCCTATCATTACCGCGACTTCGTCATCCGCAGCCTGAATGACGACCTCGCCTTCGACACGTTCGCGCGCTGGCAGCTGGCCGGCGACGAACTGGAACCCGACAACCCACAGGCCATCGCGGCGACCGGCTTCATCGCGGCGGGCACGCACGCGGACCTCCCGGACAACCTGATGGAGGAGGAAAGAATCCGCACCCGCTTCAATGAACTCGATGACATGATCGCGACCACCGGCTCGGCCATGCTCGGCCTGACGCTCGGTTGCGCGCGCTGCCACGATCACAAGTACGATCCTGTCCCGAGACGCGACTATTACCGGATGCTCAACGCCTTCAACGGCGGCGACCGCGCGCAAGTGCCGCTCGCCCCGCTCGAAGAGGTCCGGCGTCACCGCGAGACGGAAACAAAGTGGAAGCAGGAATTCGACGCGGCGAAGAAGGCATTGGACGAGTGGATCCGGCAGGCGCGCAAGCCTCACGAAACTGCCGCGCAAGACGCGAAGATCGACGCCCTGAAAATCAAGGATGACGAAAGGGCCCTTCTCAAAAACGATCCAAACAGTTCGAAGGCCCAGGAACTGGCGAAGAGGTTCTCCAAGGAACTCAAAGTCGAAGACAAGGACTTTCGGCAATTCCTTTCCGATGAGGAACGCGGCGAGTGGGACGCGCGGCAGAAAACCCTCAAGGCTGTGGAAGCCCGGAAACCCAAACCGCTGCCCACCGCGTTTGGCTTCGCAGACTTCGGCCCCAAGCCGCGCGAAACGTTTTTGCTGGCCCGAGGGGATTTCCGGGCGAAGAGCGAGCCGGTGGAGTTGGGTTTCCTGACGGTGCTCACGCGCGGCCAATCGGCCGCGGACTATTGGGCCGTGGCGCGCGCCGAAAGCCGCCGATCCGATTCCACCCTACAACGGCGCGCCCTGGCACAATGGATGACGGATGTCGAGCACGGCGCGGGCGCGCTGGCCGCGCGGGTGATCGTGAACCGCGTCTGGCAGCATCACTTCGGCCAGGGCCTGGTCCGCACCGTCAACGATTTCGGCGCGCGCTGCGACCCGCCCACGCACCCGGAATTATTGGAATGGTTGACGCACGAATTCGTGAAGGGCGGCTGGAAGCTGAAACCGTTGCACCGGCTGATCGTGACGAGCGCGACCTACTGCCAGAGTTCAGTAATTAGTGAATCAGTAATCAGTAATCAGTCGGGCCGGAGGCGGCGGTCGCGCATTGGTTCACTGAATACTGACTTACTGATTACTGATGCACTGGCTCGTGACCCGGACAATCGCCTTCTCTGGCGGCGGCGTCCGCAACGCATTGAGTCGGAAATTCTGCGCGACTCGATGCTGGGGGTGAGCGGCACGCTCAATCCGCAGATGTTCGGCCCGGCCGTCAAGGCGCCCATCGCGCCCGAGGCCATTCAGGCCCGCAACATGAAAGACCCCTATCCCAAGGACCTGAAGGACACTCCCGCCACGCGCCGGCGCAGCGTCTACATGTTCCATAAACGCGTCGTGCAGCAGCCGCTCATGCAGGCGTTCGACGGGCCGGATGCGCAAGCCAGTTGCGGCCGCCGCGAAAACACGACGGTGGCCCCGCAGGCGCTGGCGCTGTTAAACGATAAATTCGTTCGCGCGCGCGCCCTGGACTTCGCTGAACGAGTAGGCAAGGAAGCAGGCCCCGAACCCGAGGCGCAAGTTCGCCTCGCCTGGCGGCTGGCGCTGGGCCGCGAACCGTCCAACGGCGAACTCCAATCTGGCACTGCCTTCCTCAACGCCCAGCTCCGGCAACGCTCCGCGCGCGAGCCAGACGAACCCAAAAGCGATTCACAGAATCTCGCCTTGGCCGACTTCTGTCAGGCAATCTTCGCTCTGAACGAATTCATTTACGTGGATTGAGCGATAAGTTCGTAGCAGCCGACGTAAGGAGGCTCTGACTCCAATCGTCCAAGCTCGCCCGATGAATTTGCGCCTCCTTACGTCGGCTGCTATCGGATCGGTTTGCCTCGGCATGTCCGTGGCCATTTGCGCTCCAGCAGCTTTAAGACGTCCGAGGAATAAATAATGAGCCTCCTCACGTCGGCTGCTACCGCTGTAACGAGGCGCGACGGCGCAAGGCAGTTGTCAAACAATCCGCGAGCGAGTAAAAGTTCGACATGAGCCATCATTGTGGGCGCTACGAAAAGTTCGCGAACCGGCGCGACTTTTTGAAAAAGGCCGGCGCGGGCTTCGGCCTGGTGGCGTTGGCGGACTTGTTGCAAGGTGACGGCCTGCTGGCCGCCGACGGATTATCTCTCAACTCTCATCTCTCAACTCTCAACTCGCCGATGGCCCCGCGCACGCCGCATTACGCGGCCAGGGCCAAATCGATTATCTGGCTGTTCATGGAAGGCGCGCCCAGTTCGGTGGACCTGTTCGATCCCAAGCCCGAACTGACCAAGCGCGACGGACAGCGCATCGACATCGACGTGTTCAACGGGAATCCGGGCCCGCTGATGAAGTCGCCTTTCAGCTTCAAGCAATACGGCCAGTCGGGCGCGTGGGTCTGTGAAAAGTATCCGAACGTGGCGAAGCACGTGGACGATTTCGCGTTCATCAAGTCGCTTTACAGCGAATCGAACGATCACGTGCCCGCGCTCTACCAGATCAACACGGGCATTCCCCGGCCCGGCTTTCCGAGCGCAGGGGCGTGGATCACTTACGGGTTGGGGAGTGAAAGCCAAAACCTTCCGGGTTACGTCGTGCTCGGCAACAACCAGGGCGTGAAGGGCGGTCCGCTCAATTGGAGCGCCGGCTTTCTGCCCACCAGCTACCAGGGTACGCTGTTCCGTTCCTCTGGCGCGCCGATTCTCAATCTCACCCGGCCCGAGCGCGTCACGCGTGATGACCAGCGGGCGCAACTCGATTTCCTCAAGCAGGCGAACGTCCATCATCTGAAGCAGCATGAAGGGGAACCGGATTTGCTCGCCCGCATTGCCAGCTTCGAGCTGGCGTATCGGATGCAGATGGAGGCCAGCGATCTGGCTGACTTCTCCTCCGAGTCGAAAGAGACCCTTGCCCTCTACGGTCTCGACGAGGATGTTTCAAAAAGCATCGGCGCCAAGTGTCTGATGGCCCGGCGGCTGATCGAGCGCGGCGTGCGATTCGTCCAGGTCTACAGCGACGGTGAATGGGACGCCCACAGCGACCTCAAGGGAAATCATTCGCAACACTGCGCCTCGACCGATATGCCGATCCACGGGCTGCTCACCGATCTGAAACGCCGCGGTTTGTGGAACAGTACGCTCGTGATTTGGGGCGGTGAGTTTGGCCGCATGCCGGTCTCTCAGGGCAACGGCGGCCGCGATCATAACCCCAACGGATTCATGGCCTGGATGGCCGGCGCGGGCATCCAGGGCGGCGCAAGCTATGGCGAGACGGACGAAATTGGCTACAAAGCGGTCAAGGATCGTGTGAGCGTGCACGACCTGCATGCGACCATGCTTCACCTGCTCGGCATGGATCACAAACGACTCACCTACCTCCACAACGGCCGGAGTTATCGGCTGACCGATGTGGAGGGGGAGATCATCGAGAAGCTCCTGAGCTAAAGGGGCAGCAACGATTCGGGCAGTGCCGTTAGTTCCGATCGACTACCGTCGGGTCGCCAGGCGACGCGCCCGTCTTCGAGCAAGCGCAGGATGACGCCGCGCGTCGAACCGCGCAGCGTTTTGACCCGATCGCCAGCTTTGAGTTCTACGCTGGCACAAAGAGACTCGACGAGCTCGACCATCGACTCGCGGTCCAGCACGCCGGCGATGTAATGGGCGATGGCGGAGGCGACTTCGCGCTGTCGAACGGCCGGCAGACTACTGAACAGCGCCATGGACAAGCGGCGGCCAATGTCGGCGAACGTGTTGCCGTTGAAGAAGAGAAACGGAGCCTTTCGGTGAAAGCTCTTCAGGAAGTCGAGGGCTTCTCCGAGGCTGAAGACCCGCGCACGGCTGGCTTCCCACTCCGCTTCGCACGCTCTTCCAGTTTCCGAGTTAATTCCATGCAGCGCTCGACCTCTTTCGCACGCTCCTCGATTGAGGCTGGTGATAAGCTGCCAGTCCCAGTTTTGGATAAAAGCGGCTCGGGCTTGTAGCGGTGATTGTTCGCGAGCACCTCCTCCATCAGATCCTCCGCCGTCAGGTGCTCCAGCAGGTCCAATCGCAGTTTCATCAGCCATAAGCTAATCCCGGCTCGCAGCCGTCGCAAGACAGCTTTTCAAAGCAATCCTTCCCGACGCCGCAACCACCACTCGGCCCCAAGCAGCCCGACCATCGCGGCTATCACCCACCAGCGGTCCCAGACCGGGCGCTGCCGGTGCGCCAACTGACGCGCGGCTTCCCAGCGGCGCACCACTTCCGGCATCCGGGCAATGTCATTGGCCGTCACGGTTTGGCCGCCCGAAAGCAGCGCCAGGCGACGCATCGTTTCAGGGTCGGCGCTGAGGTCGCGTTTCTCGACGGACGCGCTCAACACCTCGACGCTCTGCGACAGCTCGGCCGGTTTGCCGAGGTTATTCTTCAAGGTCACGTGGTAGGTACCGGGCGAGAACGGGCCGGCCTCAGCGACGAAGTTGTCGCCCCGAGCGCGCGGGCCGACCTCGACACTGCGGCCGGCGCCCTCGATCACGAGCTTGGGCTGGTAGATGGCCGTGTCGAAGTTGCGCGTGGCGATGAGGAATTGCATCGGTTGCTCGCTCGTGTAGTAGCGGCGGGCGCTCGTGAGCGAAACGTCGGCGCCGGGGAGGAACTGGCTGCCGCTGAGCAGCCACTGGAGCAGCGAAATCCAGAAGCGGCGATAAGCGACTTCGCTTTCCTCCTGGCCGGACTCGCGGAAAGCCCAGCGCCAAAGGCCGCTGGCATTGAGACTGAGGGCCTTGCCCTGGCCGTAACGCTGGTATGCGACGAGCACGGGGCCGTCGGCCATGTCGGCGGCGATGGCAAGAGAAACGGCCAGGGGCTTCTCGCCGAGGGTGACACTGGCGTGGTCGAGCGCCGGGAGGCGTTCGAGCAACTCGTCGAGCGTGCCGGCGCTGCCAAGATCGAAGATCGGATTGTCCCGGCCCGCTTCCGTCGGACGGAGCTTCACGCCGGGCGCGCTGCCGCTGCCCCAGGCAACCGGCTCGAACTTCGCCAGCGGCTGGAAGCGTCCGCCGTACGGCTTTCCCCGCGCGAACACGACGCTGCCGCCGCGGCTGGCCGCAAACTCGGTGAGCAGTTGTTCGGTGGAGTTATCGAAAAACGCTTCCGCGCCGCGGCCGAGCACAATGACATCGAAAGCGTTCATGGCCTCGGCGGTGCGCGGGAAGAGGTCGCGCTCGACGCGGGTTTCGGCGCCGGTGGACGAAAGCACGGCGACGTGGCGCTGGGCGTTGAGACGATAGACGGCGGTCAAATCCACATTCGCGTCGCGCTTGAGTCCTTGCACGAGGAACTTGGTGTCCCAATGCGGCTGGCCTTCGGCGACAAGCACGCGGACCTTTTCGCCGACGCTGCGGAGGAAAACGGCGCGTTCATTGTTCGCAGTGTCGCTTTCCTCGGGCTGCGGAGGGACGCGGAAGGCGAAGCGTTGCTCGCCGGCTCCAGGGGCTTTGACTTTTATCGTCACGCGCGCGACGCCGTTCGAGTCGGGGAGAACCTCGCGCGTCTCGATGATCTTGTCGTCGCGGAGCAGTTCGACTTTGAAGCTGCGGTTGGGGTAGCCGGCGGCCCGGAGCGTCGCGTTCAATTCGACTTCCGCGCCGCTGAAAGCCAGCGCTTCGGAGGAGGCCGTCTCCAGCCACAGGTCGTGTTTGGCAACGGGCCCGCCGAGGCTCCAGGTCCACAGCGGCACACTGCGAGCGAGAGCCAGTTGGGCGGCGTCCAGAGTGTCGGGCGTGGTGGCGCGACCGTCGGAGATGAGCAGCAGGCCGGCTTGCGCGGGGGCGTCGCCGAGCTGGGAGACGGCGCTCATGACGGCGGTGGCGATGTCGGAGGCGTCGCCGTTGGCCGCGCCGGGCGCGGAGAGTTTGACGAGGTCGGCAGGCGCCAGGTCGCGGTCGAAGCGGCGCAGGTCGAGGATGAATTCTTTTTCGAGCGTTGCGAGCGTCGAGGCGTTCGTGAGAACGCGCAAGGCGGCGGCGAGACGCGAAGCGTTGTCCACGTCGGCTGTGGACATCGAGGCCGAAGTGTCGAGGAGCACGGCCAATCTGGGTTTGCCCGTCCGTTCGCGCGGAAGCAACGCCTGCGGGTTCAGCGTGACCCACAGGAGCAGTCCAACGAGCAGCGAACGCGGGACGAGCAACACCCCGGCGCGCCGCTCGCGCCACCACCGCACGAGCGCCAACACGAGCAATGCCAGCGCGACCGCGGCAATGAGCCGCGCGCTCCAAGGCGGCGTGTAGAGCCAGGTCATACGTATTTAGCCGCAAGAGAACGCAGAGAACGCAAAGAACGGAAATTAGAAGGATTCCGTCTTTGCGTTCTCTGCGTTCTCTTGCGGCAATTCATTTGGAGACGTCCTCCATAGTTGCAGTTGGCCGGGTCGAAGCCGAAGTCGCGAGGAACGATTCAGCGCGGAAGGGAGGTTTGGCCGACTCACGTCTGCTGCCACGCCAGAAGGCCAGCAGCATCATTTCCAGCGCGAGCATCAGGGCGGCGGTGGCGGCGAGCGCCGGCCATAATGGACGCGTCTTGCCGGCGAGCAACAATTCCTCCTCGTCGCGGATAACGCTGACAAGGGCGCCGGCGCCGGGCTTAAGGTTCTCAACGGCCACGG
>DASTLJ010000509.1:0-1866 GCA_035715125.1 Verrucomicrobiia bacterium
AGACCACCAATCTCCGGACCCTGGGAGCCTTCGTGCGCGATCAATGGGAGCGAGTCAGCGGCGCGCACGGGGATGCTGAAACGGGCTTTTCGGCCTCGCTCACCCGCCTGAGCACGCTCGACATCATCCAAATCAAATGTCTTGGACAAGCCTCCGTGGTGTTGGACTTTGCCGGCCGCAACGGTCGCCACGGCCGGGTCCATTTCAAGAACGGCGAAGTCATCCACGCGGAGACCGAGGCCCATCGGGGCGTTGATGCGTTTAACGAAATTGTCAGCTGGCGGGAAGGCCAGGTGACGGAGATTGCCGGAGCCTCCCAGCCGGAGCGGACGGTGCGCGGCGACTGGCAGACCCTGCTCATGCACGCCGTCCATTGGGCCGACGAGCAACGCGGACAGTAGCGGCCCGCCCGCGCGAGGTCCCGCCGTGCGAAGCGTGGAGGCAGGCGTCCCGCCGGCCGTGGAGCCGCGCCCCATTCCAAATCCTCCCCGAAATTATTCTTTCGCGAACTCCATTTCCGGGGATGATAGGCGTCAACAAAACGAAAGGTTCAAATATGGGCTTGATGGACTATCTCAAAGGACAATTCCTCGAAATCATCCAGTGGGAGGACGACTCGCGCGACACCATCTCCTGGCGCTTCCCGGACGACGACAAGGAAATCAAACGCGGCGCGCAACTCATCGTCCGCGAATCGCAGACCTGCCAGTTCATTTACCTTGGCCAGTTCGGTGACACCTTCGGCGCCGGCAAGCACACGCTCCAGACCGACAACATCCCGATCCTCTCCACGCTCAAGGGCTGGAAGTACGGCCTCGAATCGCCTTTCAAGGCCGACATTTACTTCGTCAACACCCGCCTCTTCACCGGCAACAAGTGGGGCACGAGCAACCCCGTGATGCTGCGCGACCGCGACTTCGGCATCGTGCGGGCGCGCGCCTTCGGCACCTACGACTTCAAGGTCGTGGACGTAAAAACCTTCCTCAAGGAGGTCGCAGGGACCGACCACCAGTTCCGCCTCGATGAGTTCGCCGACGCCATGCGCTCACGCATCGTGAGCGTGTTCACCGACGCCCTCGCCTCGTCCAACGTGCCGGTGCTCGACGTGGCCGCGCGCTACTCCGAACTGGGCGACGCGCTCCTGCCGGTCATCAACCCGCAACTCACCGCCAAGTACGGCATCGAGATGGGAAGTTTCATCGTCGAGAACGTCTCCGTGCCGCCGGAAGTCGAGCAGGCCATCGACAAACGCTCGAGCATGGCCGCCATCGGCAACCTGAATGACTACGTGAAATTCCAGATGGCCGAGGCGATGGGCAAGGGCGGCGACGGCGGCGGGATGGCGAACACCGCCGCGCAACTCGGCGCCGGCCTCGCGATGGGCCAGCAAATGATGGCCGCGATGGGCTCCGCCCAAACCACGCCGCCCGCCGGAGGCGCGCCGCCGCCGCTGCCCGGCGCCGCTCCCGCCGGCACCGGCCTGCCCGAACTGCTCAGCCCCGCCGACGCCGCCCGCGCCCTCAACGTCACCGAAAACGACGTGATGGCCGCGCTCACAGACGGCTCGCTCAAGGGCAAGAAGATCGGTCCGACCTGGCGGATTACGCGGCAGGCGTTGGAGGAGTTTTTGAAGGGTTGAAACCTGAGGGGTTGATGAACGCCCGCCCCGGCGCTGAGGCTGCGTGGATATCCCCGGAGTGCGCCCGTCCCCGGGCGCAGCCTGATCCAACGTTCAAGCGATGTGGAACAATTCCGAACCGTTCGTCACTCGAACCTTGCTGCGGCCGGGACGGCCGCACTCCGGACGCTTCGCGCCGCGAAGCCGGCCGGGCCAACCCCGGGAGTGCGCCCGTCCCCGGGCGCAGC
>DASTLJ010000510.1:0-16745 GCA_035715125.1 Verrucomicrobiia bacterium
GAGCAGGTAATTGCTGGCCGCCAGGACCGGAAAACTGGTTTTCGGGAATTCATAGTCGACGTTCCCCCGAATCTTCCAGCGATTGGTGAGGAACGCCGGGTTCTCTCCCGAGGAAACCTGGGCATTGTAATACAACGGGACGTTCGTCGAGGCGACGTTGCGCAGCTCGATGAATTCATGCAGGCTGTCGTCGTTGGTGCCGCCGATACCGTCGAACTCGATCGGGTGGTAGTGAATTTCGTTGATGACGACGGGACTCATGCGGATCGGGGCGTTGGATTCCCCCCGGCCCGTGCGGAAGAAGTCGAGCAAGTTGGTCGCCATGCCGGCCCGCACGAAGGTGCCGAAGGAGAGGTCGCTCAGCGCCACGAACTCGACGTTGGTGTCGCTGGTCACATAGCGGCCGAAGGAATAGCCGTTGGCCGCCGCGCCGAACGAGACGCCCTTGCGGTAGCCGAGCAAATCGCCGTTGGTGCCGGCCTTGAAGATGTAGCACTCGTCGCCCCGGGCGGAGTTGAACGTGAACCGCCGCTCCACCGGGACCTGCGGGCCGTTGAACTCGTGCTCGTAAACGACCAGGAACGCGCCCGTCTGGACAAGGGTGCCGGGCGGGAACTGGTACAGCTTGGGATGGTTCCGCCTGTTGCTCATCCACCAGTAGCTCATGTCGACGACGTTGGTGGAGACGTTCTGAAACTCGACGGCGTCTTCCAATGGCGGGTCGGTGTGGCTGAGCACCTCGTTGATGTTGATCTCGGGGATCGGCCCGAAATTGGCCTCTCCGGGCGTGGGGTTGGGAAAGACGCCGATGCGGCTCGAGCCGTCGGGCACACGGCCCTCGGAGATGTTCCGCGCTTGAAAGAGCCGGGACTGAACCACGTCGATGATCGTCGCTCGGCTTGGGGGTGGAGCATGAAGGTATAGCGTATCGAGAATGCCGCTGGCCGACGGACCATTCCCAGTGCCGCTACTGATGCTGAAATTCAGGTTGTTGGCGGCCGAACGGATGTCGCCGGAACAGAAGAACTGCACGTAGCCGAGCGGGGCGATATACGACAGGGCTGGCACCGGTTTTGGCCCGCCCTCGTTGTGTTGTAGGTCGGGTGGACTGAACAGGCTTTCCGGTTTGTCCCAGATGACCAGATAGGAGAGCTCGACGATGTTGGTATCCGGGTTGTAGATCTCCAACCAGTCCTCGTGGGGCCCGGCGGAGTTGGTCGCCAGCCACTCGTTGATTTTGAGCGTGAACTGATTGCTGGTGAACGGGGGGGGGACGAACGGAGCAGGCGTGTTGGCCAGGCATGGAACGGTGCCGCCGCAGGGCGTCGGGAAGTTCAGCGTGAATTCCGCGTCAGCGTTGGCGCCCGGAAGCCGCCCGACGGAGTAGCCGGGCACCTGAATCCCAAAAGTAGTGTGCGTGACGCGGACGTAGTTGGCGCCGGACCGCTTGAAGAGGCTGATGTCCTCGCCGGTTTTGGCATCGAGCGAAAAGCCGACGTGGATGCCGGGAAAATTGGTCTCACTGTCGCAGAACAGCAGCAGGAAGGAGTCCGCGTAGATCATCGTCCCGGGCGGGAACTGGAACTTGTTGGTCACGTTCGGGTTGTCCGTGATGGTCCAGCCATCGGACCCCAGGTCGATATTGGTGATTCCGGCGTTGTAAAGCTCGATGTATTCGGGGAAATAATCCGTGATCTCGGCCAGCGGCGCGATGGAACCACCGTTAGCCGCCAGGATTTCGTTGATGATTACCTGGGCGCGGCCGGCCGCCGGCAGAAGCATCGTCAACACCGCAGCCAGTGCCAAGAAGCGTCGACGGAAGCATGTCGAGAATATGGCAGTCATCGTTGCTCAGGCCAGGTGCATAGGAATTAGTACATCAGGCCGCTGGAGTTGCCAACAAAATGTTTGCAGAATGTAACACGGGGTGGGGTCATCGCCAAGCCCTGGCTGAAGTTACAATTCTCTCATTGGCTCCCACCGAAAGGCGGCTCCAGCGTAGGGCAGGCGTCTCGCCTGCCCTGGCCGCGAAGCGGCCAAACTGAGACGCGCCTTCGGCGCTGGGCAGGCGAGACGCCTGCCCTACGTTGCCTCACGGGCTGAGCGGGGTTTCCAGCCGATAAAACCGGTTTGTCGACGAGTTCGGGTCGGCCACCGACTCGATGTGGTCTGAATTCCTGGCCGGGAACTCGGCCAGGCGCGTCCAGGAGGGGCTGCCCAGATCGTCCTTGAAATTGATGGCGTAGGTGCGGTTGCTCAGGGCCTGGAAGCTGAGGTTGACCAGGCCATTGCCGAGCGACGCGTCCAGCTTCAGGTAACTCAGCGCGTTCGTCGGGTTGGTGCCGGCAATGTACTCCTCCCAGTTGGACATCGAGTCACCGTCGGCATCGAGGGCCGCGTCCGTGGCGTTCGTCGGACTGAAGCCGTTGGCTGTCTCCCAGGCATCGGGAACGCCGTCGTTGTCGGTGTCGGCCAGGACGACCATGTTGGCGACGAGCGAATGGCTGACGCCGCTGACCAGCCCGGCGTCGGCAGTCGCGGAGTTGGTGATGACCACTCGCCACGGGTAGGTGCCCGGGGCATTTGTGACGACGAAGGTGTAGTAGTCCGTCGTCGCGCTCGAGACATGAGCAGCGATGGTGACCGAGTTGCGCTTCCAGGTGTAGGTGAACGGCGGCGGGCTGCCGGCAATCACTGCGCTGAACGTCACCGTTTGTCCTCGCACCACCGTCTGCGAGAGCGGCGCCTGGAGAAAGTATGGCACGATGAACACGCCCAGGTAGGCGTTGGGGCTGACCGCGGACCCCGACTGGTCCGAAACGCGAACCGAATAGTTACCCTGGTCCTCGAGTTGCACGTCGGCGATGCTGAACGAATCGTTTGTGGCGCCGGGAAGGTCCACCCCTTGCTTGCGCCACTGGTAAGTGAGAGCGCCGGTGCCGACGGCGTTGACCGTGAACGTCACGTTGATCGCCGTCGCGGCGTTGGTGCCGGCGCGGACATTCGCGCCCGGCGGAGTAATGCCCAGAATCGTCAGCGGGGCCGTGCCGATCCAGTTGGCCGGGTCATCGGCGTAAGAGGTCAGTGAGACGCGTTGCAGGGCCTGGCCGCTGCCGTCGGCGCCCGGCGGCCATGGCGCGGCGTCCTGGTAATCGAGTCCGTCCACGAGGATATAAGGGACCCCGTTGGTCTCGGGCGAATCGGGCCGCTGGATCTTCAAGGAGTCACTCGAATTATCGAGCTTGCCCGAATAAGGGCCGTACGTCGGCATGCTGCTGAACACGCCGTACTTGGCGCGAAACGCCGAAAGCAGCGCGGGGTTCGCGGGATCGAAACTGACGAGCAACAACGACTGGTGAGCGCCCAGCGTGACGTTGGTCGGGAAATTGAATTCGGCGCCGCCGCGCAGCCGCCAGGTGTTCGTGGGGAGGGCCGTATCGAAAAGCGGCACGGGCGAGTCCGTGATGTTGCGCAGTTCGATGTATTCATCGGCCTGATTGTCAAGGCCCCCGGGCAGGTCATTGGGATGATACATGAACTGCCGGATGCCAACCGGGCCGACGGCCGGCCCGGAGTTGGCCGCGTTGGGCGTCGGCGCGCTCTGGAGGGCGAAGCGTTCGTCGCCGGTGCTGATGACGTGCCGGCCGAACGTCACGCCCGCGGGCGCTGCATCGAAGCTGAACCCGTGGCTGTAGCCCGTGACGTTGGTCGTCGCGGCGTCACCCGAGATCAGATAAACCGACTCGCCCTGCGAACTGAGCGAGAAGCTGTTGTAGGCGCCGGGTGTCGGGTTGAAGTTCGTTTCGTTGAAAACGAGGTAGCCGCCTTCGGGAATCGTTGTGCCATTGGGGATGCGATATTTCATCGGCACGGCGCGGTCGTCCGTCAGGAACCATCCGCTCAGGTCGACTTCGGCCCCGGTCGGGTTGTATAACTCGATGTAATCCACCGCCGGCGGGTCGGAGTGGGTGAGCGCTTCGTTGACGACCACGGCGGGGATGGCTGGCGCCGGGTCATCCGAACCGGGCGAGCCGCCGGGGTTGGTGCTCGCCCGCCAGCTCGTCGGGTTGTCAGGATTGGGGTTGGCGTTGGGATTGCGCGGCACCAGTGAGTAGCCAAACCCGTCCGGCGAGATGGGCCAGCGCCCACCGTCCTTGTACTCCACCGAGAGCACCTTCGTGCCGACGGCGGACTTTAGCACGACGTTTTCGCCGGCATTATCGAGGTGGCCGGTGTAGAGGCCGTCGACGGTCAGGCCGGGATACCGGTTGGTGAGCGCCTGACGGTCCCGGCCCAGTACGTAGAACTGTCCGGGCATCAGGCGCGTTCCATAGGGGAACGTGAACTGAAACCCTTCGCTGAATTCGATGTCCGACAGATCGAGGATGCTCGAGCCGGCATTCTTCAACTCGAGGAATTCCAGGGTGTCGCCCTGCGGGGGGTGGAACATAATCTCCGTGATCAGCAGCCCGCTGAAGTCCTGCGCCGGATAGAGCGTCGCCTCGGTGATCGGGCTCCAGGTGGTGCCGCTGCGCGAGCGGGCGCGGACGGTGGTCGGGAAGTTGATGACGAGCGGCGTGCCCGGCGTGTACGCCAGCGAGGTGGAGGCGATATTGCCTCCGCGCACGCGCGGGTCCGCGCCGTCCAGCGTATAATAAACGACGGAGCCGGCTGCATTGTTGGTGATGAACAAAGTAAAGCCGTTGGAAACGGCGCCGCCCCGGGTGTTGAAGCTCGGCGCGCTGACGTTCGGGAACAGGCCGTCGGCGCGGAGTTGAGAGATGAGCACGGCCGTTCGGCCATTGATGAAGCCCATGGCCGCGTTCATCGCGCTGATCCAACTGCTCCGAGTGTAGGGAACGGCATTTTTCGCGTCGCCCCAGCGGGCCGACTCGCCGACGATGGCGCGCTGGATTTCGTTGCTGCGGGCCATGAACATCGGGCGCATCCCCTCGACCGAGAGCGCGCCGCCGTTGAAGCAGTGTTTCTGGATGCGGTCGGCGGCGAGCATCCGGAACTCGGCGTTCTGGTGCATGCGGAACCAGATGTATTGCGGGGTGGAGCGATCCCGCGCGCCCAGGACGCCTTGCGCCTGCGTGAGCGGGTTGCCGCACGTCCAGTCGGGGTTAATGACTCCGTACAACCCGCCAGAGTTGATTAAATCAACGATCCCGGTACGGTCCTCGTTCACGTTGAGCAGCGTGTGCTCGGAGTCGTGCGAGAAGAAACGGAAACCGCCGTGTTGGCCGGTGCGGTCGCGGAAACCGTACCAGTTGTTCGGCGAATCGTTGCCGATGAAGTTGGAGATCGGCGCATCGAGGTTGCCGCCATAGAGAATGACGAGCATGTAGTCGATGAGGTTCGGCACGTCGACGAGGTTTTCGTAGTTGGTGTTGACCGTGCCGTCGACGTTCAGGCCCTGGACTTTGAAATAGTCCACGTCATTGGCGAAGCCATTCGTGGCGGCATACCACAGCCGGAACCAGGCGTCATTGTTGCCGTCCGTGGCGCCGCTGATGTAGCCGTCGAGTTGCTTGATGGTGTCGTAATCCTCTTCCCGGCCGCCGATGTAGCTCTCCGCGTAAGCCGCCTCCGGACGCTCCTCACTGTTGTAAAGGCCCCAATACTGGCCGTTGATGTAAAGATGATAGAAATCGCCGCGGGTGCCGAGTCCGTTCATGACGAGCTGGGCGTCGCGGCTCATCGAGTCGCGCACGCAGATCATCCGGCTGTCGTTCTGGAAACTCCACGAGTAATTCTGCATCGTGCGCATGTCGAACTTGTCGAAGCTCTTCGCGCCGGTCGCCCCGAAGAAGGGGAAATTGAGCTTCGACAGGCCGTACTCCTGCCGGAAGAAGAAACGAAAGGCGTGCTTTGGATTCGTCGTGCTGCGGCTGAACCCACCGCGCAGCCGGATGCCGCAGTTGGCCTGAAAGCCCTTCTCGCCTTCCGGATGAATCAGTTCTATCGAGCAGGACCGCTCCCAGGCGGGACCGTCTCCGCCCGGATTCGCGTAGATGCCCGTCGCCGCGTTGAACATGTCGTCGAGATTCATTACGATGGAGAAGCTCGGGATCGACTTGAGGTCGTCCTTGATCGTGTCGCGATAGAGCGCGTTGGTCACAATCTCCGGGTCCATCCCGTAGTCGACCGTGTTGCCGCCCCAGGTCGCGGGCCAGCCGGGCGGCGCGGCGCCATTGGCCGACTGCGTGATCACGTCGCTCAGGAAAATGTAAGTCTGGCAGTCGACGTCCGAGGGCAGGAAGTTGGCCTTGTAAGCGAAGGCGCGCAGGACCGTGGTGTTGTTGACGGGCAGCGGCGCCGAGTAAATCGAGCCGACAGTGGTCGTCGGCGCCTTGCCGTCGAGCGTGTAGCGGAGGGTCACGCCGGGCGTGGCGCATGTCAGCGAGAGCGAGAACCCGTTGGTGAAGAAGCCGCGGTCGACGCTGAACTTCACGTCCGCGACGATGCCAGTGATGCTGCTGGGCGGGTTGTTCGAGTAAGGAGTCGGCAGCGCAAAGTAGCGCAATTGGCCGGCCGGATCGTAGCCGTAAGAGTAATCCCGGCGCTGATTGGGATAAGGGTTGAAGGAAGAGATGAGCTTGCGCGGCACGTCGGCGTTGTAAAGCCCGAGGAACTCACCATCGGGGCTGAGCTTGAAGTTCGTGTGCAGCTTGCTGCCGGGCGCGACTGGCTTGCGGTCCTTCTCCGAACAGAAAACGACCAGATAACCGCCGCCCCCGATGGTCACGGCCGGGAACACCCATTTGTCCGGCGTGTCCTCGTCGTCGCTCAACGACCAGCCCGCGATGCTGACAAAATTGGTGCTCAAATTCTTCAACTCGACCCAGTCTTGCGGCTCGTTGTCCTCGTCCCTCAGGCCGCTGACGTTGGCGGCCACCAGCTCATTGAGGCGGATTTCCTCGGACACGACGACGTTGGTGTCGAGGATGTAGGTCCAACTCCCGCCCGCGAAAGGGTTGGGCGCGGCCGCCAAATCCTGGATGCCGTGGTTCGGGGCGAACTGCACGGAGACCGGCCCGAGCGGTGGTTGCGGGAACCGAAAGACGTATCCGCTGCTGCTCGCGGCCGTCAGATTCGTCGCTGGGTTGCCGTTGATCAGCAGGTCGGCGGCGTTGACGCCCGTGACCGGCTCGGTGAAGTCCACTTCGATTTGCGTCAGGGAAGGCAGAGTCGAGCCGGCGTACGGAAGCTGGAACAAGATGTCCGGCGCCACGTCGTCAATGGTTCCCACAAGATTGGCATCCACATAGAGGTCGGAGCTGGTGAGATTGGCATTGAAGGCCTGGATGGCGATGACATTGGTACCGGCGCGCAGAACGGCGGAGGAGATGGCGTGCGTCTGTATGACCGGCTCGCCCGCCGTGACGGCGGCTGACGCAATGGTGAGCGCCCCCGCGGGCACGTTGAAACGGCCCACTTCAGTGCCGTTGATCCAAACGACGTAACCATCGTCGATGTTGATCGAGAGCGTGGCATTGGCCAGAGCCGCAGGATTAGCCACCACGAACGTGCGTCGCATGAAAATGCACAACCAATTGGGCGTGGTCGCGGCGCTTCCCGGAATGATCGTGACGGGGACGGGATCCCCGTAGCCAATTGGCGTCGTCACGGGCAGGCTCCAGCCCGTCGTATCCAAGTTGGTCCGCCAGGTCGTCGGATCGGGCGCCGAGGCCTCATTCGTGCCAAGGCGGAACGGCCAGGCGCTGCCGTAACCGAAGTAGGTGACCGATGCAGCCTGCGCCGACGCCGCCACCGCCAGCGCGAATCCAAGACCCACAATCCTGAGGAACTTTATATTCATTTCGCTAGTTGATCCGCAACTTGACAACCGCGCCCGCCGGTCCGTTACACAATTGTGACAATCGGGCTGGCCGCATACACGCCCTCATCGGGTTTAATGCACCGGGGAGCACGCAGGTTAACGAGAGACAATGGCAGAGCGCAGAGTCGATTGCAAACAAAGAGTCCGCTTCAGCAAGTCAGGCTCTAAAGTGAGTACTCCCCCCTTGGCGAAGGAGAACGCTTGCTTTACGCTGCTGGCAGTTATGGGCCTGACCAGTCAAAAGCTCCTCGTAAAGGAGAGCCGCCGCGCCCGCCGCAAAGCTGCGGTCCGATTCCAGATCGACTCTGGTGCCGTCTACAGCCTGGTGCCCGCCGTGTTGCTCAGGAAGCTCGGCATTCGGCCCTATCGAAAAGTCGACTTCACGCTCGCCGACGGCACGGCTATTACCCGGCAGGTGGGAGATGCCTACTTCGAGTTTCAGGGCCAGGGCGGCGCTGCTCCAGTCATCTTCGGCGAACGAGGCGACGAACCGCTGCTAGGCGCCACCACGCTGGAAAGCCTCGGCCTGGTCCTCGATCCGTTCAAGCGCCGCCTGATCCCGATGCGCATGGTGCTGGCCTGACGGCCCGGCCGGCAGAAGAAACTTGTTTCTTGGAAGCGAGAGGTTTATTTTCTGCGCGATGATCGTCGACGAGATCAAAGAGTTGATGAATGCCGAGCCCTTTCGACCGGTTCGAATTGTGCTCGATGACCAGCAAAATTTCGTCGTGGCGCATACCGATTACCTGATGGTCAGCCCGGATCGGCAAACCGTCGCTCTTTACGATGAGCAGGGCCGATTCAAGTTCATCAATGCCCAACAGATCAGGCTGGTTGAACCCGTGGAACGTCCCTCATCGAAGACCAATTAAGGCCGCGCTGGCGGCGATATTGTCCAACTGCCACGGATTGGTCGGGTCATACGAGAGATTTTGCTTTGCCTCGCGCCAGCGCTTGGGCGATCAATCGCTTCATCCTCATGCCCCCGCCGCTCTCCTGCCTCGTTCAGGTCTGCGCTGCAATCGAGCGTTATGAATTTTCCGGCTTGGAAGCCGTCGGTGTTTCCCGTTTGAATGAATTCCATGCATCCATTCGCCTGGCCCACTGTCGCCATCGCACTCGTCGCTGCCACCGGTCTTGCCGCCGACGGCGAGCGACAGCCCAAGCCTCCACCTCCTCCGCACCCCAACGGCCCCGCGGCCGCCGCCGAGGACATGAAAAAGCTCACAGCCGCCAGCGGCGTCGAGGCGACGCTTTTCGCCTGTGAGCCAATGGTGGTGAATCCCGCCGACATGGATGTGGACGAGCGGGGGCGGGTCTGGATCAACGAGGGGGCCAATTACCGGCTCACGATGCACAAGGATTGGGGCACGCCCCGCCCAGGCGGCGACCGCATTCTGATCCTGGAGGACGCCAATCACGACGGGACTGCCGACAAGGCCGTGGTCTTCTACCAGGACCCGACCGTGAATACCGCGCTGGGCATTTGCGTGCTTGGCAACAAAACTATCGTCTCCAGTTCCCCGTGGGTGTTCGTGCTCACGGACACGGACGGCGACAGCAAAGCGGACCGGCGCGAGTTGCTTTTTGAAGACACCACCAAGGGCGACCACGACCATTGCTTGCATGCGTTCGTGTTCGGCCCGGACGGCAGGCTCTACTTCAACTTCGGCAACGAGGTGAAGGAACTGCGCCGGCCCCGGGGCGGCACCCTGGCGATGCCATTGAACGGCCCGGTGCCGGAGCACGAATCGGAGACGGTCATCGATTTGGCCGGCAATCCGGTGAAGACCAACGGCAAGCCTTACCGCCAGGGCATGGCCTTCCGTTGCAACCTGGACGGCTCGGGGGTCGAGACGCTCGGCTGGAACTTCCGTAACAGTTACGAGCTGGCGGTCGATTCGTTCGGCACCATCTGGCAATCCGACAACGACGACGACGGCAATCGCGGCGTGCGCATCAATTACTTGATGGAGTTCGGCAACTACGGCTTCACCGACGAGATGACGGGCGCCGGCTGGGGCCAGGCCTGGAAGAAGGCCCAGGCCGACGGCGCGACCGAGGATCAACGGCCGCCCTATCACTGGTATCAGCAGGATCCCGGCGTCGTGCCCAACCTGCTCCACACGGGCAATGGCTCGCCCACGGGGATTGCGATCTACGAGGGCGACCTGCTGCCCGCCGTCTTCCGCAACCAGATGCTGCATTGCGACGCCGGCCCGCGCGTCGTGCGAGCGTATCCGGTCAAGAACAGCGGCGCGGGCTACGCGGCCACGATCGAAGACCTGCTTTCGAGCAGCGACTCCTGGTATCGGCCCTCCGACGTGTGCGTCGGACCCGATGGCTCCGTTTACGTGTGCGATTGGAACGATGCGGGTGTCGGCGGGCACAACATGGCCGATCGCAAATTGGAGACGATGACCGGCCGGGTCTATCGTCTCGCGCCGCCCGGCCACAAGCCCAGCGCGCCCAAGCTCGATCTTAACAGCGCTTCGGGCGCCGTCGCCGCGTTGCGTTCGCCTAACCACGCCACACGCTACCTCGCCTGGACCGCACTCAACGGCATGGGCTCGAAGGCGGAGCAGGAACTGCTCAACCTCTACGAGGACGACAACGCCCGGATGCGCGCCCGCGCGTTGCCATTGTTGGCGCGCCTTGAGAACAGTGGCCGGAAGTTCCTCCTCGGCGCGCTCCAGGACAAGGATCCCGATATTCGCATCGCCGCGTTGCGCAGCGCCCGCCAGCTCAAGATGGACGTCATCCCGCTGGTCACGGCGCTCTCCCACGATCCGTCCGCGCAAGTTCGCCGCGAGTGCGCCATCGCGTTGCGTCACAACTCCTCGCCGCTGACTCCGAAGCTCTGGGCCACGCTCGCCACCCAGTACACCGTCGGCGACCGCTGGTCTCTCGAAGCCCTCGGCATCGCCGCCGACCAGCAAGAAAATGCCTGCTTCGACGCCTGGCTCGACGCCGTGAGCGGCAATTGGAACACGTCAACCGGCCGCGAGATCATCTGGCGCTCGCGCGCCAGCAAGGTGCCCGCCCTCATCGTGAAGATCGTCACGGACAAGAACGCTTCCGCCGCCGACAAGGCCCGCTTCATGCGCTCGCTCGATTTCATCAAAGGCCCCGAGCGCGAATCCGCGCTGGCGGAAATCGCGACGGCGGCGTTGAACTGAATCCTTTTTCGTCGTGTAGCCGCGACCGCGAGGTCGCGGGCCAATGCTCATAGCTATTACCCTTGGCTGTGATTTCCAAGGAAGCAGCCCGCCCGCGACCTCACGATCGCAGCTACTCGGGATGCGTGCCCGATGGAGGCGAGGGCGCCAAGCGTTTCAGTTCGTGGGTCACGGTATCTACAACATTCACGGTGCCGGCGAAGCGGCGTTGCCAGCGCCGGTCGCTGAACTTGATCGTTAGGCGACAGCGGCTTAGGCGCGGCATCTTTGTAGCATCGCGTCCGAAGTGGAATCCCAAGCTCCGTAGGGGCGGCATCGTCCAGAGGATGTCGGCCCTGCCGGGGTTGAGGATCATTGGCGGACGGTTTCGACAACGATTGCGCCCCGGACGGAGCTGGAAATGGCGCCCAGTGATGGATTGCTGGAACGGATGTTTCGTGTTATCTAAAAAGTGATGCTGATGACCATGCCGCCTAATAGCCATGCGCTGCAGCAACGGCGGCTTCGCGCTGGTGTTCCAATCGTCGCGCCCCGTGGCCGCCACCGCTGAGCTTGGGTCCAGGCGGCGTTCGCACACGTCGGAATGTCGATCGCTGCAAAACAAAAAGGAAATCCAATGAAACAGAAATCACTCATGCTGCCGGGAGTGCTGCTGGCCTTCCTGGCCGTGGCGCCTCCCGTTCGCGCACAGTTCACGCCGTTCGAGGACAGCTTTGAGAGCGGCGACCTCAATCAATGGACAGGTAAGCTTGGCGTCCCCCATCACGGACAGATTGTCACTGACCCTCTCAACTCCACCAACCACGTTTTGACGTTTACCGGCGTGAACGCTGGCGGGGACATCTTCAGCGCATCCCCAATTTCGGTGGACGTGCTGCCACGGCGTTTCATCCTGAGCTTTGACTTTCTGGGTCTGCCCATGGGTGGAGTGCCTCCATCCGAGTACGGCGGCTTCGCGGGCGTCACCACCGATCCTGACGGAATCCTTCCGCACTATTGGTTGGCGGGAACTTACCTGCCCGCCCTGAACGTGCCGGCTTCGGTGGCAACCGTGCTGATGGCCGACGGGCTATGGCACCATTACGAGGTGGATTTTACCGAGGTCGTGACTGCCAACAGCCTGACCAGCTTCCAACTCATGCTGGAGGATTGGTTTGACCGGGGTAGTATTCCCGGGGATGTTTACTTTGACAATGTGAGGCTGGCGGTCCCGCTTGACTTCGAGCAGTTCGTCCCTTGTGCCGGACCGCTTTCCGGCGGCACGTGGAAGAATCACGGCCAGTATGTGTCCGCGGTGGTCGAAGTTGTCGAGGCGTACGTTGAGGACGGCCTCCTCACGGAAAGCGAAGCTGAAACAGTTATCGCAGCCACCGCTCTTTCCGGGTGCGGGAGAAAGTGATCACGCCGCCTTACCTCCTGGCAATTCGGCAGCCAATGGCCGTCGTCGTCGCATTGGACAAGGAGCGCCCCGCGAGCACAGCTTCGAGCGCCTCCTGCAAATCGCGCCGCGTCGGCTCGGGCCGCGACTTGCCGAAGTCCGTGTACCAATCGTCGATGCGCCCGCGGTAAACCTGCTTGCCGCCGGGCAGGTAGAGGGTGGCCTCGGGGGTGACTTGCGCTCCGGCGCGCTTCACCAGCGCGTGCGCGGGATCGCGAAGCGCGTTGCCCGGCAGACTGAATTCGCGCTGATGCTCATGGATGACAGCGGCGGTGTCATCGGCGTCCGGATAGACGCGCCAGATCGTGACGCCGCGCGGGGCGAAACGTTCGTGCAGCCGCCGAAATTCCGGGGCATATCGATTGCAAATCGGGCAGGTGCTGCTGACGAAGAGCAGGAGGACTGCCTTTGCATTGGTGGCTTGAAGGGGATCGACGGGGCGGCCCGCGAGGTCGAGGGCGGTCGTGGACTTTGAGCCGCAGCCGGCGGCCAGGAGCGCAGCAATCAAAGGAATCGCGAGGCAAGCTCGGGGCAATCGGGCTGGCCGGCATTTCTCACCGTGGATCGTAGCCGCCGACGTGAGGAGGCGGATGGACTGCGCGTCCACGTTGTCCGCCTCCTCACGTCGGCGGCTACGGACCATCGTGCCCTCAAGCACCTTGTGAGAATCCGTGGCTCGCCTCATTTCGAGCTCACGGACTGGTTCGGCGCGGGCTTGCGAATCTTGAGGAGCACCGGCCGCGAGGTTTGCTTGCCGGCGTTTTGCTCGATGGCGTAACACCAGCGTTCCTGCTCGGGCACCCACTTGGCCGCACTGAGGAAAATCTTCCGCTCGTTCTCGCCCTTGGGAATAAGCACTCCGTTGAGACCGATGTCATCGACGATGACGCCGTGGGGCAGGTTCTCAACGAAGAAGGTGACTAAATCCTCGTGGCCGTTGCGCTTGATCTTGAGCCAGGCGGGCAGGCGCTCGCCGGGAGCGATGATGAGTTCGATCGGAGCGGCGCTCACTGTGAGGTTCGTGCGCGGGAAGCTGTTGGGCTCCCCCCTCACCCCGGCCCTCTCCCCCTCGGAGGGGGAGAGGGGGCCTTCGGGCTGGGGAGCGAGAGCCGAGGCGGGATCGATGTGGTTGGTTGCCATCTCGTGGTACGGTTCAAGCGAGACCCACAGCTTTGGTTTGTCACCGAGCGTAATCTTCCCGAAATTATTCACGTCCTTCGTGACAGATTTGCCCGCTACGCTCGCGCTGGCGGTGACTTTCGTGCCGCTGGCGTTGGTGTCCTGCGGCTTGGCCGCGTCGAGGGCAGCGCGCAAAGTCCCCTTCGCCTCATTGTGTCCGGCCTGGATGACGATCGGCGTCGTGACCATGAAGCCTGGAGGAACTCCGGTAATGTCGACCCGAATTTCGCCGTCGAAACCGTCGGTCCGATCGGCGGTCACAGTGAAGCTTTGGCCGCTGCCCGCGTGAATCGTCGGGTTGGCGCCGCCCAGGCTCACGGTGAAATCGGGCCGCGGCTCGCGCACGACGAGCCGATAGGCGAAACGGTCGCCGCCGTGTCCCCGGGTGTCCGTGACTCGCGCCAGATAGCTGCCGTTGGTCGGCGCGGTGAAGGTGAGCCTGGAGTCGCTTCCGAGCCGGCGCTCGCCGTCGTCGTCGTTCTGGTAGTGCAGCGTGAAAGTCGGCAGCCCGTTGGGCGCCAGCTTCGCGCCCAGCGGGTGCGGCTCGACAATGTAGCAAGGTTCATCCAAAGCGTGCGCCGTCGCACTGGTGTCGAAAAAGGCGCGGCGTTTGCCGGCCGAGGCATAGAACAGAAAACCGGAGTCCGGTCCCTGCGGGGCGCGAAACAGCTTGACCACCTCGCCCTGGAGGTAGAGAAGCTCGTTCAACTCCATTTCCTCCCAGTTCTCGACGCGGCAGTCGGTCGTCACCGAGTCGATGCCGCGGAAGGTGACGGCGGAGTTGCGGACGGCTTGAAAGAGGAGGCGCGCGACGGGCTTGCCGTCGGGGTGCAGCATTTCGATCCGTGTGTCCACCGGCGAACCGCGCCGGGCCGCGTCGGTTTCGAGGATCAATGGCTCGCCGGTCTTCGCCTCGAAGCGGAACAGGTCGGCGACGCCGGGTCGGTCGATCCGACCGTTGACAGCGCAAGGAACTGGAATTGGCATCGCGTTCACCGGGGCGTCGTTCGGTTCCGCTTCGACCAATTGCGGGCCGGCGGCGGCGAGCACCTTGAAGGCGCGGCGCGCGCGGAACTTCTCCACGTCCAGCGGCACGTCCACTTCGCCGGAGGCGCCGGTCTTCACGCGCGCGGTCCCGTGGGCGGGAAGGTTGAAGCCGGCGAGTTGGACGTCGGCCTCGGTGTTCGTCCCGACGCTGAGCGGGAAGACGCTGGTAACGACCGGCAGCGCGCCGACGGAGAGGCGGTAAAAATGCTCGGACGACGAGGCGAGCATCTGGTCGGCGATACGGGCCGTGTAGCGGCCATCGGCCGGGACCTGGAAGGCGATGAACCGGTCGCTGCCGTCGAACGCACTGTCGCTCTCCAGCGCCGTGCCGCGGGCGTCGAGGAGCGTGATCGAAGGACTGGCCATCTTCGAGCCGAGACTCTTCACGGCAAGGTCTAGCACGAGCGTTTGCCCGGCCTTCGCCGCGAAGCTGAATTCGTCCTTATCGGCCGGTGTATCCAGCGCGCCCCAGAAACTCACCGGGAGCGATTCGGCGTTCGTCGCATGCGATTCGTAGACCTGCGGCAAGTCGTCGATGTGCAGCTTGATTTTGCCGCTCTCGCCCCCGGCGGCGCGCACGGACAACTCGTAGGCGCCGCGCGGCAGATCGCTGGCAGACTCTATGTTCACCAGCACTTCGGTCGCGCTGCTGATCGAGACGACCTCCCCAGTTAGTTTCGGGTGGCTGAGGACCAGATTCGTGACACCGGCGAGGTTCTTGCCAAAGAGCGTCAGACCCACTGGCTGGCCGCGCTGGAAACCGCGCGGCTCCGCGCGGCTGAGTTCCGGCGCGGGCGGCGGGACGACTTTGCCGCTCGTCGTGTCGTAGAATTCCAGTGCCCCGTCGAGCCGGGCGACGGCAATGGTCTTATCCCCGATGAACGCCAGCGCCGGCGCGAGATCGGGCTGCGACGGAAACGCGAGCTTCTCGATCACATCAGCGGCACTGAAGAGTTTCACCGTGCCGTCGTCGGCCGAGGAGAGCAGCGATTTGCCGTCGGGGGCGAGGGCCAGGTTCAGGATCGCGCCTTCGTGGGCGAACTTGGAGAGAAGCAGCGGATTGGTCGTTTCGGCCGCCGCCTCGCTCACTTCCCAGACGCGGATGCGGTTGTCGACGCCGCCGGCGAACAGCCGCCGCCCGCTGCTGCTCCAGGCCACCGCGTAAAGTTCCTTGAGCGGCTGCGAGAGCGTGTCCGTGCGCTTGCCGGTGGCGACGTTCCACAATTTGACCGTGCGGTCGGCGCTGGCGCTGGCGAGGATTTTGCCGTCCGGCCGGAAGGCAAGGTCGAAGACGGCGCCGTTGTGAGCGGACAGCGTGTGGAGTTCCTTGCCGGTGTCGAGTTCCCACAACTTGATCTTTTGATCGTAGCTGCCGGTGGCGAGCGTCTTGCCATCGGGCGAAACGGCGATGGAGTAGATCGCGTCGCGATGGCCCTCGACTGTGCGGAGCAGCTTTCCCTCGGCCGCGTCCCAGAGCTTCGCCTCGCCGAAAAGCCCCGGCTCGCCGGCGGCGCTGGCGAGCGTCTTGCCGTCGGCGGAGAAGGCGAGCGCGTTGACCTGCCCGCGATGGCCGGTGAGCCTGCGAACGACCGCGCGCGACTCGGGCGAGAAGAGTTCGACCTCCCCGTGGCGGGCCAGGGCGAGCAGCTTCAACGACGGCGACCAAGCGGCCGCGAGGATCGACCGGCGCGGCGGGACAGTGGGCTGGATCTTCGGCGTGATCAATTCGCGGACGAGTTTCGCCGGTTGCTTCGGGGGCAGGGCGCCGCCGTCGATCCAATTTTTCAGCAGCGCGATTTCGTCGGGCTGAAGCTTCTTCCGCTTTCCGGGCGGCATGATTTTCTTTTTGCCGTCCTTCTCGAACGAGCCTTCGACCATTTTCACGATCAGGCTTTCGGCGCTCTTGCCGGGCACGAGCACTTTGCCTGCCTCGCCGCCGCGCATGAGCGACTCGAACGTTTCGAGCACGAGCTTGCCCTCGGGCTCCTGCGCGGCGTGGCAGTCGAGGCAATGTTTCGCGACCAGCGCGGCGACGGCGGAGTAGTCGTTGGTGGCA
>DASTLJ010000511.1:0-6607 GCA_035715125.1 Verrucomicrobiia bacterium
CGGGCCGTCGAGCGATTCTAACTGATCCCAGCGGCGCAGGTCGGGCGTCAGCGTGCTGTGGAGTCGGACGTGATTCATGAATTGCGTCGTGGCCAGCAGTTGGAAAAACTCGACTACCTTGGCGGGCCAGCCCGTCACGTCGCGCGCGAGCTGTTCCAGCATCGCGGCGGTGCCCTTGCGACGACGATAACCGATGGTGTTTGCCACTTCCGCGCGCGGACTGCCGAGTCGCGGGCTCTTGTGGTGCAAGGAGCGATAGCCGATGAGATCGCCGAGGTACGGCACTACCCAGTCCGCGCACGTTTCGATGAACAGATCGTCGTAAAGCTGTTCGAGGTCTTCCGCCAGCACGTCGGCCAGGCTGGCCATGACCTCGAGCCCTTCGCGCAATGGGCCGCCTTGCTCCGCGTCGCGAATCCGATGGATCGAAGGCAGCAGGTCGAATAGGGAATTGGTCTCGTCGCTCATGACGCCGCCTTGATTTCTTCCAGGTTGCCGGGCGCAAGCAATAGTAGTTCGGCCACCTCCACGTCCGCGGCTGCGCCGCCAGCGGGAAATGCGGCCAGCAAACGCGGCGCGGGATTCTCGGGCTCGGTTTTGTCCGTGCGTTGCAAGTGATCCATGTCCACCGCCACCACGCCCCGGACGGAGTGCAATACGCCGATGACTTCGCTCAACAGCACCGGCTGGCCGAACGCGCGCGCCGCGAACGAAAACCGCGACCGCAACGCCTCCCGCGCCGCCCTCAGCACCTTCTCTTTTTCGTAAACCGGATGCACCGTCACCGTGCCTTTGACTTGGAATAACGCCCGGTGAAACGATTCGACCCGGAGCGGCACGAACGGATCGCCCGCGGCGCGCACGGCATGCAAAAGATTGCTTCCCACCGAGCCTAGGCCCGTGGCCACGGCCGCGCCGTTGGGACCCGCCACGGTCAGGAACACGCCCCGTTTGCGGCCGTCCCACGTCCACGTGGCCAGCGCCTTGGCGATGCCTGGATAGGCCCGGGAGAAATCTTGGTAATCCTGAAGTGACACCACCCGCTCCAGCGTGAGCACGGTGAGCGGCGCGTTCTGCCGCGCATCGGACAACGACTCGGCTTCATCTGCCCCTTCGGCCGGCAGCGGATTGGTGGCCTCCTTTACGCCGAGTGGCCGCGTCAACAATTGCGTCAATTGGCCGGCCTGCACCAACCCTTCCAGGCCGCTGCCCTTGCGATATTTGAGCCGGACATTTTGCTGCCCGGACGGCAGACGCGCGCCGGTGATGCCATCACCGAAATGGATCGTGGTCTTTTCTCCGTCGCCCGGCCGCTCGACGTAAATCCGCTCCTCCGGTCTACGCGCATAAAGGAAGGGAACCTTATGCCAGAGCAAATCATCGACGCGGACCTCGAGCGTCGAGGTCAGACCGGACGAAGTGCCCGCGCGCACGAAGGTCAATGGACTTTGGCGCAGCGTGAACTTCTGGAATACCTGCGTGGCATCGCCACTGCCGGCAAATTCCTCGACTGTCTCGCCGTGGGTGGCGCGGGCAACATTGCCGGCGATGGCCACCGTGGCGCGGTCGAACGAGTGGGTCAGTCCCTCGTTATTCAACACGATCTTTGTCGGAGTTCCGCTGGCGGATGCCACCGTGACCACTTCGCTGATCGACTCGTCCGTGTCCGCTGCGGGGGTGAGGATGAAGTCGCTAAGATCCGCCAGCACCGCGCCTTCGAGGCCGTCCTCGCGGCGCAAACGCCACATCACTTTGTTGCCGGATTGGATCGCAGGTGGAGCGAGTGCGACAAGCGATTCACCGGGCTTGAGTGGAGTGGACTGTACACCGTTGTCGGCGGTCAGTTGTAAGGGCGCAGCCCTGATCGAGACCTTTACGCGAATCCGACGGCCCGAGACGATCAGAGTGCGGCCGTTGTCGAGGGCCGACACTTCGCGGTCAAGGGTAACCTGGTTGCCTTCGACGGGCGCGAGGGTGTCTGCCCCGAGGGCGATGAGCTTGCTGGGCGAACTGGCGGGACGTGTCGTGAGGGGTGCACAGGCAACCTCCAACTCCTCGCTTTGGGCGAAGACCAACGTGTCGCGAAGTGGGAAGAAGTTGTTATCGAGATGATCGGGCGTGTCTGGCTCGATGCGCGTGACCTTGCCGCTCAATCCGTAATCCTTCCGCGACGGATGCGAGACATGCTGAACCTTGTACAACTCGACATAGTTGCGCGCGTCGGGCGCCACCGGCGGCTTGACCAGCGCCACCCAACTGTCGCCCACGATTCTCGGATAGCTGACATCCAGGTCAATAAGACCGCCAGTGATCTTGAAGTCTTTCCATTCGCTGGCATCGGCCGGCGCGCCGGCCGGCAGCGTCAAGATACGCGGATCCGGTGCGTTGTGGCCAAAGAGTGCGGCGCGCTGACGGAAGGCGTACACCCGGACATCCTTGGCGGCCGGCGGGATGGGCGCTTTGCCGAGTGGGTCCTCCCACGTCACGCGAGTCCAGTTCTGCCGCTCCAGTGGGTTTACCGTGACGGACAACAGTTCCCGAACGTCCCAACGTTCACGGTCGGGGTAGATTGTTGAGTTCGTCCGCTCGTCGCCGACGATCAGAATGGCGTCGCCGGGCTGGAGCTGAGTGGCCGTGCCACGCAGATAAAGTTGCTTTACACCCGCGCTGATGTCGGGTGGTTCGAAGCGCTGCGGGCGCATGGCATTCCACTCCAAGCGCGCCTCGATGTCCTCCACGGTTTCAAACGTCTGCGGTTTCTCGTCCTGACCCGGGACGCTTTGCACTTTGGCACCGGCGGCGATCGTGGCTTTCTCAGGAGAACCGGGCGCGGTTTCGAGTGTGAACGCCAGCCAGACGGTTGCCGCCGCACCCGGCTTCAATTCGTAACCAATCAGCCGCGCCAGCCGCAGGACCGTGCCGTGATCCGTCGCCGTGCGCAAATATGATTCATTAGCCAGGCGCTCCTGGTAAAACGTCAACACGTCGGCTGTGACCGCCCAAGCATCCAGCAGCGCGATGGAGAAATCGTCGTCCGCGCGCGTCGTTAGCCTTAGCAGCTTCGGTCGCTTCGCCTCGGACAAGGCGGCCAGCAGCGTGCGTTTGAAGGGACCGTGCGCGCCGACCCGGTACTGAATCTGGTCAAGGCCCTCGCGGTTGAGCACGGTCGCGGGTGTTTCGGCGGTGATGCCCGCGCAACAACCACAGTCGTTCAAACCGCTCAAGGATGGATCGAGGGTTTCGCTCATTTGCCCCCTCCGAGGTGGATGCGCAACACGCCGTGTTCAGGGAAACTGGGATCGTTGTCGCATCGGGCGATTTCGAGGCGGTCGATCTTCAGCTTGCCCTCCTGCAACGCTTCGTTGCTGGGCAGGTCCTGGCGCTGGAAGGTGGTAATGTGGACCGAAGCTACCCCCGGCACGGCTTGCGCCGCCGCGTACAGCGGACTGAGATGAACCGCCTGGCCGAATGTGAAGTTGTCCGGATGAAACACGCCAAGCCGGCCATCGGGTCGCGTGCGGCTGCTAAAAACTTCCAGCAGCGCCGCGTGAACCTCGCTGCGGAAATAATCCGACTTCACGCAAATGTGCATCTCGATCTCCAGCGAGACGTAGCGCGGCTCGTCCGCTTCCAAATCGTGGCCCGCCATCCGGTACCGTTCCAGTCCTTCAAGCGCGTCTTCCTCGAACTGCTGCTTCAGGTCCTGGTTCGCGAGCACTCCCCCCAGCGGATCAACCGTCACGAACACGGTGTGCCAACTGCCGGTCCAGCGAAACGTCGCGGCGGCGCGTTGGGCGGCCGGATTGAGCTCCGCCTTGGCGGCGTAATCCGCCTCGGTCACGGCGCGATCCTGCGTGCGGAAGGCATACGGCGCTCGGTGCCGGACCTCGTCCATCGTCTCGGGTTCCACGCCGCCTTGGGCAGGCAGGGGATTGCTCACGCTCACCACCGCGGGTTCGTTGGTGACGACGTGGTAGAGCGTGTCCGCGCCGATGTTGCCGGCGTTGCCATTGCCCACGCGGTACTGAATCTCAACACAGGTCTGGCCGGACTTTGGGCGCCTTCCGTGAACGCCATCTCCGAATCGAATGGAGGTAGCGCCGTCCGTTTCGACCTCGACGACGAACTCGTTGTCGTCCGCGCCGCTATTGAGCAGATCGCGCAGTGGTTCCCATGGCTCCGTCTCGCCTGGAATCTTGAATCCAATCACCGGCAACGCCTCCGCCGGCGAGGTGGCCATCGCCTGCGCGGCGGGCGAGCCCGGATCATACGGACTAGCCTGCGTCACCGGAGCTCGCTGGAGTTTGAGCCGAAAGCGCGGCGGCACGGGAACCGGTTCAACGGGTTGGCAGCGATCCCCATCTTCGAGGTAGCGAACCAGCGTCGATTTCGGGACCGTGTGAAGCTTCTCGTCCTTTTCCTCCAGCACGGTGCGTCCGTGATCGGCCAGCACGATGTTGCCCCAGGCTTCGCTTACGCCGCTCACGGGCTGCTCGCCGTCATCCGAATCAGCCAAAGAAGAGATGCAAAATGGGAAGGGCAGTGCGTCAGCGGCGTCCCACGCAATTTCGGTGATCTCCTGGCCGTTCAACGGATCGGTCAACGGCCCACCACCGCCTGCAAACGGTCGCACCCGCTTTAACCGGACAGCGTGTCGGCGGGCGCGGTCGGCGTCCTCAGCTATGCGGGTCTCAGGATTGGCCGGCTTTCCACTCTTTGGGTTCTTCACCTCGGCGAAGATCAGCACGTGCCCGCGTTCCAGATAAGGAAAATGGCCCTGCAAGGTCGCCCGCGTGGCGCCCTTTGGCAGGCAACAACGCTCATCGCCCCAGGCATAAAATGGCATCGCGTCGTGCTCCCCGAACAGCTTGAGCGGTTTCATCGTTTCGAAGACGGCCGGGCGCAGGCGCATCGCTTCCTCGAATTGAAGTGAATTCGGCGCGAGCCTGCGCGCGCCGGGAATCACTTTCGAGAGCAGGGGTGTTTTTTCCGCAAGCACCACGCCGGCCGTGGCGCGCGCGCAACGCACCTGCACCCATGTGCGTGCGTTGCAGCCGTCGTGCATGAAATAATCCACCAACCTCGCGTGCCGCCGAACCGAGACGCGGCGCCGCGCGGTATCGAGATAGGCCTCGGTCGCGGTGGCGTCCTGTTGATAGCTCAGGCGGTCGCCGGCGTATGCAAGCAGTTCGACCAGCGTCACACCCAGGTCGGCGGCATTTCGCTCGCGCCATTGCGGCATCAACAGCGACATCCGATCCAGCATCAGCCGGCGGAAGCTAGCGTAATCCTTCGCCAGATAATCAATCGTCGGCGCCGTCTCCACTGCCGGTGGACAAACCTTTTGTGGGGCGCAGTCGAAGTCGCTCGGGCATTCGACCTTGAAAGAGAATTCAACGACTGTGAAGAGCGGATCGAAGTCATCGGGCGGGGCGGGGTCGTTCGGCGATTTGGTCAGCGACAGCCTGTAACGCGAGTAATCGCCCGTCGAATCCGTGCGCACGACCAGCACGGGGTCCGGCGAAGGCAATGCGGCGAAAAAGTTCTGTTCTCCCGGGGGCGCGACGGCGGCCGGAATTGCGTTCGCCGCAAACGCCCAGATCACGCGAACCGGCGTGATGCGTTCGCCGCCTTCGATCCGGACGTTGCCGGCAGTGAAGGCTGGCGCTGGCTCGAACAAGCGGACGAGCAGCGTGTTCTGGCGCTTGATCCCGCCGACGCCCTCCGGTGCGTCCTGGTCGAGCACCTCCAGGAAATCTATTCCGTTCAGCGGCGTTTGGCCGTTCGCCTTGCGGTGGTCGTTCTCTTCGCGCAGCAGCAGGCGCCGGCGTTTGTCGCAGCAGAGGTAGATCATGACGTCGTCCCTCTTCGGGAGAATTCCGCCACTTCGCGGGTCTGGGTGCGGCGAACGCCATAGCGCACCGTGACGCGCAGCGCGGCGTCCTCGCTGGCCACTTCGGCCGCCTCGACCTGGATCAGATCGCCCAGCCATTGCTGAAGCGCGCTTTGCACCAGGAACTGAGTCGTCGCCGCCAGCTCGGGGCTGTTCGGCGCGAAGACCAGTTGCAGCAGCCCACAACCGAACGTCGGGCGGTTCACTCGTTCGCCCGGCGAGGTGAAGAGCACCTGCTCGATGAGATCGCGAATGTGATCGTTGCGATCCGTCGTCGCACTGCGGCCGCGGGCGTCGAAGTGAAATGGATAGTCGAGTTCCATCACGTGGCGATGACGCGGGGTTGCGCAACGACGACCATCAAGCCGGTGCCCGTAGGCACGCAAGCGGCCTGGCTGCCCACAACGACCACCGGCACGCCACCGGCTTGGACACGCAGCGCGGCGAGCACCCATTGCGCCGTGACGCAGGGCGGACTGGACGTACTGGCGAGCGAGCAGCCGGCGACGGTGTAAGCGCAGGCCTGCGTGACAATCGGCTGTCCGCTGACGAGCACGCGCGGAAACGGCGCCACCGGCAAAGCGGTGCCCGCGTGCATGCACAGCACGGTCGCGCCGACATGAACAATGGGACCGGGCATAGTTCAGGTAATGGTTAAGGCCCCCATGTTGATGTTCACCATCGGACCAATCATCGAAATCGACGCGCCTTTGC
>DASTLJ010000512.1:0-2863 GCA_035715125.1 Verrucomicrobiia bacterium
GAAGTGCTTGGTGGAGCGGAGCCGGAAAAATTCTGGGAAGCTCTGCGTCCGGCCTTCAAGTTTGGTGAACGCGACGAATTCAAAGGCAAGCAGTTCTACGGCGCCGTTACGGTCATCAAGCGGTTATGGGCGCGGGTTTACCTGAAGGACCACATTGGGTGGAAAAACTGGAAGCCGAACTTCGATTCCGTCCCGGATATAGCCCAGATTGATCGGTCCATCGACGCCGAATCAGAAGAAGCCGAAAAATACTACGCCGTCCTCTGCATGGACGGCGACGACATGGGCCAGTGGGTCAGCGGAGTGAAAGCCCCGCTGCTCAAGTCCGTGCTGGCGGAAAAGGCCTGGAACTATTTCGCGAATGGCAAAGACGGCGTGGGCGGCTGGGACCCGGAAAAAGCGAGCGGGCTGGCGGCCGAGAAGGTTCAGCGCCCGCTCGGCCCCGGTTACCACGCCGCTCTTTCTGACGCTCTCAGCAACTTCGGCTTGTACTTCGCCGGTCAGGTCGTCGAGGCGTTCAGCGGCCAACTTATTTATGCAGGTGGCGACGATGTTCTGGCGATGCTGCCGGCGAGCCGCGCTCTCGACTGCGCTCACGCTCTCCAACTCGCCTTCCGCGGTCAGCTTCCGCCTGGTGCGCCGCAGCGAGTCCGCGAAGAGGTCGAAGGACTGTTCGAGTTCTTCCCCGATTCACCAGGCTTCATTCGCTGCCGTCGCAGTGGCGAGCACGAGGCCCAGCGTCCCAACTGGCCGCTCATGGTCCCCGGCCCTCGCGCGACCGCCTCAGTGGGCATCGCTATCGGGCATGTCCACGCGCCGATGCAGGATACCATTCAGGCAGCCCGCGACGCCGAGTCCGTCGCGAAACGAATAAGGGACAAGGGGGCCTTCTGCCTGCGTATCCTCAAACGTTCGGGCGAAGCCGCCGATTTCGCTGCGCGCTGGAAGCCGCACTCGACAGGCCAAGCAAGCGTCGCTGACGTGTGGTCGGAACTCGAGGCCAACGAGGATAAGCTTACTGGTCGCTTCCCTTACCGCTACCTTCAGCTTGTCCGCCCACTCCTAGTCGCCACTGGCAAGGATGCCGACGAAGGCTGGGAACCTCGCTGGTCTCGCCCACTGATCGAGTCCGTCGAAGCTGAATTGCGCCATGTCCACTACCAGCAGAACGAAACCGGCGCTCCCGGCGAGATGAAGATGCGGAAAGCGGCCGACCAGGCCGCCCGCTGGATTCGCGCCCTGATCGGAGACCCGGACGCCGCCGATGCACGGAACTTCCATTCAGCCCTCACCCCGCGCAACTTCATCCACTTCTGGATGGCTTGGGCCTTTGTGAACCGAATCAGTCAACCGAACGAACAGCCATGAGCACCGTCTTGCTTGAACCCACCGACGTTTTGTTCTTCCGTGACGCTATCCCAATGTCTGCCGGGCAGGGAAAAGGCGCCGGATGCCGGATGCCTTTCCCCAGTACGTTGCACGAAGCCTTCCGCACGAGCCTCCTCCTGGTGAACGGATCGACCCCGCAGAATAAAGAACAGTTGGGACGGCCCAAGAAGGCGATTCGCAGTGGCAACTGGCACAACCAGCAATGGGCGGCAGAGGACCGCTGTTACATCGCGAGCAAAGCCTTTTCCTCGCTCCGCACAGCCGGCCCCTTACCCTTCCTCGTTGGGCCATTCGCTTGGAAGGAAATGGAGATTGGCCAGCACACCGGCTTGCAGGTGACCTACGACGGCCTCTTGCTTCCCGTCCCACTCGATATCGCCTTCTACCGAGACGAGAGCAAGCAGCCTGATGAGCCGCGTCGGCTCACCCGTCTCAAGCTCTGGCGGGATCCTTCAGTCAATTCCGGCGGAGCGAAGGAAGCGGGGAGTATCAAGCCCCTCTGCCTGCCGGTGGCTACCACGCCGCCGGATAAACACGGCCAACTTCACGGCTGGTGGACCGTCGCCCAATACCGCGCCTACCTCGGGGGCGAATCGGATAACACGAACGACCGTTTCCGTTCACTGCCGACCGACGAATTGTGGCAGTCTGAGCATCGCATCGGCGTGGAAATCAATCCAGCCAGCTTCGCCGCCGCCGAGGGCCAGCTTTACGCCGGCAGCTTCCTGCGCGCTCACGCTCACACCCGCTTTGCCGCGCAACTTGAACTCGGCGACGCTCGCGCCGCTACCAACGGGGAAGCTGGGCAAATCTCAAATCTCGATTGGCTGCTGCTCGGCGGCGAGCGCCGCCTCGCCCGCGTCTGGCAAAAGCAAGTGGACAACCAGCCGTTGCCGGATTTCTTTGCCGACCTGAAAACGCCTCCGGCACCACCAGCCGCGGACGGGCCGTGCCTACTCAAGTGGGTACTTGTCACGCCGGCCATCTTCGCTCACGGCAACCTGCCGGGTTGGTGCTGGAACGACACGGATGGACTGCCTGTCGGCCAAGTTCGGCTCGGTGCCTCGCAGCGCAAGGCGGATCGCACAGCGCTGCCCGGCCATGCACACCTCGTCTCCTGGTGTTTGGGCCGCCCGCTCACCGTTTCAGGGTGGGACGTTGTCGAGCAACGCGCCAAGCCCACGCAACTCGCGGTCCCGGCAGGCTCGGTCTTTTACTTCCTCTGCGAGAATCGTCCCACGGCCGTCACACTCGCCGCACGCCTGCATTGGCAGCCGCGTTCCGACCACTACGGCGAGAAAGGCTGCGGCTACGGCCTCTGTTCCTTCGCCGTCGAGACTCACGCCACGTCCCCGGACGTCCGCGCGTTGGCCAAGGAACTCTTTAACCACTAAAACCAGACCATGACGAACAACATGAAACGACATCTCTTGACCCTCTACACGCGCACGCCGTTGCACGTGGGCAGCGGCAC
>DASTLJ010000513.1:0-1706 GCA_035715125.1 Verrucomicrobiia bacterium
TAACCCGCTGCAGTGAACGGCGGCATCGCGCTCCTGATCCAATCGCCGCGCCTCGTGGCCGATGTCGCTGAGCCTGGGTCCTTGGCGTTTCTGCGCGCATCCTCTGAATGAAAGCGATTGACGGCTATTTCCTCATCAAGCCCGACGACCTTGCCTGGAGGCCATCGAACATGATGCGTATTCCGAATGCGGACTTTCTGGAGCGCACCGGAAGTTTTTTTTAAACGGGCTGCTAACCCTGCCATCGTGCTTCGGTTGCAAGCGCGGCCCTTCGCGGCGCGGGTCGCCACAGGGCACAGGCCGGCGGCCTGGTAGCTGTTTAGCGTCCGCGGGGACGCCCGAAAATAGCCCAGCGATTCATCGCTGGGCATTCGACCCGCCAGCCCCTCAAGTCCCGTAGGGACGGAAGAACTCCCCGCTCTGCCGTCCCTACGGGACTCCGAATGCCGACTCCCCATCACCCAGCGATGAATCGCTGGGCTATTTTCAACACGTCCCTCACGGGACGCTAAACAGACACTAATTCAACGCTAGTGGCCCGGGGCGGAGGGTCCAGCGGAATGCCTCGACGGCTTCGCATCGTTTTGAGTTCCTCCCAACGACCGGCCACGGTGGATTTGTATACTACTTTGGAGGGGGAACCTCTCCGCGAACAGCCTCGCGGCGCCGATCCAACGTATCGAGGAGCCGGAGCATGTCGGGAGTGGCAACGCTCTGATTGCCCGCGACAATCCGGCGACCTGTCGCGGCGCGGGTTCGGCGCAGGCAGGCGTCGATGGCCTCAAGGTACTCGGCGATGAGTCCCGCCGCTTCCGGAGCGGCGCGCCCGAGAAGCATTTCGAGCTGCAGGCGCTTGAGCTCGAGCACGGGGGTTTGCTTCGACGGCTCCCATTCGCCCAGGACTCGTTGCAGGGTCACCGCCGCGCTGAGTGGCAATTCGTTCGTACCGGCCCGCACCTGGACGGTGGTCGAGAGGATTTCGTCGAGCCGGGACAGTGTGGTGTCCGTGGGCCAGGCAGAAGTGTTATCGCGCCCGGAGACATGCGTGGTGGTCAGCGTGTACCATTTGTCCACTTCGATGAGGCGCGGGAAGCGGGACTCGAACGCGCGGAGGAAGGCCGTCTGCCAATTCAGGTGCTGGGGCAGGCGCTCGAGCATGTCGCGCAAGGCTTCGCGGCCGCCGCGCAGGCGGAGGAGTTCGCGAACGAACAGGTGCGAGCAGGCCTGGAACCGCTGGCGATTGGCGCCGGAAAGTTCGGCCTCGGTCGGCAGGCTCAGTTGCGTGAATGTCAACAGACCGCTGGCGCGCACCACTTCGCGGGCGTGGCGGAGCGGGTCGTGGCCGCGTTCAAGGCGGACCAGCCCCGACGACCGGGTCGGCTCGAGCGCAAGCGAAGGGAGTGAAGTGGCTTCGAGTTCCGACGCGAGGCCCTCCGCCAGCCACGGGGGAATCTCGGCTTCGCGAGCGACGGCGTTCCGGTTTGCGACCTCCCGCAGGATGACGTTGACCGCGCAGCGCACGAAGCGTGACTTCTCGATGATCTCCGGCATCTCGACGCGATACCCCCAGCCGTCCTTGTAGTGGATGGAAGTGACCGTGATCGGCGGGCAATCTTCCTGGGCGGGAAAAGTGCTGACCGTGACCAGCCCGCGCCATTTGTCGGGAATATTCAATTCCCTGTAAAGGCTCTGCCGGATCCGCTCAA
>DASTLJ010000514.1:0-22561 GCA_035715125.1 Verrucomicrobiia bacterium
AGGCCGTTGCGGCTGACCTTCGCAATATTCGCGGGCGAAACTTCGTAAGTCACGCCGCGGGTCCAGTCGCGCAGCTTGCCGTTCGAGAGCCTGGCGGTGGCCAGCAATTGCTGGCGCGCATCCGCGGTCCGGAGCTGGAGCGGGGCGCCGTTGGTGGCGCCGTCGTCGGTGGCGTAGTGCAACGCAAGCGAGACGGGTTCGGGCGGCCCACTCGCCGGTTCGTCGGCTGTGGAAGCTTGAGGCCCGCCCGCCAACCCGAGCGCGGCAGCGCACAATGCGACAGTGAAGCGCGCGGACAACTTCGACGAGGTGACGATCCGACGTTTGTTCGTTTCCATGCCTGTGGCCATTCTGTTTTCAGACGCAAGTATCACGGCGAAAATTCTTTCGATTTTCCGCCAGCAGGGCCGGGCACCCATTTCGCCTCTCAGACTAACGGAAGGGCCGCTGAATTGGAAGCCCCGATCTCACACTGATTTGTTTTGAGTGTTCAGACGAATTGTGCCTTATTCTAGCACGTATGTTTCACATGACCTGGAGCCGGCTTGGCTTTGCTTTGTTTGGGTGTGCCGCGATTTGCACTTCTGCTCCGGCGCAAACGCTGACGATTGACGGGGTGACGGATCGGAGCAATTTCCGGGACCGCGTGGGCTTCCGCGTTCAGACGAACGCCGGCTTCACCTACGCCGTGACGCTCAACGGCAAACCCGTGCCCGCGGGGGTTACGAACGTCGTCGATGTAATGGACTATTACGACCTGGTGGTGCGCCGCACGCAGACCTCCGATGGGACGGTGACGAACCGGCTCGTGCGATTCATCGTCGAATCTTCCAACAGGCTGAAGGCCGGGGACAGCACCTCTCCCGAACTCGGCCTCATCGAATGGACGCCGCTGCCGCCGATTCCTTCGACGGAGGCCGAACTTGCCGGGAGCCGGTTGCACCTGATGATGCCATCGGTTTACCCTGCCGGCCTGGAAATACCCGTGGTGGTGAGGGTGGAAGACGGCATATTCAATCACACTCGGCGGGTCAACGGTTGGGTGACCAACTCCGGAGCGGCGGCATCCCCCTTCCGAGTCCTGCGCGGCGTCGGGCACGGCTTTTTGTCAGCGGCGGGGCCAGGGCCGATCAATTATGCGGCATGGCTTCGTTCGTTGCAGACGAACCAGGAGGTCAACATCGAGGCTACCACGACCTGGACGCCGGTCTCCGGTGTGCTCGGCGGCTCGACCACCTGGCCAGCGGGTTCCCGCATTCGCGTTACAGGTCATCTCACGATCCCGGCTGGAGGGTCGTTGACCATTGGGGAAGGCACGGTGGTGCTTTTGAATCCCGGTGTGAACATCACCAACTCGGGTCGCACGGTAATCAACGGGTTGATTCCGCAGCCCGTCGTCTTTACCGCCACGAATCGTGTCGCGCCCGAGCAGCGCCCCGGCGCGTGGGGCGGCTGGATAATGCGCGGGGGAGAACTCATCGCCACGGCTGCCATCATGACCGGCTCCGGCTCGGCGGCCAGCATGAGCTTCTCGCCCGGTTCGAGCCACCGCTCCGAGCAACCATTGTTGTTCGCGCACAATTCGGTCGTCCGGATGACCAACTGCGCGCTCATCAACAACGCTGGCCAGGTCGGCAACGGCTACCATTCCACCATCGTCTGGGACCACTGCATCGTCCAGCGCGCCGTCGTCGGCGGCGAATACGACGGCGGCACCAACATCATCAAGGACTCCGCCGTCATTGAGTTTCCCGCGGTGGACGGCGTTTACAATGCGACCATTGCGGACGCCGACTACGATGGTTTTTACACCATCAACACCACGAACTTTTTCGTGAACAGCCTGTTCGGTTTCGCGAAGGACGACGCGATTGATTCCGGCTCGGGCGGTGCCGGCACCGTGGTCATTTCCAATTGCTGGGTCGAGTCGGCGCTGCACGAAGCGCTGGCGTGGTCGGGCGAAGCTCGGCGCACGTGGACCTATGACACGGTGATGCTGAACTGCGGCCAGGGCCTCGAATGTGGTTGGAGCACCGGCCCGGCCAGCCCGCTCGTCTATGGGGAAGGGATTCTCAGCACCGCGAATTCCGTGGGCACGCGTTATGGCGACAACTACACGGGCACAACGGGCCTGGGTCTCAAGGACGGGTTCCTGACGGTGACAAGCTCGATCGTCATTTACAATTACCGGGATGTCTGGGGCCAGGTGTGGGACAACACCTGGAACTACCGCGTGGCGGACATGGACATCCGCAACAATCTTCTCACTGCGCCTAATACGAACCACCCGAACAACCTCGTCTGGAACCCGGCCACCGATGGCCCGAAGCTCGCCTCGTTCATGTCCACGCCTCCCGACGCGCCGGTGGGCATCGGCCTGGCCAATTGGGACCCGCTTACGTTCGCCAATCTCACCAACGGCGTGCCCGTGCGCCTGAGCAGCTTCACCATCAATACCGTGTTTGTGGACTACACGATCTCAGACCCGTACGGCCCGGTGGCGAATGGGACGCTGAAGTTCGATCCCGGCGAGACCGTCAAGCGCATCACAGCGCCGATCAGCCTGGGCGCGGGACGAACGTTGCTTCGCGTCGTGCTCTCGAATCCGGTGAACGGAGAGATCACTGGCGCGGCTTCGTCGTACATCCCGAACGTGCCTGCGCCGCCCACGGGCGTGAATACGACGCTGATTCCGTTCGGCGCGGCGTGGAAATATCTCGACGACGGCTCGGACCAGGGCACGGTCTGGCGCACCCCGGGCTTCAGTGACACGGGCTGGTTCAACGGCGTTGCCCAACTCGGCTTCGGCGACAATGACGAGACCACCACGATCCGCAGCAACCGCACCGACACCACGCGCATCGCGACCTATTACTTCCGCAAATCGTTCAATGTGGCGAACCCCTCGCAATTCGGCGACTTGTCGTTGCAACTGCTGCGCGACGATGCCGGCATCGTTTATCTCAATGGCGCCGAAATCCTCCGCAGCCCGAACATGCCGCCCGGCGAAGTGGCCTATAACGCAGTCACTGGCGGCAACGCCCCGCCGGACAATACCATCGATTCCACGAACATCGCCAACGGCGCTTCGCTCTTGGTGTCCAATGCCAACCTCATGGCCGTCGAGATCCATCAACAGGCATTGACTTCCTCGGACATCAGTTTCGACCTCCAACTCCTCGCCGGCCCCGTGCTCCCGCCGCCGCCTTTGTTCGCGGCGCGGTTCGGGAGCGACTTGGTGCTGTACTGGTCGGCCCCGGGCTACGTGCTCAAGCAATCGGACGAAATCGCGCCAACGGCCAACTGGTCCGCCGTCCCCGGCGCCTCCAGCCCGCTGGCGTTCATGCCGGCCAACGCGCGAAAGTTTTACCGGCTCCAACGCCCGTGAGCGGCAGAGCGCGTTCCGTCGTCGTTCGGTTCCATGGAGTGCGGTGACTTGTCACCGCTTTTGCGAGGCGACTTGTCGCCGTCAAACTCGACGTTGATTGCCTCTCTCGCGGGACATCGGGCGCTGAACGCGCCCTCGCGGGGTGACAAGTCACCCCGCCAAAAGCGCCGACAAGTCGGCGCACTCCAAAAATTGGCTACTTCTCCGCCGCCACGCTGCCGTCGCGCTGCAGCTTCTCATAGAACTGCAGGACTTCCTCGACGATCCCAGGCCATTCTACGGGAGCGGGAGCGCGGTTGGAGTCGGCGGGCCGGGCGCCCAGTCCGCCAAAGTCCTGCTGGTACCACGCGTTGACCTGTCGCACGAGGTCGGCGGGAGGTTGGAACTGGACTTGCTCCGGCGGCAGATCGCGGAGGAATTTCATCATCGCGGCCATTGCCGTCGCGCGGTCGGCGTAGCGGCCGAGTTGGCGAAGCGCGCTCGAAAAGACGTATGGGTCCTTGCGCTGCAACTCGGGCGTCAGCAGGCCCGGCAGCCGGGCTCGGGCGGAGGCGCGCACGGCGTCGGAGACGGACCGGTTCGTACGCTGCATCACGAGCCAGAGGCGCTGCTGCATTTCCTCGTCGAGCGCGGTCAGCGGCTCGAAGGCCCGCGCCGGCAGGCGGCTGATGGCGGCCCACCAAAGCCAGGGCGCATCGGCCCGGGCCAGTTCGAGCAGCGCGTTGGTGCCGGCGGGACCGGCCCGCTGCAGAAGCCCGATAAGGCTGGCGCTTGCGTCGCCCACATCGTTCGTCCGGGCAATCGCCAGGACAAGTGAAACGTGCTCGGCGCCGATCTGCGCGCGGGTCCAGGCGAGCGCGTTCGCGGCGTGGACGCGATCCTGGGCGGAGCCGTTGGTCAGCCGCGCAAGCGCGAGCGCAAGGAACTCCGGCCACGGCCCGCGCAAACCGAGCCGTAGGCCGATGTCGCGCTCGTAGTCGTCGGTTGCGCGGGCCCAGGCGGCGGCCAGGCCGCGGAGTTTCTCGCGTTGCGCGGGCGTGAGTTCCGAGAAATTGGTCGAGCCATGCGCGTTGGCCAGCACGGCCACGGAGCTGCGATGGCCGGGAAGGTATTCGAGCACCGTCATCGCCTCCCGGGTGGAGTTCGGATAATAGTGTTCGAGGGACGCCGCCGGAGTGTTCGTTTTGCCGAGGGCCGCGGCGAGCCGGTCGAGCGCCACGGCGTGCGGCCGGGGCGGCCGGTCGGGATAATTCACCAGCACGTTGTGGAAACGCTTCACGCGCGGTTGCTCGCCGAAAGTGATCGCGGCGATTTTCTCAACCGGCACGCCGGGGACGCTGAATTGGTTCGTGCCGCCGATCGGGCTTGGACTCGATTTGTCGAGTTGCCCCAGATGCCGCTTGCCCCCGGTGTCGTAAGCGAAGTATTCAGATCGGGATGTACTGCCGAACGCCGGCCAAGGTATGGCTATCACCAGCTCCGCGGAGGTTGGCTGTGACGGTTTCGCCAGAGGAGTCAGCCAGGCGGTCTGGACCTCGCGCGCGCTATTGGTTTTTCCCAAGGCGAACGGGCCATCGAAGCTGAGCACCGCCGGCCCACGAGTGTTGTCGAAAAAGTGTAGTTCGAGATCAATCTCCTCTACGGGTGGCTGACGTCCGGCGAAAAGGAACGTGCGTCGCCAGCAATTCGAGCTCATCGCGACCCGAAACAGAAGTCGTTGGCGTCCGTCCGGTAACGGCACGCGTTCGTTGTCAAGGGCGTACGACGTGTTCGGAATCCAATAACGGCTTTCCGTCAGGCCGACGGAACCTGGATCGTTCGGGCCGAATTCCAGATCCGTCAGGCCGGGCCCGAGCTCGAATAGAAATTCCCTCAGCATCGTACCCGGCGGCCAGGTGTAGGTGCGCTTGCCCGGCCAATCGAATTTCACGCCGGGAACCACGTTGCCGCGAGCGTCCAGGAGCACGTCATCCCCGTCGGGCACGACGCCCACGAGCCGGATGTCCGCCGGGTCGCCCGACGTGGTCAGGCGCCGCTCGGGGCTGAAGAGATTCGCCAGTTTCGGCGCGAAGGCCACCGCCAGCGCCGCCAGCAGCACCAGCAACATGGCCACGCGGAAGAGGATCGTCGACCAGAGGACGGGCTTTGGACCGTGCTCGTTCATGTTGAATCCAGATGCGCGCCAGCGTAGCTGCCGCCGGTCGGAAAGTCATTGTCTGTCTTGCGACTTTTGACCTTGGTTTCTCGAACGAGACTACACTCCGGAGCAGTACGCCCGATATTATTTGTAAGAATCGGGCCGCAACCGCGTATGTATATGTAGGCGGTCAATCACCCTGGTGCGACCGGCAAAGGGAAATACTATGAAGAACCGATACGCTCTCAAGGCAGTCCGGATGGGAACAATTCCATTGGGGCTGTTGTCCGCCGGGTTGCTCTCGGCTGTTCAAGGCTTTGCGGCAGGGGAATCCCGGTTGTCGGCCATTACTCGAAGTCCGGCCCACTTTGTCGCCGTGGGCAGCCACGGCGCCATACTGCGCTCCGAGGACGGCCGGGTCTGGTCAAACCTACCGGCTGTGACGGACGCGCACCTTCGCGGCGTCACCTTCGGCGACGGACGTTTCGTCGCGGTGGGTGACCAAGGCACAGTGGTGACTGAAACCGGTGACGCCGGCTGGCAGCGCCTCGAACCGCTCGGCTCGAACACACTCCGCCAGGTGACCTTTGGCAGGGGGCAATTCATCGCGGTCGGCGATGCCGGCGTCATACAATCCTCCATGGACGGCCTCCATTGGCGTCCGTTGCGGTCCTCGACGACGGCCAACCTCCGATGCGTCGCCTTCGGGTCGGGCCGGTTCGTCGCCGTTGGCGCAGGAGGTGTCATTGTCACTTCCTGCGGGGGATACAAATCCTGGAAGCTCGTGGACTCGGGGACGGAAAGCTGCCTGCGCGGCGTCGGCTATGGCAACGGCGTCTTCGTCGTTGTTTCCCCGAATCGCTCCGTGTTGACCTCCTGGGACGGCCTGAGTTGGAGCCGCCACTCCGCTGCCAGCGACGCCTATCTCTACGGGGTCAGCTTCAACGGCCGGGAGTTTGTGGCGGTCGGCTGCACCGGACGCGCGGCCCTATCCAGTGAGGGCCAGATCTGGCGACCCCTTGACATGGCGGGCCGTGGCGATCTTCTCGGTGTGGCGGGCACTCCGGACCGGATGGTCGCCGTCGGCGTCACCGGCTCGATCCTGCTCCCGTCGGCCAAACCGGCAGCGCCAGTGCTCAGTTTCAAAACGCCGAAGTCGGGAATTGACGGCAGCGGGAAACTCCTCGACAAATAGAGCCATCGAACAATTTCTTCTCGAGTGAGAAGTACCGCGGGTTTTGGTTTCAAGTCTCTGTGTGCAGCCAAGGCCCGCTTTTTTTTGCGAATCGCTTCCGGCGGGAATTCGCCTTGTCAGGAGGCGCTCGCGCGGTTTGCTTAGGCAGGTGACAACGTTCAAAACCGTTCTGTTTGCCGCCGCGATTTGCGCGGTACTCCCGTCGGCCCGGGCGCAGCCTCCTCGGCCGTTCCCGAGGGAGTTCACGCTCGACCAGAATTCGCCGTGGCAGCGTCAGATTGAAGGCAAACTCGTTCCACGCTCCCCCGGCGTCTTCGTCGGCTTCTATCATGGCTGGAGTAACTCGATCCTTCTCCAGCCCACGAACGACTCCGCGGACGCGATCATTGTGCCGGACGTGGGTGGACGCGTGCTTCACTACGGCGTTGGCGGCGAGAACATCCTGTTCGAGCCCGCCGAAGGGGCCGGCCGGACCCTTGACCGCTCCTCACCCGGGTTCCCGGTCGGCGGTTACCAATGCGACGTCGGCCCGGAGTCAGCCGGGCTTCCCGAGCACCCGCAACTGTGGCAGGGCCGGCACACCTGGCAAAGCCCGGGCGAATGGACGGTTATCGTCGCCAGCGGGAAGGACTCCGTGCTCGGCGTCGAGGTCTCCAAGAGCATCCGCCTGGATCCGGAAACCGGCGCGCTCCATTTCATCCAATGGCTCGAAAACAAATTGGCCCGAGACCAGACCCTCTGCCTGCGCGACCGGACCGTTTGCAAAGGCGGCGGTTTTGTCCTGTTGCCGTTGAACAAGAAGAGCCGCTTTTCCGCCGGCTGGTCGCTTCGCCGGAAGACCGGGGCTGGATTCATCTACGACGGCGCGACGCCCTTTTCGCCGCAAGTCCGTGTGATTGAGAGCGTGCTCGTCGCCAGGACCGAGGGCGAACCGATCCGGCTCGGTGCGGATAGCGATGCCGGCTGGGTCGCCTACACTCGGGGGCCGAGCCTTTTCGTGAAGTTCTTCGCCCATATCGGTGACGGCGCGTACTCGGACGGCAATTCTGTCGAAGTCTCGTGGAACGCCCAGTCCGTCGAAATCGAGCCGCGCAGCCCTGAAGTCCGGCTCCGGCGCTTCAACCCGTACGCGTTCGCCGGGCGCTGGATGCTGCTGCCACTGGACAAGCCCGTGACCTCGTTCGACCAGGCCCGAGCCCTCGCGGATCGCATCGTGGCGCTGAAAAATGCCTCCGGCAAACTCGACGTGGCTGCGCTCGAGCCGAAGCGCGGCCCGCGATGATGCGCAGGGTGTTGCCTGGTGCCATATCGTGGCGACTCCTGAAGGCTCGTCAGTCACTGCTCGATTCATTGTCCGCCGCTTTGTCCGCCTCTTTTGACTTTCCCCTGCTCTTCCTCTAGCCTTCGCGCCGCATGAACGTGCTGCGGCACACGGAGCCCGGCTTTTCCCAGCGCCTCCGCGCGCTGTCGAACGCGTCGAGTCTATTCGATCCAACCATCGAAGAGCGCACCCGTGCCATCGTCGAGGCCGTCCGCACGCGCGGGGACAAGGCGCTCCTGGAGTTCACCGAGCGGTTCGACGGCGCCATGCTCACCGCCGACCAACTCGCGGTGACCAGCGCCGAGTTGCTCGACGCCTCGTTGCTGGCCGATGAATCATTGCGCTCCGCCGTCGCCACGGCGGCGAAGAACATCGAATTCTTCAGCCTGAAATCCCTTCGCCGGAACTGGACCGCCCGAAACGCGCAGGGCGGTCGCGTGGGTGAGAAATTCGACCCTTTCGGCCGCGTCGGCATCTACGTCCCGGGCGGCGCCGCACCGCTGGTGTCCACCTGCCTGATGACCATCGTCCTGGCCCGCGTCGCCGGGTGCCGGGAGATCGTGGTCTGCACTCCGTGCGGGGCGGACGGCCGCGTCAACGCCGGGATTCTCTTTGCCGCCCGCGCGGCCGGAGCGACCGAAATCTACCGGCTCGGTGGCGCGCAAGCCATCGCCGCGATGGCGCTGGGCACGGCGACCCTCCGCCCTGTCCAAAAAGTGTTCGGTCCCGGCAACACCTATGTCGTGGCCGCCAAGCGGCTGCTCTTCGGGCGCGTTGCCATCGACCTCTTGCCCGGCCCCAGCGAAGTGCTCGTGCTCGCCGACGACTCCGCGGACCCGCGCTTCGCCGCTGCGGACCTGCTCGCGCAGGCCGAACACGGCTCAGGCCACGAACGGGTCTGGCTCGTCACGACCTCGGCGAAGGTTCTCGGCGCGGTGCGGCGAGAATGCACGAAACAGCTTCCGAAGCTCTCGCGCCGCGTTTTCATCCAGCGCGCGCTTGCCAACAACGGCTGGCTTATCCAGGTGAAGACGCTCGCCGACGGCATCGACCTGGTGAATCGCATCGCACCGGAGCACTGCGAGATTATGACGAAACAGCCCGCGAAGGTTGCCGAACGCATCACCACCGCCGGGGCCATTTTTCTGGGTCCGTGGTCTCCGACTGTGCTCGGTGATTACGTCGCGGGCCCCAGCCACACGCTTCCGACCGGCGGCGCGGGCGCCTCGTTTGCCGGCCTCACCGTCGACCAGTTTCAGCGCCGCACCAGCGTCGTTGAATACAGGCGCGCTTCACTGAAGAAATCAACCAGTACCCTCTTGAGATTTGCCGAGATCGAAGGCCTCGACGCCCACGGCCGCTCCGCTCTGATCCGGCTCGGAAAAAGCTAAGCGCCCTCTCATGTCGACGGATCCCCGACCGCGCCGAGCGCTGCCTCGCCCCACGCCCCACGCAACACGCAACACGCGCTCCCTCATCCGCCCGCTCGTCCGCAAGCTGCGCGCCTACGTCCCGGGCGAGCAGCCGAAGATCAAGGGCCTAATCAAACTCAACACCAACGAGAACCCTTATCCCCCTTCGCCAAAAGTTCTGGCCGCGATTAAGGCCGCCGTCGACGGCCGCCTGCGACTCTATCCCAACCCGACCTCGCAGGCGGTGCGTGAGAAGCTGGCGAAGTTCCACCGTTGCTCTCCCGAAAACATCATTGTCGGCAATGGCTCTGACGAATTGCTCGCGCTCGCGGTGCGGACGTTCGTCGAGCCGGCGGCCACCGACGAGAGGAGGCGGATTTCCCGGGGCATCCGCCTCCTCACGTCGGCGGCTACGGTCCAGTATTTCACGCCGAGCTACTCGCTTTACCCGGTTCTCGCCGCCATCCACGGCGCGCGAACGAATTCCGTCGGGCTGGCTGGCGGCTTCAGGCTGCCCTCGCTCGCATTGCTAAAGAAGTCGCAGGCGTGGGACTTCGCCGCCGCGCTGACGTTCATCACGACGCCCAACGCGCCGAGCGGACGTGGATTTTCGACCGCCGAACTGGAGGCACTCTGCCGGTTGCATCGCGGGGTGGTTTTGCTCGATGAGGCCTACGTGGACTTCGCGGAAGAGAATGCGCTGCGGCTGGCGCTGGCGTATCCGCATGTGCTCGTGGCGCGCACGTTCTCGAAGGCGTACTCGCTCTGCTTCCAACGAGTGGGTTACTGCGTCGGGCCTCCCGCGCTCATCGCCGCGCTCGACAAGCTGCGCGACAGCTACAACGTCAATGGCCTCGGCCAAATAGGCGCACTGGCTACCCTCGACGACTTGGGTTACTACCGAAGAAACTTCGCCCGCATCAAAGCAACTCGCGCCCGCCTGACCCAACAGCTGGCGGAACTCGGCTTCGACGTGCTGCCGAGCCAGACCAACTTCCTCCTCGCCCGCCCGCCGCGCTTTCCGGCGGAGGCCTGGCTGGGCAAACTCCGCGCGCGCCGAATCCTCGTCCGCTGGTTTGCCCACCCCGCCGTGCGCGACTACTTGCGCATCACGATCGGCGCGGAGGCGGAGGCGGAGGCGCTGGTGCGCGCGGCGGCGGAGATTGTTCGAGCGTGAAGCGTAATTGGTTGAATCGTTGAATCGTTAAATCGTTGAATCGTTGAATCGTTGAACTGCTGAAACGGCGACGCGCCTGGCTCCGATTCAACGATTTAACGATTCAACGATTTAACGATTCAACGATTCAACGATTCAACGATTTTAACGATTCCACGATTTTAACGATTCCACGCCCCGCCACTTCCTCTTGAACGCTGCCTCTCTAATTGGAATCCTCCCCCCAATGTCCCGATTCCCGTCCAATCTATACGCCGAGTGGAGGACGCGCTCAGGACTCGTTCCCGCGCTTCGCGAAACGAGCGACACGCCGCCCGAGCGGCTGCTTCAGGCCGCCTGGTTTCACCAACGCCTGCACCGCGAACAACTTCGTACTCACGATGGCCGGGCGCTGCGCGTGCTGCATCCCGGCTTCTGGAACCGGGAGCCGGGTCCCGATTTCCGCGGCGCGATGGTGCAGTTCGAGGGCGAAGCGCCGCGCGCCGGGGACATCGAGGTCGATCTACACAGCGCCGGCTGGCGCGGCCACAAGCACGACACGAATCCGAATTTCAAAGGCGTCATCCTGCACGTGGTCTGGCGCGCCGAACGGCCGGTCGCGCTGCCGACCCTGGTGCTCCAACCGGTGCTCGACGCGCCACTACCGGAGCTGGCGCTCTGGCTCGGTTCGGAAGCCGCGCAAGCCTACCCGCTCGAACTTCTCGGCCAATGTTGCGCCCCCTTGCGCGACCTTTCCGAAGATCGGCTGACGCGACTGCTTCACGAGGCCGCGCTCGCCCGATTCCAGAGCAAGGCCGCGCACTTTCAGGCCCGCGCCCGGGACGGCGGCTGGGAACAATCGTTGTGGGAGGGATTGTTCCGCGCGCTCGGCTACAAGCATAACGTCTGGCCGATGCATCGGCTGGCCGAGCTGCGCGGACTGCTTCGGCCGGAGAAGGGCGGCGCGGCGCCGCTCACGTTGCAGGCCCGGCTGCTCGGCGTGGCCGGGTTGTTGCCCGACGAACTCACCCCTGCCGAAGCCGGCGGCGACGCATACGTCCGGCGCTTGTGGGACAGTTGGTGGCGCGAGCGCGACGCTTTTGCCGATGTTCTCCTGCCGAAGTCGATTTGGAAGCTTGCCGGCATCCGCCCCGCCAATCATCCGCAACGCCGCCTGGCCCTCGCGGCGCATTGGATTTCCAAGAGCGAGATTCCAGCCCGGCTGGAGAGCTGGGCGCTTGCAACGCCCGACAAGGCGGCGCTCGCCGAGTCGCTCCTCAAAGTGTTTCAGATCGCTCGAGACGACTTCTGGTCCTGGCACTGGACCTTGAAATCCAAACGCCTGGCCAGGCCGCAGCCGCTCCTGGGCGCAACCCGCGTGACCGATCTCGCGGTCAACGTCGTCCTGCCCTGGCTTTGGATGCGCGCGATGGACGGCCGCAACGACACGCTGCGCCTGGAGATGGAGCGCCGTTTCTTCGCGTGGCCCTCGGCGGAAGACAACGCAGTGCTTCGCCTGGCCCGGCAGCGGCTGCTCGGCGGAGCGACGCCTCGATTTCCGCGCGGCGCCGCGGCGCAACAAGGGCTTCTCCAAATCGTCCGCGACTATTGCGAACATTCCAACGCGTTGTGCGCGGACTGCCGTTTTCCCGAACTCGTCCGCCAGTGGCCGGCCGCGTAGCTGCGACCGTGAGGTCGCGGGACGACTTCGCCGGCAACGGCAGGTTTCAGCCTGCGACCTCACGGCCGCAGCTACAACGCTTCAACGATTCAGCGCCATCAACTGCGCCAGTCGCCCTGCCGGACAATTGCCGCCGACCATCGCGAGGGAATTCGCAGCGTCAGGGCGAAACCGTGCGAAAGAACTGCTGGTTTGCCCCGCTCACAGGCAAATCGACATCAAACAGGCCATCGATCCGCACGGTTCCCGATGCGGCTGGCACCCAAAGAACGAAATCTTCTGAGACCACCACGCGGAAGCTCGCGCCGGGCAGGCCGATGCCGCTCATCCGGAAGGTTTGCGGCCCGACGGATCGGAAGGAACGGAGGCCAAAGAAATCTGGTTGCACTTCGTAGGCGCCGATGTCGCAGCCGGCCAGCGCCGGGCGCGGCCTTCCGCGCTGATCCGTCGACGGGCAAGCGCTGGAGTCGCCGGAGTCGATGGCTGGGCTGAAGGGCAGCAATGCCATCGTGGGGGTCGGCCCCCCGTTATCCGCCAGAGGTCCGATCCGTGGGTCGGTATTCGATAGGCTGGTGTCGGCGGTGAAGGGGCAACTGGCGTCGGAACTGAGATTGTTCCCGGCATCGATGAGCGGCCCGAAGCAATTGGAGTTCGACGGCGCGTGCGCCAGCAGGACATTCTTGAGAAGGGCCGCCGCGCCGGTGGTGACAAGACCACCACCCAGGCCAATCCCGTTTGTCGAAGTGGATGGAAATCCCGGGTTGTTCGTCGCGCCGTTGCCGCCGCTGGCTTTGTTGGCCGCGATGGTGCAATTCGTCATGCCGACGAAGGTGGCGGTGCTGATTCCACCACCGATACCGTCGCCACCGTTGGCCGGCGAGTAGCCGACGGTCCCGCCGCCCGCGCCCCCGATCACTTCATTGTCAGCCACCGTTACGTTCAGCATTGTCAGACTGTGCTCGTTCCGAATCCCCGCGCCAACGGCGGTGCCTCCGGCCCCGCCGACATTGTGGAAGAAGGCGGGGTAATTGGCTCCGCCGCTCCCGCCGAGGCCGCCAGTCGCGCGGTTTCCGAACACACAGCAGTTCGAAAGCACCAACTCTCCCGTATTGAAGATTGCTCCGCCGGCGCCTGCTCCTCCTCCTCCTCCCTCGCCGCCGGGTGTGAGGTTGCCAGGGCTAAAATTGGGATACCCGGCCTGTCCGCCCGTGCCGCCGACACCGCCGGTCACGCTGTTGCTCGCAATAGTCGTCCACAGGATCGTGCAAGCTCCACGATTGAGGAGCCCCCCGCCCGATGCGGCGTTGCCGACGCCGCCCGGCCCGCCTGGCTGACCGGCACTCGGTGGGTTGGGCGGATGAGAACCCGCGCTGAAACCATTGGTTCCGGCCAGACCGGGCTGGCCAAAGGCATGGTTGGCGGTGAGCAGGCAACGGTCGAGCAGTAACGTGCCGTCATTATAAATGCCGGCGCCGTTCGTGCTCCGGCCTCGCGTGATGTTCAATCCTCGCAATGTGAGCGAAACGCCCGGCGCCACGTCGATGACTCGCACGGCGTCGTTTCCGCTGAAGACGACTTGACGGCCCGTCGCATCGATCTCGGTGTCGGTCGAGAAGCTCAGGGTATTGGAGAGAACAATCGAGCCGTCGCAGACGATGCGCACGGTGCCCCCGCGAGCGAGGTTGGCGCGCAAGTGCGCCTCATCGCACACGGCCACGTCGCCCAGCGTAAAGAAGGTCAGCGTATTGCCGAGGAAGGTTCCGAACGCGTTTGACGCGACAGAGCGGAAGAAGAAATCCGTCCTGGGCGGCAACCCCGTCACCAGTGCCGACACGGGCAGTTCGGCCAAGCCTGCCGGCAGAGCTTGGACAGGAGTTGCCTGACCGAAGTTGGCGGTCGTTCCGTACTCGAACCAAGCCAGACTTGGCGCGCCGCCTGGATTGATCGTGCCGTGCAGCGTGACGCTCGTGAGGTCTGCGCCGGTCGCGGCGTCCGTATGGCCGTCCGGCGGGCCGCTGACGGCGACCGAGGCGGTCAGCGCGAGCGATTGCCGGCCGAAGTGGTCCGACTGGAGGCTGGTCACGGTGGAAGTGCCGACACCCACAGCGTCTGCGGCGACCGGAACGCGAATAGTGCAGCTTGTCGCTGGCGGCAGGCTGAACCCGGAGAGGACGATGACATGGCTGCCCGGCACCGCGGCCACGATCCCGTCGAAGCCAGTCGTGGTCACTGAGCCGGTGGCAACGCTGAGGGACGTCGAGAGCGTGTTGGTGAGTCGCAGGCCGGTGAACGGGATGTCGTTCGGGTTCGAAATGGTCGTTTCCAAGGAGGCAACACTGGCTACGTTGGTGGCGTCGGGTATGAACTCGTTTGTGATGCTTAAGGGAAGCCAGCTATTTTCAAGCGCGCCGATGTCGCTTCGGGCGCCGACCGGACGGGTGAAACCGCGCTGGTCGGTAACCGGATCGACGACGCTGGCACCGGCGTCGATCGCCGGACTCCCTGGCACTAACGCCAGCGTCGGGGTTAGCCCGCCATTGTTCGCCAGGGGTCCGAGCATTGGGTCAATCATGGAAATGCTGCCGGTGTTGGTGAGAATCAAGCTCGCGTCGGAACTGAGGTTGTAGCCCAGATCCTGGATGGGGCCGAACCCGTTGCCGCCCAGCGGACTGTAGGCGAGGACCGTGTGGGATAGCCGAATGGCGGTGGTGTTGACGGCGTAAAGCTCTCCGCCATTTATGGCCGAGTTGGCGGCCACCGTGCAGAAGGCAAGGTCCGCGCCGCCACCGGTCTGCGCCACGCCGCCTCCCAAACTCTGTCCCGGGTTACCACCGGGAACCCCTTGCCAAGGGGAACCGCCAAGTCCTTCAATCGCCTGATTCCCGTAAAGGGTAGAATTCGTTACAGCAAGCATTCCTTGGCTGCAAATCGCGCCCCCGGCGGCGGTCCCGCCATTGCCGCCTTGTGGAATGAACAGTTCTCTGGATGCCGGACTGCCCGCTCCTCCAAGCGCCGAGTTTCCGACGAAAGTTGAGTTCAGCACGACAGCCGACTGGCCATTGTAAATAGATCCGCCTTTGCCGTCGCCTCCCCAATCCGGGACAAAAATAGGACCGATGGCGTTGCCTCCCAAAGCCGTGTTCGAGGCGAACACACAGTCGGAAATGAACAACTGGCCGCGATTGCAGACGGCACCTCCATAAGCACCGCGGTCGACGGCCCAATGAGATGAGAAGCCCGCAGCTCGATTGCCGTTGAACTTGCATCGGCGCAGCACGGTTGAGGCGCCGTTCCAGACTGCGCCGCCTTCGCCCGGTATGACGGCAACAATGGGGCCCGCTGGGACTTCTATGAACAATCCAACGACCGTGTTACTGGTGAAAGTGCAGTCCACCGCCTCGAAGGCGCCTTGATTGTAAACTGCCCCGCCGTTGGTGCTCTTTCCATTGGCCAACACCAGATGGTTCAGGGAAAGGGACGCGCCACCGACCACTTCGAACAACCGCACACTCTTGCCGCCGTCCAGGACGATTTGGTGGCCGGAGGCATCCAGTTCGGTATTCACCGTGATGAACAGCGAATTGCTGAGGGTGATGGTCCCGTCGCAGGAGAATATGACGATGCCCCCGCTGGACATCGCCGCGCGCAAGCTCGCCTCGTCGCAATTCGTCACCGTGGCGGCGCGACTCGCGGGAGCGATATAATGAAGTGCGGTGTATCCGAGAAGGAGGAGTAATGCCTTAAGCGTTTTCATACGGCGATTCTCGATTGAACGCTTGCCCGAAGGGCCTGATTTGATGCTTGTCCAACTCGTGCCACATTCCCGCGGGATGTCAAGCGGCGCGTTCCGGCAGGATCGTGGGCGCGCCTAACCTGAGGCCCGTCGGGCCAGCTTCTTCGCCAACTGGATCGCCGCTACCATGCTGGAAGGGTTCGCAATGCCTTTGCCGGCGATGTCGTAGGCCGTGCCGTGGTCGGGCGAGGTGCGAATGAACGGCAGGCCGAGCGTCCAGTTCACGCCGGTCTCGAAGCCAATCATCTTCAGCGGCACGAGACCCTGGTCGTGATACATCGCCACCACCGCGTCGTAGTCGCCCCGGAAGGCATAGTGGAACAGGGTGTCCGCGGCGAGCGGGCCAAGAACGTCGACGCCGTTCGCGCGCGCGGCTTCGACGGCCGGGAGGATGGTTGTAATTTCCTCGGTCCCGATCTGGCCCCCTTCGCCGGCGTGCGGGTTCAGGCCGCAGACGGCCACGCGGGCGCGGGGCAGGCCGAGATCACGGCAGGCCCGCGCGGCCAGTTCGATCACGAGTTCGATCTTTTCGCGCGTCAGCGATTGCGCAACCCGGGCAATCGGGAGATGGACGGTCGCCAGCGCCACGCGCAGCCAGCGCTGCCGATCGTCGCACCCGAGCAGCATCATTGCCGTGCGCTCTGTCTTCGCCAGCGCGGAGAGCAGTTCCGTCTGGCCGACGAAGTCCTTCAGGCCGGAGCGGATGATGGATTCCTTATTCACGGGAGCGGTGACGAGCGCGTCCGCTTCGCCGCGCAGGCAAAGCTCAGCGCCGTGTTTGAGCCATGCAATCGCGGCGCGGGCATGGGCGGCGCAACCCGGGCCGTAGTCGGCTGCCCCCTCACCCCCGATGGGGGAGAGACCTCCCGGAATTGCTTCGCGCCGTGCGCCTTTGAGCCGGGGTGGAGCGCCGAGCTCCAGCTCGGCGCGATCCGACGTTTGGGCCGCGCCGAGCGGGAGCTCGGCGCTCCGGTTCATGACGGTGGTGCCCGGAGGGCGGGTAAGGGGGTCGCACCAGGTGACGCGGGCTTGAGCGTCGTCGGCTCGAAACGGCGCAAGCGGAAGGTTGAGCTTCAGCTTTCGGCTGAGTTCGACCAGCAATCCGCCATTGCCAATGAGGACGTAGCGTGTGTCATCGCCCGTCAACTCAGCGGCCACGGCCTTGAGAGTGACTTCCGGGCCAATGCCGCCGGCGTCGCCGAGGGCGATGGCGATAAGATTTGGATTTAATACTGCCACGTCCGTTTAGATCTCTAACCCGCATTGCTCACCAACGATTGTAGCCGCCGACGTAAGGAGGCGGTTTCGATTTCGGATTTCGGATTTCGGATTTCGGATTTGGCAGTCCGCCTCCTCACGTCGGCGGCTACCGTCTGTCGCGTCCTCAAGCTCATGGTGAGAAATCACGCCTAAGGTTTCTTGAGCGTGGAGAGATACTCGACCAGGTCGACGCACTCCTCCGTGGTCATGCTTTGCTGCAAGCCGACAGGCATGATCGAGAGCTTCGATTGTTGGCGCGAGGCGATATCGCTTTTCTTGAATTTGGTGACGATCCCGCCGACCACCTTGAGGGTGAGTTCCTCGGCGGTTTCGCTGGCGATCAGGCCGTAGGGTTCGTCGCCGTTTTTGAGCACGATGTTCCAGGCCTCGTAACCGAAGGAGATGCCGGCGCTGGGATCGAGAATGGACTCGTAAAGCGCATCCTTGCCGAGCTTGCTGCCGATCTCGCTGAGGTCCGGCCCCAGCTCGGTGCCCTGTCCGCGGACGACGTGGCATTGGATGCAACCGGGACTCTGGCGGGCGAAAATCTTCGCGCCGTTGACGGCGTCGCCTTTGAGCTTCACCAATTCGGAGATGGGCGGGAGGGGCGCCGCGTTCTGGCCGGGCGGCAGCGGGAGCAGCTTAGCGGCCTCGGCCTTGATCTCGGGCCAGCGGGCGCCGTTCAATTCCGAACTGGCTGCGAATTTCACGTCGTCGCCCAGCCTGCCGGCCCGGGCGAGGGCAAGAAGTTCGTTGGCGCCGGTCACCGTGTGCGCCAGGGATCGGACGGCCTGTCGGCGCAAGGTAGCGTCGCGTTGCGGGTCGCTGGCCAGCGGCAACAGGAGCGGCGTGGTTTCCTTTTGTCCGGTGTTGCCAAGGGCCTCGGCGAGCCTGGTGGCGGCGAGGAAGTTGGTCCCTTCGAGGGTCTTTTGCAGCAGCGCCGTGTTGCCTCCGGCGAGGATCATCCGCATCGCCTCGACGCCGCTCTCGCCGGCGGGTTGCGAGAGGGCGATTTCCAGTAGGCCGGCGTTCTGATCCTTGAGTTTGAAGTGTTGGACGAGACGCACGAAGTTCGCCGTGCCGCGCGTTTTGTCGAGCACCTTGAGCACGCGCTCCTTCATCGCGGCGTTGGCGGTCAGATCCACGCCCTCCAAGCGAGTCAACGCCTCGACCGCCAGGGCGATGCGGTCCGCGTCCGCGTCCGCGGCTGAGAGCGGAGCGAGCAACGCTCCCAGGAACGTGGCGAGCATGCCTGCCAGCCAGGAACGACGAACCATTCGTATACGCTTCCAATTCACCGGCACGGCTACGGTCCTTCGAGTTTCTTGATGAGTTCGTTGAGGCCGCCTTCGACCGGCTCGATCTCGATCCGGCCCGCGGGCCGCGCGGGAGCCGGCGCGCTATCCAGCCCCGGGGGCGGCTTGTCGGGCGCGCGCGAGGCCTTCATGGGCGCGGTGGCGGCCGTCAACGGCGGCGGCCTGGCGGTTTCGACGGCGGGATCGGTCTCGGCGGATTCCTGCGCGTCCGGCACGAACCACTGCTTGCGGTTTTCCATCCAGGTTTGATAACGCTGCCAGGTCCACATGCCCTGGTCCGCTCCGGTTTCCATCGAGGAGACGATGCGGTAAAAGTCGCCGGAGCGGATAAGCCCTTTGACGGCGTAAGTGGGGACGAGCACTTCGAGTTCCGGAAGGCGAATTTTGAGGTCCGGCCGGTAACGCAGGCGCTGGCAAATGACGCCGGCCAGGCAGTCGGCGAGTTGGGCGCGGACGGCGCTTTGCATGTCCGACGGAAAGGCGTTGGCGACACGCTGCAACGCTTCGACGCACGTCGAGGAGTGGACGGTCGCGAAGACCAGATGGCCGGTCTCCGAGGCATTGAGCGTGAGACGCATGACCTCCGGCTCGCGCATTTCGCCGACCATTAGCACGTCCGGATCCTCGCGCAGCGAATCGATGAGCGCCTGCTCGAAGCTGGGCGTGTCGCGGCCGACTTCGCGCTGGCGGATGTAAGCCTGGCGGGGACGAAAAGTATACTCGATGGGGCTTTCGATGGTGACGACGTGCCGGGGTTCGGTCGTGTTGATCTCCTGGATGAGCGCGGCCATCGTGGAGGACTTGCCGCAGCCGGTCGGGCCGCTCATGAGCACCAGCCCGTGGGGCAACGCCGCGAAGCGCTTGAGGTCGGGATGCAGGTTGAGCTTGTCAATCGTTGCCTGAAAGGAAGCCAGCAACCGCACGGCGAAGCCGATGCCGCGGGCGGTCTGGAGAATGTTGATGCGGCAGCGGACGCCCTGGAGGGTGCTGGAGAGATCGTGCGAGCGGCGTTCGAGAAAGCGCGGCCATTGCTCGGCGCCGATGACTTCGCGGGCCATCTCCAACAGCGTACGGGGGGCAACCGGCTCACCGGCCGTCTTGAGGGCGCCGCGGATGCGGAGGGCGGCGGGCAGGCCCGGTTCCAGGTGCAGGTCGCTGGCACCCTGGGCACGGGCGCTGGCGATGAAAGATTCGAGTTGCATGAGCGCGGCTTCAGCGTCGCAGGAACCAACAACGTTCTCAATCCGAAGTTGCGCGGATGGGCGAAGGAGGTTTCAGTAAATCAAATCGAGCCTGTCAACACCGTGAAATTGAACCGAACCTGCTCTTGCTCCGTCTGAGAAAGTGCCGGCCGTAGCCGGTTTGCGCCATGAACAAATCCGCCGCCGGCCACCTTGCGCTCGCCTTGGCCCTTTCATTCGCCTTTTCCCCGGCTGACGCGGCGCCCAGCGCGCCCAGCGCGCCCTTGCGAAAGCCCGATGCCTCCGACGAGTTTTTCAATAGCGGTGTCATCCCGCACATCCGCATTGAAATTTCCAAGGCCAACTTCGAGGCCCTTCGCCGGGCTGAGCGCGAGTACGTGCGCTGCACCGTCCGCGAAGGTTCCAACGTCTGGGAGGAAGTCGGCATGCACAAGAAGGGGGCGGCCGGCAGCAACCGTGGCCTGAACGAAAACCCCGCCCTCACCCTGAACTTCGACAAGTTCGTGGACCACCAGAAATTCCACGGCCTCGATAAATTTCACCTCAACAACTCGGTGCAGGACGGCAGCCTCCTCTGCGAGGCCGTTTGCGCGAAGCTGTTTCTAGAGGCCGGCGTGCCTGCCTCGCGCGTCACCCACGCCCGCGTCGAACTCAACGGCCGCGACCTCGGCCTGTACGTCCTCAAGGAAGGCTTCGACAAAGCCTTCCTCAAACACCACTTCAAAAACCCCAACGGCAACCTGTATGACGGCGGTTTCCTCCACGACATCGACAGCGGCCTGGAGAAAACTTCCGGCACCGGCGACGTGAAAAACCAGGCCGACCTCAAGGCGCTCGCCGCCGCCGCGAAGGAACCCGATGCCGCCAGCCGATTCAGCCGACTGGAAAAGCTCCTGGAGCTTGACCGCTTCGTCGATTTCATCGCGCTCGAAATCATGACATGGCATTGGGACGGCTATTACATGAAGCGGAACAACTACCGGGTCTATCACGACCCTGACACCGGCAAGCTGCATTTCTTCCCGCACGGCATGGACCAGATGTTCTGGCGCCCCGACGGTGAGATCCTCCCCAAAGAGCGCGACGGCCTGGTCTCCCGCGCGCTGCTCGAAACGCCCGAAGGCAAACTGCGTTATCGCCAGCACATGGCCGGGCTGCTCACCAACGTCTTCACTGCGGAGAAGCTGACGAATCACATCGCGCTGCTGCAGTCGCGCCTCCAGCCCGAGTTGCAACGCATCAACGCGGAAACTGCGCGTAACCAGGCCAATGAGGCCGCAAAAATTCGCAACGCCGTTCTCAACCGAATCAAACACCTCGACCGTCTCCTGAACCAACCCCCGCCCAAACCCATTCGGTTCGACGCCGACGGCATCGCCGCGCTCACCAAGTGGGAAGTCCCCGACACCGTCAGCTCGCTTGGGGCCACGCTCGACCGGGCCACCGATTCCGACGGCCGCAAGACCCTGCACATCGTCGTCGAGAAGCCCGGCGAGCGTTGCATCGGCTCCTGGCGCACCCGCGTGATGCTCGAGGCCGGCCGCTACGTGCTCGAAGGCCGCGTCCGCACAGCGGGCGTGACGCCGCTCAAAACTGACACCACGCCCCCAAAAGGCATCGGCGCCGGGTTGCGTCTTTCACGCGCCGCCGAGTCGCGGAAGAACCAGCTCACGGGCGACACCGGCTGGACAAAGCTCGAATACGAATTCACCGTCTCGGCCGGCCCGGACGAAATCCCACTCATCTGCGAACTGCGCGCCTCGTCGGGCGAGGCGTGGTTTGACCTGGAGTCGTTGAAGCTGCGCAAGCGCTGAGGCGATGCCGCCGACTCCGAACGCGATGCGCCCCGGGACGCCGCGGTCAAGACGATTGAAACGTGCGATTATCGGCCGGCGAGCTCGCGGGCATGCGTGATCTCGCGCTTGCCAACCGGTCGAACTTGTGAGGCTTCCAAAGTCACCACGGCGGCGGTTTTCCCGTCGAGCGTGGTGAACTCCACCTCGTAGGCCAGGCCGTCCCGGTAGACATGCACCACCGTGCCCACGTCCCCAGCCTCCAGCTGCTCCGCGGTCACGGGCACGGTCAATACCACGCGTTCGTGTTCCTTAATCATAGCTCGCTCTCAATCTTCCCCTGTTCGACCAAGGCCGCGTGCTCGTTGGGGACTTTCATCGCCGAGCGTGTGTAGCTGGATTCCTTCGCGCCAGCAAGTCGCAGCCAAGGGCGAGGTGCTCCTTGCAAAGCGCAGGCTTGCGCGTCCATCATCCGCCCACATTCATGCACGAACGCGCCGTCACTCACCTGGCCGCCACAGATCGCCGGCTCGGCCGGCTCATCGAGCGGGTTGGCCCGTGCCGCTTGCGGGCGGAACGGACGCGCTCGCCGTTTCAAACGCTGGTCCAGGCGGTCGCTCATCAACAACTCACCGGCAAGGCGGCCAACACGATTCTCGGCCGGCTCATCGCGCTGCACCCAGGGCGCGACTTCCCGACGCCTGAGGAATTGCTGGCGGCGCCGGAGGAGAAACTGCGCAGCGTCGGTTTCTCGCGCGCGAAGGTCGCCTCGCTGAAGGACATTGCCGCGAAGACGCTCGACGGCGTGGTGCCGGACCCCAAGGCGCTGGCGAAGTTGCCGGACGCCGAAATCATCGAACGGCTCACGACCATCCGCGGTGTCGGCCAGTGGACCGTCGAGATGATG
>DASTLJ010000515.1:0-2927 GCA_035715125.1 Verrucomicrobiia bacterium
GCCGTTTGTTGACGAAGATGTACTGATCCTCTCGTGTCGATCTGGAAACACCAGGAGCGCCGATGAAGCCCCAGAGGCGGAAGGAACGTGGCGCGTGATGCGTGGTGCGTGATGTGTCGAATGGGTTTTCTTCCTCCGTGGCGGTGGAGTCGGGAAGCTCGGTCGTGAATTCGACGGCGAGCAGTTTCTGCTGATCGCCAAGCAAGGCCCGAAGGCGCTCGCGCAGCGCGGCCATCCGGAACTCGGGCTTGTTCGCGCCGGCCGCCGCGGGAAGCTGCCAGACGGGCCGTCCGTCCCGGACGAAATGGAACGCGACCTGCGGGTGGGCCAGCGCAGCGAGCGTCAGGTAGTGTTGGATGTGCGCGGATTCGGTTTCCTCGGCCCGCAGAAACTTACGCCGCGCCGGCAGGTTGAAGAATAGCGAGCGGACTTCGACACAGGTTCCAGCGGGCGCCCCGGCCTCGCGCACCTCGATGAGTTTTCCCCCGTGGATGACGACCTGGGTGGCGGCCGGGGAATCTCCCTCGCGCTCGCGTGTGGTCAGCGTCATCCGGCTGACGCTGGCGATGCTGGGGAGGGCCTCGCCGCGGAAGCCCATCGTGGTGACGGCCGCGAGGTCTTCGGCGCGCTGGATTTTGCTTGTCGCGTGGCGTTCAAGGCACAGCAAGGCGTCGTCGCGGCTCATGCCGGCGCCGTCATCGGTCACGCGGATCAGGCTGCGACCGCCCGCCTGAGTTTCGACCGTCAGGTGGCTGGCCTGCGCATCCAGGGCATTTTCGACCAACTCCTTCACCACGCTCGCCGGCCGTTCGACCACTTCGCCGGCGGCGATTTGGTTGGCGACCTGCTCGGGGAGGAGTCGGATGCGGTTCACGGAGGGAATCGTAAAACGTAAAACGTAAAACGTAAAACGTAAGAGTGACGGGCGTCACCCGACAATGGCCAAGCCCTGCCCGCTTTTTTACGTTTTACGATTTACGTTTTATGTTTCACCCCTTCATCCTCGGCAACGTAAACGAAAACACCGCCCCGCCCTCTTTCTGATTCGCCGCCCAGATGCGCCCACCGTGTTCCTGGATGATCCGCTGGCAGATCGAAAGGCCCAAGCCCGTGCCCTTGGTCTTGCCATAGGTCGCAAACGCCTCGAAGAGCCGGTCGATGATTTCGGGCGCAATGCCCTCGCCGGTGTCGGCAATCTCGGTCAGGACTTCGTGCTCGTCGAGCCGCGTGCGGACTGAAACGGTGCCGCCGCCGGGCATTGCGTCAACGGCGTTGAGAATGAGATTGTAAAAGACGCGGTTGAGGCGCGGCGGGTTGAGCGCGAGCTTTACGTTTGGCGGAGGGGTCTTGAAACGCACAGTCACGCCACGATTGGCGACTTCGCGCTGGAGTTCGTCGATGATGCCCTGGAGGTAGCCGCCGTAGTCCTCGGGATTCAGGGTGACGGGCCCTTGGGCGCCGCGGGTGTAATCGAGAATGTCGTTCACCATGCTGGTGATGCGCTCGACCTGTTTGTGGATGCGGTCCATCGAGGCTTGCCGCGACTGCGCCGTCGCGCCGTCCAGGCAGGCCATTTCGGCGGCCAGCCCGATGATGGTGAGCGGGTTCTTGAGGTCGTGCACGATGCTGCTGGCAAACCGGCCGATGAGCGCCATGCGTTCGGCCTGGAGGACTTCTCGGAGGTATTGGTGGTTGAACTCGCGCAGCCGGCGACTGATCGCCTGGAGCAGCGCCATGCTCAGGCCCGGCGAATGAGTCAACAGCACGGCCATTTGCTCGCGCGGGATGAAATACAGCACGGACTCGGTCTCGGCCGTCGCGCACGCGGAGCGGGGCTGGTTGTCCAGCACCGCCATTTCCCCAAAGAAATCGCCCGGCGCCAGCTTGGAGTAGACGCGCCGCTCGCCGGTGCCGATGACCGCCGAGATGTGGACCTGGCCGGACTTGACGACGTAAACGCCGTCGCCAGGGTCGCCTTCCTTGAAGATCTCGCGGCCGGCGGGGACCGCCATCTCGCGCGTCACGTTGGCGAGCTGTTTCAATTCCACAGCGGGAAGCTGGCTGAACAGTTCGCTCGATTCCAGAGGCACCATGGGGCAAGTCTAGGTCAAAGGGTGGGGCGTGCCAATGGGATTGATTAGAGGGGATTGGGCATCGTTGGAGCGTTGAAAAGGATCCAGTTCCGGGTTCCGGGTTCCGGGTTCCGGGTTCTGCGCGGCCGACATCCAACTCGGAACTCGGAACTCGGAACCCGGAACTCGAACGGGTTGAAGCGTTGAAGAGTTGGAGTGCTAAGTCTCTAGAGCGGTTCGCCGTGCGATTCTGCGTCGGTGGCCGGGGCGATGAGCACGACGAACTCGCCTTTCATCGGCTTGTTCGCCGCCAGCGCCAGCAGTTCCGCCGGCGTGCCGCGGACGAATTCCTCGAACTTCTTCGTCAGTTCACGGGCCAGCACGACGGTCCGTTCGGGGAATACGGCGTTCAACTCTCCCAGCAGCTTTTCAATCCGATACGGCGATTCGTAGAGCGCCAATGTGCCGGCAACGTTCTGGAGCGATTCGAGTTGACGGCGGCGCTGGCCCGATTTGTGCGGGAGGAATCCGAGGAAATGAAACTCGTCGGTGGGCAGGCCGCTGGCGGTGAGGGCCGCCACGAGGGCGCACGGGCCTGGCACCGGCTCGACGCGCAAGCCCGCCGCCCGCGCGGCGCGCACGACGCGTTCGCCGGGATCGCTGATGCCAGGACTGCCCGCGTCGGTGACGAGGGCGATCCGTTCGCCGCGCCGGAGCCGATCGAGGATTTCCTCGCTGCGGCGGGCTTCGTTGAACGCGAAGCAACTGACCAGCGGTTTGCGGATCCCGAAGTGCTTCAACAATTGGCCGGTGCGCCGCGTGTCCTCGGCGGCCACCACGTCGCACTGGCGCAGG
>DASTLJ010000516.1:0-10258 GCA_035715125.1 Verrucomicrobiia bacterium
GGCAGGCTGTTGCTCCCCGCGCTCGTGCCCGGCGCGCACGTCTGCGTAGCGGGGCATCCCATCCTGCAGCCGCTGGTGCAAACCGCAATGGCCGAGGCGGGCTACGAGATTCGCCCTGCCATCATGCGGCTCTACTTCAGCTTTCGCGGGGGCGACCGGCCCAAGAACGCCGAGAGGGAATTCCCCGGAGTGTGCGTTACCCCCAAGGGCGCCTACGAACCGTGGATGCTCTTTCGCAAACCGATTTCCGAAAGGACTGTGGCCGAAAATCTGCGCCACTGGAAGACAGGCGCCCTGCGCCGCCTCTCGGCTGACAAGCCGTTGGCCGACGTGATCCCCAGCGGACGGACACCCGACCGCGAGGAAGCCATCTCCGACCACCCCTGTCTCAAGCCCCAGCACTTCATGCGCATCATCGCCCGCGCACTCCTGCCGCTGGGCGAGGGTGTGCTCCTCGATCCCTTCATGGGTTCAGGCTCCACTATCGCCGCCGCGGAAGCCGTGAGCTACGACTCCCTTGGCGTCGAATTGGACGCCGACTACTTTCGTCTCGCCGGCAAAGCAATTCCGCGCCTGGCAGCGCTCTACCCCAATTTCACCGGCAGTGAATTGGAAATGGAACCGACCAGCGGATCCGCGCCTGGAGAAGACGAGAACCAACTGGGATTGGCGTTGGCCGAGACGAGCGCGCCGTATCGAGTGCGGTTTTCGACGAAGCCCGCCGTGGCGACAAAGCGGCTCAAAGAGGCGCGGGGATAACGAGGGCCTCGGGCCAGCCCGCGCGGCATTGCCTCGCGCGCGTGGCACCGCTCCGGAAACACTTTCCCTCCGCTCCCGTTTAGCGTAGAACGTCCCCCGTGGAAACGATCGAAGAACTCAAGGCCCGCCTCGAAATGGCCATGCCGGGTTTGGACCTCCAAATCGTCCGCAACGATGCTCCGTGCGCACAGCATTCCCTGTTGGTCGAGGCGGCCCACGCACTCCGCGTCGCCCGGTTCCTCCGCGATGACGCGCCGCTTCGCTTCGATTACTGCTCGAACGTTACCGGCGTCGATTGGCTGGACGCCGAGTTGACTTCAAAAATCAAGGTCAAGAAGGTCATCGATCGCGTGGAGAAGGAAGTCGACGAGGTGAAGAAAACCCTGCGGCCGGGCTACCTCGAAGTGGTCTATCATCTGTATTCCATGGAGAAGAAGCACGGACCGGTCATCCTCCGGGTGCGGGCCGCCGGCCGCGTCGACCCGGTGCGTTTGCCGTCCCTCACGCCCGTGTGGCGGGGCTGCGAATTTCAGGAGCGCGAAGTCTTCGATCTCTACGGCATCGTTTTGGAGGGTCATCCCGACTTGCGCCGCATCCTGATGTGGGACGGCTTCAAGGATTATCCGATGCGCAAAGATTACGTCGATCCAGACGACTACGAATACGAGCCGACGCCGCACGACGCCGTGCTGGAGCGCGCGCAGGCTCATTACCCGAAGCCGGCCCAACCTTGAGCGGCGCCTTAATTGAATGATTCTCGGACTGGACCAAATCACTTTTGCCGAGTTGCGCAGCAGTCCCAAACTGGTGGACGCGCTGCGGGGCAAGCTGGGCGATCTGCGCAGCGCGCAATTCCCCGACGAGGAACTGGCCCGCAAGGTCAACCTCCTGACCGACCTTCTGCGCGAAACGTTGCTGGACCGATATCAGGCGCTCTCCGTCCGCGCTTTCGCCCACATCGCCGTGGCGCTCGACTACTTCCTGACGCTGCGCGAGGACGCTCCCGACGCGATCAAGGATTCGCTTCCGGGGGGCTACGTGGACGACTTGCGGCGCGTCAACGACGTGTGCCGCCGGTTCGAGCCTGAGATTAGCGCCTTCCAGCGGTGGAGCGAACGGCAGCCTCGCGGTTGACGCCGCGCCCAGCGGCTGCCTCAAGGCTTCGCGATTATCGGCTCGGCTCGTTGTGTGGCGAAGCGCCCCGTGCATCGTAACGTAGGGCAGGCGACTGGCCTGCCCAGCGCCGAAGGCGCGCACCCCTTTGGCCGCTTCGCGGCCAGGGCAGGCGAGACGCCTGCCCTACATTGTAGCCCCCTCGGTTCATGGAATTCTCTCCACATGGACCGCAAATGTCCAACCCCTGCGTGCAGGCTTGAGGAAAAACAAAAGCTCAAGCCTATGAACAAAGCCCAGCTCGAGATCAGCCTCACCCTCACCCTTGCACCCGGTCGCCGTTTGCGCCGCCAGCAGCGCGCCGTCCGCGCTCGCTGGTGGTTCGAGCGGATGCATCGCACCGTCGACGCCGCTACGGATTGCCGCCCCATCCCTCCTCGTCCGCCCAAACAAATCGCGCTGCCGGTGATCCCCAATCGAAATGCCGCTTGAGCGCAGGCGTCGAACCAGCAGAGTAGGCGTCGTAGCCGCCGACGTGAGGAGAAACGACGGCTCGTAGCCGGGCATCTTCACCTTGACTCGGCAGGGCGAGGCTCCTGCCGAGCCGAGACTTCGGGTTTGATCAGGGCTCGGCAGGAGCCTCGCCCTACCGGCGTCATGGATAGGCGGATGTTTGCCAGGGGAACGATTCCGCCTCCTTACGTCGGCGGCTACACTCCTTGCTTATTGGCCTGCGCGAGCCTCAGCACTCACGGCCCAGAGATTCACCGGTCGGAGGCTCTGCCCAAATCTCAAGAACCGCACGCTGCCGTCTGCGAACGCGTAGTTGGCGCCGCTGCTTGAGCCGGAGCCGCCGTGACGGCTTTGGTCGAGCACGGTCGCTTCATTCCCCGAGCGAGTATCCATCAAGAAGTCACCTTCCCCTTCCTCCTTTTCCCCAAACACAATGGTTTCGCTGGGCAGGTGGACGACAGTTTCGGGCATGATCTCGGCGGCGACGGGCTGCGGCAGCGCGTCGAAATAATCGTTCCACCCGTTGATCAGGAAGCTGCGAGGCGCCACATCGGCCGAAAGACTGTTGCTGGCCGAGCCGGAAATGGAACTGTCGTCCGGGCAGACCAGGAGGCTCAAATTCTCATAACTCGATCGAAGCGCCTCCGGCCATCGGAGGCCAGGATTGTTGCTGCTCGGATAGTAGCCGGCGAAGTCGCCGACGTACATCGCGGTTGCCAGGTCCAGTTGTTTCAAATGATTGACGCACACGATTCGACGCGCGGCGAGCTTCGAGCGAGACAACGCCGGCAGGAGCATCGCGGCCAGGATGGCGATGATGGCGATGACCACAAGGAGTTCGATCAGAGTGAAGCCTTGGGCAGAACCAACACGAGGCTTGCGGGTCCGAATGTTGCCAGACTGAGTCTTCACGGCGGAGTTTGACGGGGTTCCGCGGTCCACGATTCACTGCCACTCACGTTCGATGACTTCTTCGACAATGCTCTCCGTGTCGATGCGCATCCAGTGGCTCGCGCTGGGCGTGCTCCAGAAGCCATTGGCCGCGGCGCCGGTCCAGGTGTGCGTGCCGGCCTGCCCGCACGGGGCGAAGGCGAGGGAATCGGCGATGGGAACTGAAGCAAGGACGGATTTCATGATGATGGAAGCGTAATATGGAGGTTGGGAGTGTGGAGTCTTGGGAGTTCAGGAAAGGATCCGGACGTCACACGGCGCCTGGCCGCGAGCGCGCCGGCACACCGAAATTCCGACGGCACTTTCGCTACGAGAAGGAGGTAGCCGCCGACGTGAGGAGGCGGAATCGGACGGGCGCACTTAGTATCCGCCTCCTCACGTCGGCGGCGACGGCCCTTCGGCGTCCGCGATTCGCAGCGCTGTTCGCAGCGGCCACTGGGTTCGACACGTTCGCGTTTCATGCGCCATCTTCTATCGAACAGCGCACGACGCGCACAACGGGACCTTGGTCTCCCTGTTGGAGACTTTAGTCCCCTTCATGAGCGCGCCGAACGCCGAACTTCGAACTGCAGTGGCAAGCGTAGCGCGACACCGCTTTGGCTCCTGTGGCCAAGGGTCAGCCTTCAGCCAAAGCACCGTCGCCGCTGCGCTCTGCCGGCGCACTCCACAGAACCCGCTTCCCTTCCGTGCCCCGGACCCCTGAGTGAGCCGGCGCAGCGGCCTTTTTGTTTCACAATTTGCCGGCCTGCCTCCAGTATCACTCCGTATGCTGAAGTTCGATCCGTTCGACGGCGCGCTGCTCGTGGACAAACCCGCGGGGCCCACGTCGCATGACATCGTCGAGATCATCCGCAGCCAGTTCGGCATCGCGAAGGTCGGCCACGCCGGCACGCTCGATCCGGCTGCGACCGGCCTGCTTATTCTGCTGCTTGGCCGCGGCACCAAGCTCTCCGAGAAATTGATGGCCGACGACAAGGTGTACGCTGGCTGGATGCGTCTGGGCGAGACGACCGACAGCCATGACGCCGACGGCGCAGTCACCGCCGCCGCGCCCGTGCCCCCGCTCGACGTGGAGAAGTTGAACGCGGCGGCCGAATCGTTCCTCGGCGACCAGCTGCAGACGCCGCCCATGGTGTCCGCGGTGAAGAAGGACGGCGTGCCGCTTTATAAACTGGCCCGCAAAGGCATTGAGGTGCCGCGCGAGCCGCGGCTCATCCACATCTACAACTTCCGCTTCACCGCCTACGAGGAGCCGTATGCCGCGTTTCGCGTGGCCTGCACCAAGGGCACCTACGTCCGCTCACTGGCGCACGACCTCGGCCAGAAGCTGGGCTGCGGCGCCCATCTGGCCACCCTCCGCCGCGTGGTTTCGGGCCGTTTCGACGTGGCGGACGCCGTCGAGTTCGAACAACTTTTGAACTTGAGCCGGGCGGAATTGGAACAGCGGGTGATTCCGATACTGCGACTGGCGGCGTGAGGTGAGCGTAAAACGTGAAACGTAGAACGTAAAACGTAAAACGTGAAACGTAAAAAGCATTCGGCCGCTCTCGTGCGCTTGTTCCCCGCCGCCTCATTTACGTTTTACGTTTTACGTTTTACGCCTGTGTTCCCCGGCTCCAGGCTTGCGTACTCCAACCCTCCCGGATGAAAATCCTCCACCACGCCTTCGATCTCGCCGCCTCCGGCCGCAAAATCTGCGTGGCCATCGGCGTGTTCGACGGGGTGCACCTGGGGCACCAGCAGGTCATTCGGCAGACAGTGGCCGACGCCCAACAGTACGAGGCGCTCGCAGTGGCCGTGACGTTTGACCGGCATCCAAACGTCGTCGTGGCCCCGGCGCGCGTGCCGCCGCTGATCTACTCGCTGCCCCAAAAGCTGCGGGCCATCGAGTCGCTCGGCGCGGATGCCACCTGGGTGATTCGTTTCGACGAAGCGTTCAGCCGGCAAAGGGGAGAGGAGTTCGTGCGCGCCCTGGCGCGAGACTTCGGCCATCTGCGCAGCGTGTGTGTCGGGAGCGAGTTCACTTTCGGCCACAAGCGCAGCGGCGACGTTGGCTTGCTCCGAAAGCTTGGAGAGCAACTTCGCTTCGCTGTTCACGGACTCGCCGCGGTTGCGCTCGACGGCCGGACGGTCAGCAGCACACGCATCCGCGAGGCCATTGGACAAGGCCAGCTCGACGCCGCCAGCCAGATGCTCGGACGAAATTATGCGCTGTCCGGCACCGTCGTGAAGGGCGACCAGGTTGGCCGGAAACTCGGCTTTCCAACGGCCAACGTGGATGTCACCGGACTCGTGCTTCCGCCCCACGGCGTCTATGTCGCGCACGCCTTCGCGGGCGGGCGTTCTTTACGCGCGGCGGTCAACATTGGCCTGCGCCCGACCCGGGAGCCCGGGCCAACGGCGCCCCGTGTTGAAGCGCACTTGCTCGATTTCGACGGCGATCTTTACGGCCAGGAACTGGAGTTGGCATTCGTGAAAAAGTTGCGCGACGAGCGCCGGCTGGAGTCTCTTGAGGCGCTGCGGGACCAAATTCAGCGCGATGTCGCCGAGGCAAGGCGCCTGTTCGAGTCCGGAACGTAGGGCGGGCGTCTCGCCTGCCCTTGGCCGCGAAGCGGCCAACGGTGGGACGCGCCTTCGGCGCTGGGCAGGCGGGACGCCTGCCCTAAGTTGCCGCCGCGCCCCGGCAATCCGGGCCGTTCGATTTTCCGGCGACTTGCGCATTGCCTGCATACCGCAACAGGCCTAACGTTGACGGCAGTCAATCATGTCGCACCACGCGCCACGCCTGGATGACCTGTTTCTGACGCGGCGGGATTTCCTATGCCGGTGCGGGATGGGTCTGGGCGGACTGGCGTTTGCAACGCTGGCCGGCCGGGGCGAAGCCGCCGAGCTGCTGAATCCTCTGGCCCCGCGCGCCGGGCAGTTCCCGGGCCGGGCTAAACGCGTCGTCCACTTTTTCCTCAATGGCGGCCCCTCGGCTGTGGACACGTTCGACCCGAAACCCGCGCTGACGAAGTACGACGGCAAGGCACTCCCGTCGCCCAATCTCCAAACCGAGCGCAAGACCGGCGCGGCGTTTGGGTCGCCCTTCAAATTCCAGTCCCACGGGCGAAGCGGTCTGGAAATCAGCGAGCTGTTCCCGCGCGTCGCCCGGAGCGCAGACGACTTGTGCGTCATCCGTTCGATGAAGGCCGACTTGCCGAACCACGAGCCGTCGCTCATGCTGATGAATTGCGGCAACGCGCAGATGACGCGCCCCAGTCTCGGCTCCTGGGTCACTTACGGCCTGGGCGCCGAGAACCAGAACCTGCCCGGCTTCGTGGCGATGTGTCCCGGCGGTTATCCCATTAAAGACGCGGAGAACTGGCAGTCCGGCTTCCTGCCGGGCGCCTACCAGGGGACGTTCATCGACACGCAGCACACGGCGATTGAGAAGCTCATCGAAAACGTCCAAAGCCGCCACGCCTCGCTGGCCGACCAGCGGAGGCAGCTCGATTTGCTCCGCCGGCTGAACGCCGAACACCAGCAGCGCCGCGCCGGCGAGTCGCGGCTTGAGGCGCGCATCCAGTCCTTCGAGCTGGCCTACCGGATGCAGATGGAGGCGGCCGACGCGTTCGACATTAGCCGCGAGCCGCAACACGTCCGCGAAATGTACGGCGCCGGCGTCCACGCCCGGCAAACCCTCATCGCCCGCCGGCTGCTCGAACGCGGCGTCCGCTTCGTCCAGCTCTGGCACGGCGCCGGCCAGCCGTGGGATAACCACGACAATATCGAAGCCAACCACCGCAAACTCGCGCTCGAAATCGACCAGCCGATTGGCGCGTTGCTCGAAGATCTCCGCCAGCGCGGCATGTTGGAGGACACGCTCGTGATCTGGGGCGGCGAATTCGGCCGCACGCCGACCGTCGAACTGGGCGACTCCGGCAAGAGCAAGCTGGGACGCGACCATAATCCATACGGCTTCTCGATGTGGTTGGCCGGCGGCGGCGTCCGCGGCGGCATCGCTCACGGCGCGACCGACGAGTTCGGCTTCCGCGCCGCCGAGAAGAAAGTCCACGTCCACGATTTGCATGCGACGATTCTGCACCTGCTGGGATTCGACCACGAACGCTTCACCTACCGTTACGCCGGGCGCGACTTCCGGCTCACGGATGTGGAAGGGGAAGTTGTTAAGGAGATCCTGGCCTGAAGCGAGATGATTTCGCGGGCGGAACACCGAGGCATTGAATAATTTGTTGAACGCGCAAGCGGGGCCTGTGTCAAACCTCTCGGTTCCACGAAATCGCAGTTTAGAAGATTGGTGCATGCGTTATGAAGACGACTCACTGTTCCCCATTGCTGTCGCTTGTGGCCGTTCTGGCTGGAAATCCCTGGATTCCCTCAGCGCTGGCAAATAATCCACCCACCCTCAACGCGATTCCGGATCAAACCTTCAATGAGGACGCCGGCGACCAGGTCTTGCTTCTTGCGGGCATTAGTTCCGGGGCGCCCGAGGAGCAACAGACGCTGACGGTGACCGCCGTGTCCAGCAATCCCAGCTTGATTCCGGCCCCCGCGGTTCAATACACCAGCCCGAACTCAACCGGAACGCTCCTGCTCCGGCCGGCCGCCGATGCCTTCGGCACCGCCACCATCACCGTCATCGTCAACGATGGGCAACCTGCCGACAATATCGTGGCGCGCAGCTTTTTTGTGACAGCGACGGCAGTGAACGATCTGCCGCAGATCTCTGCCATCGAAGACCGAATCATCAACGAAGGTACGGCCACGGGCCCACTCCCGTTCACTGTGAGAGATGTTGAGACTCCGGCATCGTCACTCATTGTGTCTGGCACCTCTTCCAATCCGGCGCTAGTCCCCACTGCCAATCTCGCTTTTGGCGGAAGCGGAACCAATCGCACCCTGACCGTGATTCCGGCGCCCAATCAGTTTGGAACTGCCACAATCAGGGTGACGGTCGCTGACACGGCAGGGGCCACTGCCAGCAGCGATTTCCTGTTGACGGTCAATGGGAAGTTGCAAATCAAGATGGCGGAGGCCAGCCCGATTGTGATTTGGAGCGCCACGAACGCAGTGTTGCAGCAATCCGTCGAGTGGGGACAATGGGAAGACATGCAGCCTGAGCCGACGAGCCCCTACAGTGTCCAGCCGTCCAGCGTCAAATTCTACCGACTGCGCAAGCGTTGAGGGAGGCGCGGGCTAACCACTGCGCTGGCATCTAACAGCAGGCCGAGTGAGGACCGCTACCTTACGATGAAGCTCGTTGAAGGGGGCAGTCTGGCGCAGCGGATTTGAGATTTCAGAACTCAAATTTCAAATTTCAAATTTCAGATTCGCGCGGCGGCGCCAGAGCGCCAGCGGTCCATCCACCGTTCCCGGTGCCAGGAACTAAGAAAGTTCTAATCTCCCTCTAACCCGTTTCTTAGTGCGCTTCATGCAAAATGGGCGTAATTCTGGACATTGGCGCAGCCCGCGCGTCCGCCCGAACATCCATGATGCCATTTCGCCTGCCCGCTCCCGCACGCTTTGCATTGCCGTTGATTCTGCTCCTCGCGCAGCTTGAAACGCCGGATGCCTCCGCTGCGGCCATTTGGACCAACGCCGCCAGTGGATTGTGGCGTGACGCCGAGAACTGGTCCGGTGGCAACCTGCCGTCGCTCGGCGGGGTTTACGTCACGAACGCCGGTAGCAAGACGGTCACCATCGACGCGCTGACGCCGTCCGGCAATCTCTCCATCAACAGTCTCAACATCTGGGCTGCGCCGAACTTCACCAATACCCTCCTCTTGAGCGACCTGGGCGTGAACAAGACTCTGCTCGTTTCCAACTCAACGCTCGATGTGCGGATGCGCGGGGCGCTCCAGGTCGCCAATTCATCCCTGGTCGTGACCAGCGCCTTTGCCGGGGGCGGCGTCAGCTTCAACATCTGGGCGGGCAGTGTCACTCTGGACAGCGGTTCGATCCTGCTTCGCGAACCCGCCTCCGCCATCTACCCCAGCATGGTCACGCGCGTTGGACGCACCAACGCCGCCACGCTCACCATCAACGGCGGCTCGATGTTGTCCAGCATGATGCAGGTCGGCCAGGCCGGACAGCTCAATTCCCGCTCGCACGGCACGATCCGGATGACGGGCGGAATCCTCACGGTCCCCGGCGAACTCAGCATCGGCACGTCCGTCCACTGCACGGGCGTCGTCGATATGGTCGGCGGCCAGCTTGTCGTCCCCAACAATCTCACCAACATCACGCGCATCGGCGATCAGGGCGCCGCCTGGATGACCGTCTCCAATGCCACGGCCTTTCTAGGCAATGTTTCCGTCGGCCGGCACGACACGGCCCAGGGCACCCTGGTGTTGCTGGCGGGCGGTTTGGTCAGCACCACGGATGATTTCTCAATCGGCCGGTTTGGGAATTCCACCGGCACCGTCTTCGTGGCGGATGGGCAACTGTCAGTGACGAACCACCCCATCTGGGTCGGCCGCGAAGGCACCGGCCAGCTCGTCGTGTCCAATGGCCTGGTGTCAGCCTCGGAACTCCGCGTGGCGGCGGAATTGACAAATACCGCATCGGGCTTTGTCCTGCTGGCGGGTGGCACCACCATCGCTTCGGCAAAGTGCACCGTCGGAAACCCTGCGTTCTCCACCGGCCAGGTCGCCGTGGCCGGCGGTTCCCTCGTGGTCTCGAATGCCGATCAGACCGCCATCCTCGACATCGCTGGCGGCACGTTGACGCTCAATGGCGGCAGCATCGCGGCGGACAGCCTGCTCGTCACCAATGAGACCGGCGCGATGATTTTCGATGGCGGCGCGCTTTTCACCAGCGGCACCGTGGTCTCCAATGGCCAGCCGTTCGTCCTCGGCGACGGCGTCACCGCGGCCGTGATGTATTTGCGCGGCGGCACTCACCTCTTCGCCGACGGCCT
>DASTLJ010000517.1:0-7760 GCA_035715125.1 Verrucomicrobiia bacterium
ACGATCACACGGTGGTCCGGGAGGGGCTGAAGGCGTTGTTGGAAGCCCAATCGGACATGGCGGTCGTCGGCGAAGCCGCCACCGGCCGGCAGGCCTTGCAAATTGCCCGCAAGCTTGCGCCCGACGTGGTCGTGATGGATATCGCCATGCCGTCACTCAACGGCCTGGAGGCGACGCGGCAGATCATTCGCGATGTCCCTTCCGCCAAAGTGCTGATCCTTTCCTCCTATAACGACGACGAGTATGTGAGCCAGCTCACGGAGGCCGGCGCGGCGGGTTACCTGCTCAAGCAAACGGCTGCCACCGATTTGATCCGCGCCATCCGTGAAATCCGCAAAGGGAAGTCATTCTTCAGTCCCGCGGTTTCCAAGCGGCTGCTGGAGTACTACCGCGAAACGATTGTGAAAGGCACTCGCGTTCCCAGGCCTCGCCCTTTGCTGACCTCGCGCGAGACAGAGGTGCTTCAACTCATCGCCGAGGGGGAAGGCAACAAACAGATTGCCGCCGAACTGGGCATCAGCATCAAGACGGTCGAAAAGCACCGCCAGCAGGTGATGAACAAGCTGCACATCCATGAGGTGGCAGGCCTGACCCGCTACGCCATCTCCAAGGGGATGATTCCAAGCGGCGCCAGCCCGCAGCTCTAAACAGGGATGAGTAGGAGGGCGCGGCGCACAATCGGCCGCTGCCCTCCCACTGTGGGAGTGAGAATCAGCCGAGGTTCAGTTCCTGACGGTCCTCACTCGCCCTCCCTAAATAGGACCACCGAGGCGGCGCCCACGACGCAGTCCGCGCCGACGCGGAGCCTCGAGGCCTTCAAGACCCGATCCTCGAACAAGTGGGTTTGCATGATGCAGTCTTCATTCAACGCCGCCCGGTCGCCCAGTTCGACCAGGTCCCACTCCAGGAACCCGGTCGTGTCGATGTAGACGCGGCGCCCGATGCGCGCGCCCAATAGCCGGAGGTACCACGGAAGGAACGGGGTGCCCTGCACCACTTCGAGAGCCAGCGGCGTGGCGAGGAACTCATAGAGCGCATTCACCAGTTCCAGACGCCAGACGAACGGGCTCCACAGCGGTCGCACAAAGGGCCGGTAGCGCCCCATCACGATCCACTTCGCCAGCGCCACCCCGAGGGTCACGATCGCGCAGGCCGCCGCGTAGACCGCCGGCAAAAGCAGAGGCGTCACGCCCAGCCCGAGGACCTCCCACAGCGCGAGCGCGGCTGTGATAACGGTGGCCGTGACAACGATAAATCCGGCCGGCGGGAGCGTGACGCGTAGAATCTCGAATGTGCCGCGCGCCAGCCGAAGGAGGCGCGTCGGGCGGAAAGTCCGTGCTTCGGAAAAATCGGCGCTCGGCTGGCGGCTGGGAGCCGTTCCAGGCACGGGATGCCGCCGCAAATTCGACTCGGTGCTCGAACTCCAATGCCCGCCGAGGCGATTGGGCTTGACCGTGGTGGCCGCAGCCTGAGCGGCCTCTCGGTTATCGCGTAAGTTCATCAGCATAAGGTTCCGATGTTTGCGTTAAGCTTCTGGAGTGCCTGGCTTGCTTTGAGTTCCTACCACCATGACCATACCTCGACGCGGAAGTAGCGGACGAACCGGCGCGTGAGCAAATCCAACGCGCTACGCTCGCCGCAGTAGATTTTCGCCATGCCGCTCATCTCGGGCTTGAGCAGGAGCGAGGCGTTGTCCAGTTGCGTGGTCACCAGGACCGTTCGGCTCAGGCGCGATTCGTCCGGCTTCGTGGCAACAGGCGCAATGGCGACCACCGTTCCTTGAAAGTCCCGGCCCGGATGGGCGCGGCATTTCAGGACCACTTTTCGCCCGACCTCGACATCCGCAATTTCCTTCTCCGGGACGGCAATCTCCGCTGTGACAGTTTTGAGTTCATGCACCTCGGCGATGAGATCGCCCTTCTTGACGTGCTGACCGACTTTTTCCTTGAGCTTGTGCGTGGTGACCACGCCGTCCGCCGGGCTGGGCACGGTGTGCAAACGCAATTGTTCATCCAGGTACCGCTGCTGCGCGACGACGCGCCGCAATTCCGCTTCCAGAGATTCGATGGCTTCGGGCCGGCTTCCCGCCAGCAAGACCTTGAGTTGGTTTTGCGCCTCCTCCAGCTCCTTTCGGCGGACGCTCGACTGTTCCTCCGCCGCTTCGTCATCTCGGCGGGAGAGCAGGCGCTGGTCGAACAACGCGCGGTCGCGCTCCCGCTGTTGTTGGGAGAATTTCAGCCGCTCCTCGGCTTTGGCCACGGTGGTCCGCGCCAGATCGATTTCTTCGGACCGCGGCCCGGCACGGAGCAATTTAAGCCTGGCTTGCTTCTCTTCGATCTCGGCGGAGATTTTGCGCAACTCCGCCGCGCAATCGCGGTCCGCCAGCCGGGCCAGGACTTCGCCCCGGCGGACCCAATCGCCTTCGTCGCGCAGGATCTCTTGCAACGTGCCCTCGACCTCGGCCCGTACATCCGCGTTGTGAATGGGCAGAATGGTGAATTCCCCCGCCACTTTGAGCTGGGGCCGCCAGAACCAGAGCGCGGCGCCGAGGCCGGCCAGAACCACCACGGCCCTGCCCACTCGTTTCAACGTCCGGACTCTTTTCTCCCGGACCAGGCTCAACTCGGAGGAAAGCCCTGCCGCAGCCCGGCGGATGGGATGCCTGAAGATGCCAAAGAGCAGGATTGCAAACAGGGCGAATCCCCACCCTTGATAGCGTTCAACGAGGAAGCTCCCGGCCCGGGACGCGACGAAGCCCAGCAGCCAGAACGAATACACTCCGGCAAGCAGGCCGTAGACCAGGTAAATGCGCCGTTCCCGCGCGGTCGGGCCGTCGGACGGAGGTCCTGTGAAGGTGAGCAGATTCTTGAGGCGGCCCCGCAACCAGGCGAAAGCTTTGCGGCGGAGGTTGGGCACGTCCAAGGCGTCGCTGAGCAAATAGTAGCCGTCCAATTTGATCAACGGGTTGAGGTTGAAGAACGTCTTAATCCCGGACGTGGCCACCACGACCACCGCGAGGTAGTTGAAGGTGGTGCCGAGGTCGGTCACGCGCCAGACGACCGTCGCCAGGGCCCAGATAAACAACTCGAAGTACGCGCCGGCGAAGGTGACCCACAGCCGGTGTGCCTTGCTCGGGAAGAGCCAGGCATCGCTGACGTTGCAGAAGAAGGCCGGCTGAAAATACAGGAGCAGGAAACCCATCTCGCGCACCTTGCCGCCAAAATGTTTGCAAGTCAGGCCGTGCGCGAATTCGTGCGCCACGATCACGACAAAGCAAATGCCCCACGCCACCACCAGCGACTCGAAGCGCAAAAGCTCGCGCAGCTCGCGCATCATCTCGCCCCAATGGCCGATGGTGATGCCAACCGCACAAAGGATGAACGCGGCGGACGACGCCACGAAGGTCGGCGTGAACAAAAACCGCAACGCCGGCGCCATCCGTTCCAGGAGCCGGTCGGGGTCGATTGCTTTGAAACGAAGACAGAACAGGTCCCCGGCGATGCGACGGCGGCGGCCGGGCCGCTGTCGCGTTTGGGCCTGCTCCCCGGTGAGCAGCCCCAGGCCCCGGAGCCGCTCAATGAAACGCTCCAACATTTCCGGCGTCAGCGTCGCGCCAAAACGCTCTTCGACGCGCTGACGCACCGTCTCGACCGGAGTCGCGCCGTCGAATTGTTGCGCGATGAAGTGCTCCGTTTCACCGAAGCGGAAGAAGCGATCCGTCGCCGGATCCTTGATGACGAAGAACGAGCCGTCCGCCCGGCCGTGACGGCTGACGAGCAAATCGTTTCGCAATTGGAATGTGGCGATAGCCATTTGTCGCTCTCTAGCGGGTGCGGCAGGCCAGCCTCGCTGTCAGGCTGACCTGCCGTGTCTCCCCGGCCACCGCGGCCGCCCGTTGCGTCCCGCGCTTAACGGGATCAACGGGCCGGCCCACGGGGGCCGGGTCACCTGCCGGGCCGGACAAAACTTCAGAGCGGCCCGGCAGGCATTGGGCGTTCAGGGTTGGCATTGGCATCTGGAATTAGTGTTCGGGATTGGCGGTGCCTTCCGGGTTTGCGGTCCCTTCGGGGTTGGCGCTGCCGGACGGATTGCCCTGGCTGGAGGATTGGTTCCCCGGGTGACCCTCGTAACCGCCGGTGCCGTTGACGCTCGGGGCGATCCGCTCCTCGAGTTCTTCGACGATAAGCTGAATTTGGTCTTTCATTGTGTCTCACCTTCTTCCTGTTTCGGATTCATTGGTTCGCAGTTCGCGGTTTTGAGTTGGACAGGCCACTGGGAGAACCCGGCGGCCTGTCCGTTGGAGCCATGTTGGCTGCGGATTGGACCGTGCGGTCTAGTTGCCTGCCGGCCCTTCCGGAATCGCGCCTTTGGGAACCGCGTTGTGGTTATTGTTGTTGTTGGGGTTGTCGGGGTTGTTATGCAGCGCGCCTACCGTACTCGGCGCGATCCGCTCCTCGAGCTCTTCCACTTTCAGTGTTAGTTCGTCTTTCATATGTTGCTTTGGTTTGTTATGGTCGCCGGCCTTCGGGTTATGGACAGATAAGCTGGCCGGCACTCGATGGCTCATCTATCCGCGCTGCACTCCAGACTCCATAAGGCCCCGCCGGAATGGCGGGCGCACAAGGAGGGCGGAGGGAGCGCATCATCCGCGGTATCGAACTCAGGAGCCCGTGGACACCTGACCGCCGGTGCCTTCGTTTCCTGGATTGTTCGTGTTGTTGTTAGGTGGATTGTTGTTGCCTGGATTGCCGATCGCACTGGGCGCAATCCGCTCCTCCAGCTCTTCCACGTTGAGCAGGATTTGATCTTTCGTCTCGTCTTTCATGGTTTTTTTGGGTTTGTTGTTTTACCGGCGTTCAAGGTCGGATCGAATGAACCGGCCGGTGCCTTACGGTTCATGCATCCGTGCCATCTCCTGATTCCTGCCGAACCGGGCATTGGTATTTGCCAGGTGCGGAAGGCAACCCAGGGCTGGCACTTTCCTCACCGGATCCCGACGAAGTCGTCGAGCCGGTCAAGATACTCAGTTCCCATGCGAGTCCGCGGTGTTGTTGCCCGGCTGCGGATGGTGGCCGTTGGAGACCTCGTTGCCGGGGTTCCCATTGCTCTCGCCGGGAACGCCGTTCACGCTGTCGGGAGCGATACGCTCCTCCAGTTCTTCCACCGCTAACACGATCGGGTCGTTCATAAGTTCTCACCTCCTTTCTGTTATCAGGATGAAACATTTTCGGTTCGTCCGTTGTTGAACTTTCGTGATTCGAACTTTGTCGTCGGCAGCGGCCGTTCTTTCGGCACCGTTGGCAGGCCAGACGCTTCGCGAGACTGGTCTGCCCTTTACCCGGCCGCGGCGCCGCGAACTGCGGCACATACGTCACCGAAATCAACTCGCGGGCAAACCGCGGCCGGGTCATCCACCGGCCAGTCGCGACGCGTGACCGGGCCGGTGGGGATGGGATCGTTTATGGATTGGGCTGCGGCGTGTTGCCAGCGGGCACTTCCGGATTGGCGCTGCCAGAGGGGTTCCCGTGGCCGCCGTTTCCGCCGTGGCCGCCCTGGTTGCCTGGATGGCCTTCGTAGCCTTGCAGGCCCGGCGGAGTGCTCGGAGCAATGCGCTCTTCCAATTCTTCCACGTTGAGCAGGATTTGGTCGTTCATATTTGGAGTTCTCATCAGTTTTCACTTCCTTTCCATATAGAGTATTCTGCCAGGGTAAAAGTGGTGTGCATTCCGTCGCACCTCGGCACGGCCGCGAAGCCCGGATTTAGGCACGCACGGGCTCGCGGTCGTGCCACTCAGTGCTCCTGTGAACAAACAAACACAGGAGCCCCCAGGCACTCCGGAGAGCTTCGGTCAGTTGCCTGGGGCCAATTGCACGCAGCGGCCCAGCAGCGCCTCGCTGCCAATGGGCGTGCCGTCGCCTTGGAGAAACTCCGCATAAATCCACGGGTTGCCTCCCACGCCCCCGAGCACGGGCTGCTTGGGGAATCGCATCGAAGCGCCGGCCGGGGCCAGAGTCACGTCGACTGTGCGGCTCGTCGAATGCGGGCCGCCCACCGGGTTGTCATTGTTCCGGAAAATGAATCGGCCTTTCATGCCGGTATCCAGGCTCATCGCGCCCTCCATCGTGCCTTCCATCGTGATTTGCGGCCCGGGCGAGTTCTGGCAACCGGTCATGCTCATCATCACGTCGACCTTCATCGGCATCGCGAAGGAGCGGGACACCTTCTTCTGTGCTTGCGCCGGAGTGACCAGGCCAAGCGCCAGGATTCCAAGAGCCGCCATGCCGTTCCAAGTGTGTAGATACACTGCGTTCATCTGTTGTTACCTTTCTCGTGTTGAATTGTTCTTCATCAGCACCAGTACAATCCGTGTATCCGAAATCCGTGATTCTGTCTTTGCGCTATTCCACAGCCTACGCTTGCACCTGAAGTCCGACAGGCGGGTGATTACCTGCCCCACAGGTGGGCGAACAACCCAGCCCTGAAGTGGAGAGTTCATCTCATAAATCCGTGGTAGGGCGCGCCGCACCGCGCGCGCCGTCGCACGGACTGGAAAAAGACTGGCTTTCCTTGAAAATCGGACGCGTCGGCGCGCGCGGAGGGACGCGCCCTGCCATTTGTGAGCTGGCTTCTAGTGCTGTCCGCCAAGTTTCCCTGGCAATTTCCCCGACAATTATGGTTTTTGGATGCCTCCGAGAGCCAGCCGGCGTTGCGTCGCGACGGCTTTCAAACTGGCTCCAGAGGTAGGACTCGAACCTACAACCCCACGGTTAACAGCCGCGTGCTCTACCATTGAGCTACTCTGGAACCCAAAAGGGCGCGTAATCTACAAACCGCGTGCGGAGATCGTCAATCGTTTTCCCGTCCGGCGCGGGATTCCGCGCGCATCTTGCCAGTACCACCAACGTAGGGCAGGCGTCTCGCCTGCCCGGCCGAGCGAAGCGAGGCCTTGGTGGTGCGAAAGCCGCGCCTTTCGGCGCGGCGGGGCAGGCGAGACGCCTGCCCTACTTTCCCGGCGCGACCTCGACCGTGGTGGTGCTTGCAAGATGCGCCCGGGGTTTCCCGCGCATCTCGACACCCGCATCGAGGCGAGGCGCGCACAGATCAACCCCATCCTGGATGGTGCGAGTGCCAAGGTGCAACTGGCTATTCGCTGCCACGTCCATCATCGGTGGAATCCCGCCGAGGATGAAGGCCGTTCACGCCCCCGGCGGGGTCTTTCTAGAGCGTTCCTGAAACCAACGCGGAAGAAATTCAGCCACAGTCTGCTTGTCGGCCAGCTCGCGGACCGAATCGGGCGGCATGCAAAAGCCGAATCCTTCCCCCCACGCGCGGCCGTTTACCACGCACGCGTCGGTGCGGCACTCGCGAATCTGCCGCCAGACCTTGTCCAGCGCGTCGGGACGAGAGCCATTCAATTCGTATTTCCACCCCACCAACGCGGCTTTTGGGAAGAGCTGGCGCAGTCCGGCGATGACCTTGCGGGCGGGTTCGAGGGAGAGGGTCAGCGCGCCGGCGCGGCTCTCTATCTTTGCGGCGCTTTGGCGGGCGCCGCGTTCATCCTCGACGCGCGCGACCCGGTAGTCGCACAACGCGGCGACGTGGAAGAGCGCGGCGATGTCATGCTCGCCAGCGAGCCGGGCTAGCTTCTCGTGCAAATCATCGTTCGTGGTGAACCCGACGAGATGGCCCTTTGCGAGCGGGATCGGACTCGTGGCATAAGCTCCCTTCAGGCAGAAGACCTCGCAGCCGGCGCGCGCGA
>DASTLJ010000518.1:0-6811 GCA_035715125.1 Verrucomicrobiia bacterium
GCTCGGTTGCAATCCACCTCCCACCGCCTGTCTGCCGCCCGGCATTCACGTCGTGACGTGCGTGGCCTCCAATGACTGTGGCCGCCGTGAGTGCCAGTTCAAGATCACTGTCCGGCACGACGACGTGCCCCCGACGATTCAATGCCCGAGTAACGTCGTGGTGTTCGCCTGTCCGAACGCGGCCGGCGGCTGCGGCACGATAGTGAATTATCCGCCGCCCTCGGCCGCCGACCCCGGCGGCAGCGGCGTGGTGTCCGTCGTGTGCGTTCCACCGTCCGGTTCGTTCTTCCCCTGCGGCATCACGCCGGTGGTTTGCACCGCCGAGGACGCCTGCGGGAACAGGAGCAGTTGCACGTTCACCGTCGAAGTTCGGCCGGTTCCCCCGGCGTCGATTCTGTGTCCGAGCAACATCGTCGTAACGCTGCCATGCGGTTCCAACTGCGTGCCAGTGTTCTATCCCCCGCCGGTCGTGAACAACGGTGTGCTTATTGGCTGCATGCCACCCTCCGGCACCTGCCTGCCCGTGGGCCTGCATACGGTGACGTGCCGTGCCAGCAACGACTGTGGCCAGGTCGCCGGCTGCGAGTTCACCATCCGGGTCAACCAGAGCCTTGGCCAGCCTCCTTCCATTCAATGCCCGGCGGACATCACGGCGACCACCTGTTCGAACTGTGCCGTCGTGACCTATCCACTTCCTGTCGTGAACAACGGCGTGCTCGTCGGCTGCATGCCTCCCTCCGGCACGTGCTTCCAGATCGGCATCTCTGCCGTCACCTGCACCGCGTCGAATGCGTGCGGCGGCGTGGCCAGTTGCGAATTCAAAGTGACAGTCCGACACGTGCCTCCTCCGACGATTCTCTGCCCGTCCAACGACATCATCGCCACGGTGCCCTGCGGTTCAAACTGCGTGCCGGTGTTTTACCCGGCGCCCGTCGTAATCGGTGGAACACTGGTCGGCTGCTCGCCGCCGTCCGGCGCCTGCCTGCAAGTTGGGAACTACAATGTCACCTGCCGCGCCACGAACGAATGTGGCGACGTTGCGGGCTGCGAATTCATCATCCGGGTGATCCCGGGTCTGGGCTTGCCACCGGCCATTCAATGCCCGGCGGACATCACCGCGACCACTTGCTCGAACTGCGCGGTGGTGAATTATCCGCTTCCCGCCGTGAACAACGGCGTGCTCGTCGGCTGCATGCCGCCCTCAGGAACTTGTTTCCCGATTGGCAGCTCGGCCGTCACCTGCACGGCGTCGAATGCTTGCGGCGGCGTGGCCAGTTGCGAATTCAAGGTGACAGTCCGACAAGTGCCTCCTCCGACGATTCTCTGTCCATCCAATGACATCATCGCCACCGTGACCTGCGGGTCGAACTGCGTGCCGGTGTTTTACCCGGCTCCAGTCGTGACCGGCGGCACGCTGGTCGGCTGCAATCCACCTTCGGGCACCTGCCTGCCCGTCGGGATCTACAACGTCATCTGCCGCGCCACCAACGAATGCGGCGACGTGGCCGGCTGCGAATTCCTGATCCGCGTTCTGCCAGGCCACGGCGAGCCGCCCACCATCCAATGCCCTGGGGACGTGAGCGTGCTCACGTGCTCGAATTGCGCGGTGGTGACCTACCCCGCGCCGATCGTCGGCAACGGCGTGTTGCTGGGCTGCACTCCACCGTCGGGCTCTTGCTTCCCGTTGGGCGTGAATATCGTCACCTGTACCGCCACCAATAATTGCGGCGAGGCGGCCATTTGCGAATTTCGCGTCATCGTCCGTGAGGTTCCGCCGGCAATTATCATTTGCCCGGAGGACATCACCGTACGAACTTGCCGCGATTGTGAAATCGTGAATTACCCGGCGCCGACCGTGCTCAACGGCGGCCTGGTCGGCTGCGCGCCGCCTTCGGGATTCTGCTTCCCGATTGGCTCGACCCTCGTCCACTGCGTGGCCACGAACCGCTGCGGCGAACGCGCCGAGTGCAGATTCACAGTCAACGTCCGGCCCGTGCCGGAAGTGGGAATCCTTTGCCCCAGTAACATCGTCGTGACCACGTGCACCAACGGGGTGGTCGTCGGCTATCCTCCTCCCACGCTCACGGGTTCGGTCGATCCAGCGGATGTCTTTATCATCTGCCATCCGCCTTCCGGCTCGTTCTTCCCGCTTGGCACGAACACGGTGACTTGCTGCGTCGTGGATCGCTGCCAGCGCACGAACTGCTGCAGCTTCATCATCACGGTGATCCCCGGCAACCCGTGCGTGAAGCCGCCGCTCAACATGGTGCTCTGGCTGCCATTCGACGAACCGGTCGGCATCATCGCCCATAACATCGTGCCCGGCGCGCCCAATGGCGGGCACGTCAACGGGCCCGTGCCCTTCCTCGGCCAGCACGTCTTGAACAGCCTCTGCTTCGACGGCATCAACGACTTCGTGCGCGTGCCCAACTACGGCGCCATCGTGCTTGGTGGGTCGCACTTCTCGATCGACACCTGGGCGTTGCGTCGCGACACGACCGGCGGCCGGCGCGTCATCGTGAGCAAAGTGAGCCAGGTTGCCGGAGGCATCGCCGGCTACGAGTTCTACCTCAATAACGGCATCATGAACCTGCTCCTGCGCACGCCCGCGGGCTCGTTCAACTTCAACGCCGGCGCTGTCGGCCTCGTGCCGCTGGACAACAATTGGCACTTCCTGGCCGTGACCGTCCAGCGCGGGGTCCCGAACATGGCCCGGTTCTATCGCGATGGCGCGCTCGTCGCCATCGTCCCTGGCGCCCTGGCCGGCAGCGTCGCTAACGGCTCGTCGCTCTACGTCGGGTCGCGCACCTTCCCGGTGCCCGGCGACTTCTTCCAGGGCTATCTGGACGAGGTGGAAATCTTCCGCCGCATCCTGACGCCCGTGGAGATCAACCAGCTCTGGCTGGCGGGCAAAGCCGGCAAGTGCAAGATCAAGTGCTCCATCCCGTGGGATGTTTCGTTCCCGCCCGGCGTGAACTGCATCACGGTCCAGGCCCGGATCTGCAACTGCTCCGGAGTGCCCCAGCCCATCGCCTGGACTGCCTCGGGCCCGATGCCCATCCCGACGCCCAACGGCTCGTTCATCCTGCCGCCGTTCATCTGCACGAACGTCCCGATCCAGATCTGCCGCCCGACGAACAACTTCCCGGCCGGCTCTGTGGTCCGGTGGACGCTCTCGGTGTTCTCCGGCACGCAATGTCCGATGGAATGCGTCGGCTCGGTCATCAACCCCGGCCCCATCATCATCGTGGTGCCTACCGATCCTGTTGGCATCCCCGGCACGTTGCGCGGTCGCAATGTGCGCCTCAGCCTCAACGGGCTGCCTCCGGGCGAACCGGTGCGCATCCGCGCCATCGGACCGGACATGCAGCCGGACATGACGGCCATCAGCCTCAACGGGTTGCCTCCGGGCACGCCGGTCATCATCGGCGGCGGCGGCGGGTTCTTCCCCGCGGCGGACATCGTCCTGAACGTCCAGTTCGTCGAACTGGATCCGATGGGCCTCTACCCGATCCTTGTTGAAGCCGACGTCGATGGTGACGGCCAGTTCGACACCCTTGCATCCTTCGATGTCGAGAACACCGTCGTGCCTCCGCCCACGCTCCACATCGAGCGCGGCGACGGCAAAGTCGGCCTCGATTGGCAGGACGAAGGCGAAGGCCTCGGCGAGATCGAGGAAACCGATGACGTGGTCAACGGGCCGTGGACGTCTATCCCGGGCAGCGCCCCCGGAATGACGCTCCCCACGACCGAGAAGCAGCGGTTCTTCCGCGTGTTCATCAAGGTTGAGTAAGCGGCGTCGTGCAACGGGCTGAGCCATCAGCCCGCCTTCTCCAGCGGGCGCTGGCGTCGAAAGGCGCCAGCGCCCGCGATGTTCTTAGCTTCAGTCGAACATCTTCCCCGGATTCAGAATCCCGCTCGGATCGAGCGCGCGGCGTAGCTCGCGCATCACGCGCATCTGGGCATCGCCGGCGAATTTGGGCAGGAAATCCTTCTTCGCCAGACCAACTCCATGTTCGCCCGTGATCGTGCCACCCAGGCGGATGGCTTCGTCGAAGATTTCCTGAAACGCTTCGTGGACGCGGCGCATCTCTTCCTTGTTCCGTTCATCGGTGAGGAAGGTCGGGTGCAGGTTTCCGTCCCCCATGTGGCCGAACGTGCCGATGCGCAGCTTGTGTTTCCTGGCGACGGAATCGACGAAGCGGATCATTTTCGCCAGTTCACTGCGCGGGACCGTGGCGTCTTCGAGGATGGTCGTGGGCGCGACGCGGGCCAGCGCGCTGAAGGCCCCGCGGCGGGCGCTGGCCAGCTTCGTCGCCTCGGCGTCGTCCTTGGCCACGCGCACTTCGAGCGCGCCGGCCTTGCGGGCGAGGGACTCCATTTGCGCGGCCTCGTCCGCGACGGCGGCGGGATGACCGTCCGTTTCCATCAGCAGCAGCGCCTCACAGTCCAGCGGCAGGCCCACTTTCGCGTAGTCTTCCACGCAATGAATCGTGGTCCGGTCGAGGAATTCGAGCGTGCACGGGATGATCTGGGCGGCGATGATGTCCGAGACGCATTGGGCCGCGGCGTCCATCGCGGCGAACGTCGCGACCATCGTTTTCTTGGCGGCGGGTTTGGGAATGAGCTTGAGCAGCACTTTGGAGATCACGCCCAACGTGCCCTCGCTGCCGATGAACAGGTCGCGCAGCGAGTAACCCGCGACGTCCTTCACGCACTTGTTGCCGGTCCAAAGCACTTCGCCGTCCGGCAACACCACTTCCAGACCCATGACGTAATTGCGCGTGATGCCGTATTTCAACCCGCGCAGGCCGCCGGAGTTCTCCGCGACGTTGCCGCCGATGGTCGAAATCTTCATCGACCCGGGATCGGGCGGATAGAACAACCCGGCGCCGGCCGCCGCGTCGGCGATCTCGAGTGTGGTCGCGCCGGGTTCGGTGAGCATCGTGAGGTTGGCGCGGTCGACCTCCAGAATGCGGTTCATCTTTACCGTGCAGAGCACGATGCAATCCGCCGACGGCACGCTTCCGCCGCTCAACCCGGTGCCCGAGCCGCGCGTCACCACGGGCGTTCTGGTTTCGTTGGCGAGCCGGAGCACGCCGCGAATCTGTTGAGCGTTGCGGACGAAGACCACGCAGCCGGGCATCTGCTGCATCGCGGCGGTGCCATCGAACGAGTAGGGGATCAAGTCCTCCTTCATCGTGAGGACTTCCTCCGGACCGCAAACGCGGCGGAGCTCGTCGAGGGTGGTTGTGGCCAGGGGCATAATTGAATCGCAACAGGCGTCGCAAGGTTCAAAGTTCAAAGTTCAAAGTTCAAGGTTCAAACTTTGAACTTTGAACTTTGAACGGGTCCCATTCGTCCATTTACTTTGCCCATGCGCTTCGCCTGTCCTGGATATTCCGCCACGCGCTACTCGCGCCGGCACCTGCTCAAGGTCGGCGGGCTCGGCATGTTGGGGCTTTCGCTGACTGGATTGCTTCGCGCGGAGGCGGCGGAAGGCGCGCGCAAGTCCGCCCGGCGCAAGGCCCGCGCGAAGTCTGTCATTTTCCTCTATCAATTCGGCGGCCCGAGCCATGTCGACATGTTCGACATGAAGCCCGAAGCCCCCGAGAAGATCCGCGGCCCGCACAAGCCCATTTCCTCGAGCGCCGACGGCATTCAGATCAGCGAGCGGCTGCCGGACCTGGCCAAGGTTATGGACAAGGTGACTCTCGTGCGCACGCTCACGCACACGATGAAGAACCACAATTCCGCCAGCTACTACGCGCTCACCGGCCACGCGCCGCCGCTGGACGACATCCGCCTGCGCGACACGCTCGATCTGCGGCCCGCCTACGGCTCGATGGTGGATCGGCTCGCGCCGGTCGGCGGTGAACTTCCCACGTTCGTCGCCTATCCGTACGTCATCGCGGATGGCTCGATCACGCCCGGCCAGCACGCCAGCTTTCTCGGGAAGGTCCACGACCCGCTCCTCATCACGCGCGATCCGAACGCGCCCGACTTCGCGCTGCCCGAACTGAGCCTGCCCGCGGGCGTCAGCTTCGAGCGCCTGGCCGCGCGGCGCGAGTTGCAAAAGCTCATCGACGCGCAGACCCGCCTTATCGATCACTCCGCCACCGCGCGCGGACTCGACGCCTACTACGAAAAGGCCCTGGCGATGCTTCACTCGACCAAGCTGCGCGAAGCATTCAACCTGTCCGCCGAACCTGCGAAGGTGCGAGACCGCTATGGGCGCACCACTTACGGCCAGGGCTGCCTGCTGGCCCGGCGGCTGGTCGAATCGGGCGTCAAGTTCGTCACCGTTTACTTCTCCGAGAACATCGGCGGCCAGAGCACCGAATCCGGCGGCTGGGACACTCACGGGTTCAACGACACGAAGATGTATCCCATCATCGAGAAATATCACCTGCCACTGACCAACCATACCCTGCCCGTGCTGCTGGACGATCTCGACCAGCGCGGCCTGCTCGACACGACGCTCGTGATCTGGATGGGCGAATTTGGCCGCACACCCGAAATCAACAAGAACGCCGGCCGCGATCACTGGCCGCAATGTTACACCGCGCTGCTGGGCGGCGGCGGGGTCAAGCGCGGCTTCGTCTATGGCGAATCCGACAAATACGGGATGCACCCCGCCAAAGACCCGGTCCGGCCCGAGGATCTCACGGCGACGCTCTTCCACTTGCTCGGGATTGATCCGGCGAACGAAGTGCTCGACCACCTCAACCGCCCGCGCCCGGCGGCGGAGGGAGACGTGGTGAATGGGATTATCGCGTAGCGTTCGAAGTTCGAAGTTCGACGTTGAAAG
>DASTLJ010000519.1:0-7206 GCA_035715125.1 Verrucomicrobiia bacterium
CCGCTCCGCCTCGCGCTTTGCGAGGGAAGGTGGATCGAGGATTATCAGGTCGAACCGTGGCCTGGTATTCTGCTCCAGCCACTCGAACGTGTCCGACTGCACGGCGTCTCGCCCACAGCGGGCCACGGCTGAGTTGTCCTGGTTCAGCGCGAAGTTTCGGCGTGCCGACTCCAGCGCGCGCGGGCTGATGTCGAGATCGGTCACCGACCGCGCTCCACCCCGCGCGGCGTAGAGCGAGAAGCCACCTGAGAAACTGAATGCGTTAAGGACATCTCGGCCGCCCGCCAGCGTTTCAACGCGCCGCCGGTTCTCACGCTGGTCGAGAAAAAAACCGGTCTTCGCCCCGCGCACCACGTCGGCCTCGAAGCGCAAGCCGGTTTCGAGGAAGGTGGCGACGCCACGCGCCGCGTCGAAATCGTGGGCGGGCGAGTGAGTGAGCCAGTAAGCGGGAGGTGCTTTCTCACTCACCGGCTCACTCACTCTCTCACTCACCATATGACCGTCAGACAGACCATAGCCTCGCACAGCTTCCTGGAGGTTCCGGCTCAACCGCAGCACAAGCTGGCCAGGCTGCAACTCCTCACTTACCAAACCCGAGATCTCTGGTATCCGCGGCAGCCAGGCCGCGCTGTAAAGCTTCAGCACGAACGCACTCCCGTAGCGGTCCAAAACCAGGCCCGGCCAGCCGTCGCCCTCTCCGTGAATGCAGCGATAGCCAGTCGTCCGCTCGTCGAACAACCCGCGGCGCCGCGCAATCGCCGCGCGCAACCGGGCCCGCCACCACTCGCGGTCCAGCGTCACCGGCTTGCCGACGTGGAGCGCGCGCATCCGGATGGGCGAATCCGGATCGAAGAGCCCAATGGCCAGAAAACGGTCCTTGCGATCGTACACCACCGCCAGCTCGCCTGCGGCGCCCTGGCGATTCTGCTCGCGAATGCTTTCGGCGAAGAGCCACGGATGCCCGCCGCGCAAGGCGGCTTCCGCCGCCGCGGTGACGCGCAGGCGCAGGCGGGTTTTGGCTGTGGTTTCGGCAGGCATTGGCGCAGGTTGGGGCCGGACTCAAGGGGCGGCCCGCCGGACACGTTCACGCAATTGAAAATTACTTCGAAGGAAACTCGCCAGGCACGGTCGAATTTGTCATAACGGGTTCGGTGAATTTGAGTTTGCTATGAGACCGCAATCGTGGCGAGAGCGGAGTAGGCGGGCTTTGGCCGGCGCGCTCGTGCTGGGAGCGTCCGTGTCGGGCGCGTCGGGGATGCCCGTGTTCCGCCACGCGCTGGAGCGATGGCAGGCTTCCGATTACGAGATCGTCGTGTTCCACCGGGGCGCGCCGGATGACGACGCGCAACGGTTGATCGACCAATTGCGCGCGGCCCCGGCGCGGAACTACGCGAACATTGACGTAAAGCCAATCGACGTCTCCGGCCGAATGGACGCGGCGATGGAGGATTTGTGGACCTGCCAGACCAATCCAGCGCCGCCCTGGGTCGTCGTGCGCGCGCCCAACACCTCGGCGGACGCTTCGCCCGTCTGGTCCGGCCCGCTGACCGAGACCCTGGTGGGAGCGGTGCTCGACTCGCCGGCCCGGCGAAAAATTGCCGAGGGCCTGCTGCGAGGAATGAGCGCCGTGTGGGTGTTGCTGGAATGCGGCGACGCCGCGCGAGACGAAGCCGCCGTGGATACGCTTGCCGGCGAGTTGCACCGCCTGGAGAAGAAGCTGGCGCTCCCGCCGCCGCCGGCCGCCGCCGGGCTGCGTTCGCCGCTTCCGTTGCGTGTCGCTTTCGGGCTGGTCCGCGTGACGCGCAATGATCCTGCAGAGGAGTTTTTCGCGACGACGCTCCAGCACGGCAAAGCGCTCTACACGGCGCGGCCGGTGGCGTTCCCGGTGTTTGGCCGCGGCCGGATGCTCGGCGGGTTGGTCGGACGTGAAATAGCGCCGGACGAGATCGAGCAAGCGTGCTCGTCCATTGTGGCGGCGTGCGCCGCCGAGGCGAAAGACCAGAATCCGGGACGCGATCTACTGTTGGCGGCAAATTGGAGTTCCATTTTCGATCCCGCGGCCGGACAACTCGGCGGGGCGCCGACAACGAAGGCGGTGCCCGTGGGTGGCACTCCATCTTCAACTTCATCCGCTTCGACCCCGTCGCATAGTGGGTCGCAAACAAACCGGAAGGCTGGTGTGCTCATCGCGGGCGCCATCCTGTTTGTGGCTTCGGTGGCCGCATGGCGTCTACGGGCGCGGTCAGAGTGAGAATTCCACCAGCCAATCTTCGCACATTGAACTCCTGAACCGTAGCAGCCGACGTAAGGAGGCTCTGACTTCCTTTCCCCGAAGAAGAGTGAGCCTCCTCACGTCGGCTGCTACGAGGTTCCTGGGGCGCCAGGCTGTTTCTAGCACTTGCGGGACAACCGCGCGCCGATACTCTTGGTGTCCCTTTCCACGTTCACCTCCTGTCCGACGGCATCGGAGTGACTCAGGGTGAGGGCAAGGACGCCAAATTCCCGGCTGTCCCGAAGCGCCAGATTTCACCCGGCTGGAGGCGTCGTTCCTCAGACAGCTCGGGCCCGTGGCCGGTGAGGCGGAGGCGCACTGGCAGCGGCTCCAGGGATTCGTTGGAGAGGATCGTTGCGCCGTGGAGCGAAAGGCGTTCGAAGATCATTTCCCCGCCTCGGGTCCTGACAGGCCGCGCGTCGCGGGTTTCGATGCGGAGCGGGCCGGCAAGCGAGGCGGTGCGCTCGGTCCACTCGAGCCGAGGATGGTTGCTGACCAGCCAGAACGGATATTTGCCTCTGCCGGCGGAAACATAGCGCAGCTCGTAGAGCGGTGCGTTCGTGCCGACCCGTTCCCGGATCCGTTCGTATTTTTCGGCGTCTCCGACGATGACGAAGGCCGGCACGCCGCCTTTGAGAAGGTCCGCAGCGCGGTCAGCCGGGACCTGGCGGCGCATCGTATTCAGGTAGAACTGAATGGCAAATGGACTATCGACGTAGGTCAGCGGAAACTGCGCGCCCGGGCCGTCCTGAATTTCCCTGGCGAAATCCCGGACCGCGACCGTGCGCTGAACCGAATCGTTGTAGCGCAACAGGACGAAGTGATACACAATATCGAACGCGAGCACAAAAGCCGCAAGGCCAGCCGCGGCGCGCACGATGGTCTGAGGCGGCCAATGTGGTTTCCAGGCGGCCAGCATGCGGGCGAGTTCGCGGCCGGCCAGGAGCGCCGCCGCCGGCATGAGCGGGAAGATGAGCCGCGAACGCTGGTGGGCTGCGGCGCAGAAAATCACTAATCCAACTGCGACCCAGCAAACGAGGAACCGCTCGAACCGTCGCGCTTCCACGTCAGGCGAGGGGTGCTTGAATACGCGCCAGAACGCCACGACGCTAGCGATGCTCCAGGGAAGCATATGGGTGAAGAACCCCCACAGCGGCTCCCAGAACTTGACGCCGATCCCTTCGCCCTCAGTGCCCCTGACGGCGTGGCGGACGAGTTCGCTTTTGATGAGCTTGTCGATCAGCGGCTGGCCCATTTCGCGGTAAGCGAGCCAGAACCAGCCACCGCAAATCGTGACGAAGAGGACCAGGCCCAGCCAGTGCTGGCCGCGAAGCGGTTGGCGCGCACCCGAGCGCCATTCCCAAAGCCCGGCGAGCAGGCCGCCCGCGCCGAGCACAACGCCCAACGGGTGTTTGGCCAGTGTTGCGAACGCGGCCGCCAGCCAAAACCATGTCCAGCCGCGGCCGGTCACCCATGCGCGGTACGCGGCGAGCGCGGCGAGCGCGACCGGCAGCGCGAACAGGCCGTCGTAGCGCGCGGTCTGCACCATCTTGTCGCCCATCGGGGAGAGAACGTATGCCAGCGCTCCCAGCAGCCCGGCGGTCCAGCCAAACCGGTCACGGCCGACTTTCAGAAGGAGCAGCGCCACCAGCACGGTCGCCAGCGCCGAGGGGAGGTAGAGCGCGAATCGTGTGGGGCGGTCGAGCGCAAGCGTTACCAGCGCGGCGATCCACGTCACCATCGGCGGCTTCGACATGACGTCGCCCGTGGATTCACGCTGGGCCATCCAATGGCCGTTGTGGACCGCGTCGAGCACGTAGGCGCCGACGCGCCGCTCGTTGTCCATCAAATTGGGCAGGCCGATCAGCCCGATGACGAACAGGATCACGGCCGTGCCCCCCACCAAAGCAAACAACCACGAGGCTTTCGGCTCCGTGGCCGCGTCGGTGGAAGACGGCTGCATGTGTGACGGCCATTTCGCGGGCGGGCCAAAGGAGTGTCAAACCGATTCTCGGGACGTTGAATATGGAAACAGGCGTTGAACGGCCGCAGAAGAGCGCAGCGCGCCTGACGCCGCAACCAAAGATAATTCCATTGGCTGTTTCAACTGCCGGATTCGGAGTCGTGGGAATTCAACCGCTGGCCGGCCGGCGATCAAGTCGGTTTCCCGTGGTCCTCAAACGGCGCGCCGCAAGGCAGCACCTTCGGCACGGGAGCGAATTCCGCAATGGCCTTCCACAGCCTCGAAAGATCCTTGTTCACGTCCCCGCTCAGGCAGTCCGTGATGTCGCCGGCGACCTCGGGGTATTTGTCGATCACGGCCTTGAAGCTGAAGTTCGGGTCGTAGAAGGCGTAAATCAGCTTGCGCATGTTCTCGATGCCTTCGCGAATCGCCGCGCCGTACGGGGCGAACCGCCCGGGCGAAAAATCGCGGGCGGCGATCGCCTCATGCACGGTGTCCGCGGCGAGCACGCCGCTCTTGAGCGCCAGCATCACCCCGCTGCTGAAAACCGGGTCGAGGAAGCAAAAGGCGTCCCCAGCCAACAGCAGCCCGGGGCGGTAACAGTGGCGCGAATGGAACGTGAATTCGCCGGTGACGAAGTAGGGACCGGTCTGCCGGCCGATGGAGAGGTGGTCCTGGATCCAGAGGTTCTGAGCGATTTCGCGCCGGAAGATCGCCTCGGGACTCTTCACCCCGTCGCGGCTGAGATACTTGCCATCGGCGACGACGCCGACGCTTACGAGGTCCTCGTGCATCGGAATGTGCCAGAACCAGCCCTTCTCCGGCACGAAGGCGACCGTCGTCTGGCCTTCGTCCAAGCCCGGCTCGCGCTTGGAGCCCTTGTAGTAGGTCCAAACGGCGACTTTGTTCAAGAACGGATCGCGCAGGCGCCAGCCCTCGCGCACGGCGGCGAAGCTCTCCTTGCCCGAGCAGTCCATTGTGATAGGGGCGTGGTATTCCTGCTCGACGCCCTCCTGGCTCCTTGCGCGGACGCCAACGACGCGGGCGCCGTCCTTGAGCAGGCTCGTGACGGTGGTTTCCTCGAGCACAGTGGCGCCGCGCTCGCGGGCGTGCTGCATGAGCATGAGGTCGAACTCGCTGCGAAGGACTTGCCAGGTTTGCGCGACGGTCTCGCGGTCATACCGGGTGTAGAAGTAAAAGGGCTGGCTGGCTTTGCCGTTGGGCTGGACGAAGACAACGCTGTATTTCTTCTGGAAATGGCTCTGTTTCATCCGCTCGATGAGCCCGAGACGCTGGAGCGGCTGGAACGTGAATGGAAGCAGGGATTCGCCGATGTGGTATCGGGGAAACTTCTCGCGTTCGAGCACCAGCACTCGGTGGCCGCGCTCGGCCAGGAGCGCAGCGGCGGCGCTGCCGGCTGGCCCGGCGCCGATGACCAGGACATTTTGAGTCGTCGTGTTCGACATAATCATTACGGCAGGGTTGACGGGCGCCGCTTGGTCAGCGGCCCGGGCACGACTGCCATCGGAAATATAACCATCCGGTGGCCGATGCCAAATCGCAAGAGGGTCGATGACCGAGCGCAAATCTGTTCTTAACGCGGGCCGAGACCACGCGCCCATTCCCCTCACCCCGGACCTCTCCCTCAGGGAGAGAATTCGCCCAACCCAATCTTCGCGCATTGACCCCCTGAACCACGAATAGATGGTAGGGCGCGCCGCTCCGCGCGCGCCGGCCTGCGATGTCGAGTGCGGCGCGCGCGGAGCGGCGCGCCCTACCTCCAGGTTCATGCGGAGGGGGAAGGATTCGTCCGCACGGTCTGCGTGTCCAAAATCTGATTTGCGATCTCACTGACCGTCGGCTGGCACGCGGCTGACCCGGAAGATGGCCATGCAGACTTGTGCGAGGGCTGGATCGTTCAGGCAGAGGGTGCCTTCGGAAATTCGCGGAATGGGCTCGCCTTCGAGTTGAAGCGGGAAGTGGTTCTCCAGGTGCGCGACGTAGCTCGGGAAATCGGAGAAGCCTTCGGCGTGAAGCCGGGCGCGGTTGACGAGGCGCAACAGGCCGTGGCGGCCGGGCGCGGTTCGCCGCATGAGTTCGAGAGTCAACCGGCCCATCGTATAGCGAGGGTTGATTTCCACCACCGGCTTGAGGCGAAGCTCGCCTTGCGCGCCGCGGTAGACAAATGCATCGATGCCGACAGGGCCAAGATAGCCGGCGCGTATCAAGTCCGCTTCCAGCACCGAGAAAATCCCGGTATAGAGGCGATGAATGCGCGTGGAGATGTCGGCGGGTTCGCGGAAAAGCGCCGTGACGGGCGCGGGGATTCTGCGGTCGTGGTCCGGCGCCGCACAGTTGGCCTGGAACTGGCCTTTGCGGTCGTTGAATAAGCCGGTGTAGCCGAAAAGCCGCAGGCCGCGTTCGGTCATTTCCAACTGGACGGAGAAATCGCGCTCGCGTTCGAGCCACGGCTCGATGACGAGTTGGCGGCCGTGCTCCAGGGCGCGCGCCATCCACCGGCGGTGGACGCCGAGGAGTTGCGGTTCCCACAGCCGGATGGCGTTGCGGCCCGCCAGCCCGAGGGCTTCCTTGACCACGAGCTTGTGATGGCCCCGGGCGCGGATGGACGCGATGGCTTCGAGGGCGTCCTGGAGCGTGTCCACAGGGACGCCTGCGTCGTGTGCGGTGCAGAGCCAGGATTCCTCAGCTTCTCCGAGGCGCAACAAAACTTTTTTGAGAAACAGCGCGCTCCAGGACTTCGAGTAAAGCTGCGCGATTGCCTCGTTGAAGCACTGGCTCGCGGAGCGGACTTCGCCGGAGACATTGGCGAAGAGCGGTCCAAGCAACTCGAGACTGTCCGGTCCCCAGGCCCACGGCCGAAGGCGGCCCAGCTTGCGCTGAGCGAGGCTGGCGATCCCCGAGGTCACGGGCGGCCCCCTCACCCGCCCTTCGGGCACCCTCTCCCCCTCCG
>DASTLJ010000520.1:0-7499 GCA_035715125.1 Verrucomicrobiia bacterium
ATGATGCGGAATTTCCAGCGCAACGACCAGTGGTTCACTTACGGAAACTTTTACGCCGCTCCCGCGCAGTACATGATCGGCGGCGAGACCTGGGCCAAGTGGTATTCGCAACTCAAGGACGTGCTGCTGAAAAACGTCTCCCCGCTCAGCGGCGAGCGGTACTACTGGGAACCGAAACTCGATGCCGGCCACGGGGGCGTCGGACCGGTCTACTGCACGGGCGTTTACGTGATGATCCTGGCGATGCCGTATCACTACATCCCGCTCTATCAGCGATGAGGGGTTCGTATGTGATACTCCTGCTCTGTTGCCTGGCGGACTATTGCGCTTCCGCCCGGCCCGGATTGCTCCAGATGCTCGACGGCCGCACGCTTAACGGTGACGTGCAGTTCACCAATGGCGCGTTCACCGTGGACGCGACCAACACCATCCCGTTGACCAACCTCCATCGTCTCAGCTTCGGCGGGAGCCTGAACCCCGCCCCATCGGGCCAGGGCCGTGGCAACGGCCTGCTCGGATTTTACTTCGCGAACACCAACTTCACGGGCGACCCCTGGGTGCGTCTGGACGAATCGATAGACTTCGACTGGGGCCTCGACGAGCCGGTCCCCGAGTTGCCAACGGACCACTTCTGCGTCGTTTGGACTGGCGATGTCGAAGCCCCCGTGGCCGGCGATTACACCTTCTCCTTCGCCGCCGACAACGGTGGCCGGCTTTTGCTCGACGGCAACATCGCAGCGGAGCGGGGGCAACGTCCGGCCGGCGAGGTCCTCTCGGCATCGCCGCTTCCGCTCCGCGCCGGCCAGCGCGTGGCGCTCCGGTTCGAGTACGTTCATCTCCAGGGCCCCGCGCGGGCCCAACTTTTCTGGCAGGGGCCGAACACGGCCCGGACTCCCATCCCGAAGGACCGGCTTTTCGCCCGTAGCGCGCTGACCAATCACACCGCGACACTCGGCGCGAGCGCCAGCGGCCTGCTGGCCACCTATTACCGCCGGCCCGACTTTACCGGCCCGACCTGGACGCGCATCGACTCGTCCATCGACTTTGACTGGTCGAGCCTCGACCCGTTGCCCGGGTTCGAGCGCGGGAACTTCAGCGTCCGCTGGACCGGCCAGTTCCTCGCCGATTACACGGAAGTTTACACGTTCTACGTGCTTGCGGATGAATCGGCCCGACTCTGGATAGACGGCAAACTGCTGCTCGCGACCGGGGGTGACAATTTCTTTTTCGAGCGCCGCGAAAGCGCCGCTCTCGTCGGGGGCGAACGCCACGATCTCCGCCTGGAAACGTTCAGCACCGGCGGCAACGCCGTCGCCAAGCTCGCCTGGAGCAGCCCCTCGACCCCAAAAAGTCCGCTGCCCGCCTCACACCTCTTCCCGTCCCGGCCCACGCCCCAGCGCAATCCGGCTGTCGATCTGGCCGACAAAACTCCGCCCGGCGTTTTGCTTCGCAATGGGACCTTCATCGCGGGCGCCGTCGAGCGAGCCTCGGAAAGTTCCGTTCGCCTGGGCGGGCTGCTCAAGGACACGCCGGTCTCAACGGTCAACATCGCCCGCATCGTCTTTCAGCCGCTGGCCAAGAAGTTGGAGGAACGGATTCTCCCCGGACGCGCCGGCCTGCTTCTGTCGCAAGGTGACTTTGTTGACGCCGAATTTCGCGGCATCGACGGCGGTCAGGTCCGCGCCGGTTCCGTGCTTTTCGGGGTCAGGACCTACGACGCGAAGAAGGAAGTGCTGGCCGCCATCCTGCGCCAACCCTCGCCTGCGCCTGCGGCCTGCGAAGTGCGCCTCAAGGACGGCAGCGTGCTGCACGCCTCGGCCATGACCGGGGAGGCGGACGCGCTTCTCGTCCGCGACGCCACCCTCGGTCCGATCAGAGTTCCCCCCTCCGAACTCACGTTCATCGCCCGCCGAAAATAACGACTAACTGTTGACGGGTCTGCCGTCTGCGGGGATAACTGCTCAAGCATGATAACGCAACTGCGCCGCGGCATGAGCGCGAGGCTGGCCACGCTGAGCTTGTCGTTCCTCGTGGTCTTCACCGGCCACACCCGCGAGCACGACACGAACCGGGTCCATGCGATTCGTGTGCCCGTTGACGGCAAAGCGCTGAAAGCTGAACTTGGAGCGGACGGCACGATTCATTTGCTGCTCGATGCGCCGGACGGTCCACAATATGTGAAATCAGCGGACTCAGGCGCCACATTTAGCGAGCCAATGTCGATAGTGGACGCCGCTTCGAAGAAACCGGGGCTGAAGTTTCACGCTGCGGACCTCGCCACAGGCAAGGACGGTCGCGTGCATGTGGCCATGGCGAACAATGCCTGGAAATTGAAGCTGCCCACGGAAGAATGGAGCCTGTATTATGCCAGCCTTCCACCGGGCGCGAAAGCATTCTCGCCGGTGAGGAACCTGAATCGAAAGCCCAGCGAAGGCTTCTCCCTCGCGGCTGACGAGCGTGGGGCTGTCACTGCCTGCTTTTTGTCCGGCAAACTTTTCACCATGCTCTCGCGCGACAAAGGAGAAGTCTTCACCGAGAGCGTCGAACTCAATCCGGCCTGGAATCCCTGTGACTGCTGCACCACCAGCGCCGCATACGGCGCGGATGGCAAATTGGCCCTGCTGTATCGCGAAGAGACGGACAATGAGCGCGACATGTTCGTGGTGTTGTGGGACCAGCGAGGCCGAAGCAAGCCGCTCCGCACTCGCCTCAGCGGCACGCCTTGGAAACTGGCTGGCTGTCCGATGACCTATTACTCGATTCACCGCGCCGACACCGGTTACGTGGCGGCTTGGCCCACGAAAGGGCAGGTCTACTTCGCGCGGCTCGACAAGGATGGCGCTGTCCTGCCACCCGGGGAAATCAAGCCGCCCGGAACAGCCGGCATGCGAACGGGTCTGCTGGCCTTGAGCGCATCCGACGGCCACACGCTTGTTGCATGGAAGAACAAGGATGTTTTAGGATGGCAACTCTACGACGCGAAGGGCCAGGCGCAAGGAGACTCTGGTTCGGCAAGCAGTCCTGGCAACGGTGCTGCGGGAGTCTCGCTGCGGGATGGCCGGTTCCTCCTTTTCCCGTAACGATGCTCGCCGGGCCAGTTCACTCGCACGCGGTAGAATACGGCCGCGCCGCCTTCTTGGCGGGCTCCCTCTGCGGCTCACGGCCCCGCGAACGTGATGACCTCGGTGTTCCAGTTCAATGGAATCCGCCGCACGGACCTTGGCTCGCCCTCCCGCACTGGCTTCATTCGTCCGAAGCTCCACTCGCCCCCTGAGGGCGTCCTCCAGGCCGGCCAGACCAGTCGGGGCCATCCATTCGTCGAAGGCCGTCCGTCGCGATCCACAAGCTGCACCTCGGTCACAAGAGCTGGGTTCGGTCCGGGGACTTCGCGTTCGGCTCCCGCGACATACGGGCTGGGCGCTGCGGGCGGAACCAGGCGCTCGAATTGCGCAGGCGTTTCATCGAGCAGCAGCGAGCGCGCGTGGGCTAAGTTTGTTGCGGCGTTCGTTGCCAGCCCCCGCTGCGCACACCAGCCCAATTCGCGGCGCGCGTTCTCGCGCAACCAGTCCCGGTAGAACCGGCCGATGTCCGGGTCGGTGAAGCTATTCCATCGGGTCGCAAACAGGCGCTCGGCCGCTCGCGCCGGGTAGTTCGGCCCATTGAGACTCCAGCCTCCCGCGTGCAAACCCGCCACGAACACTTCCTCATCCATCCACTCCATCGAGTGCCAAGGCTGCTGCTTGCGAAAGTATTCCGCGCCTTTCTGCCGAACCCACAAGAGGGTCAGTTCGCGGACGAACTGGTACGCCGCATAATCGTAGCCATCGATGTCCCCCGATTTGTAAGCCTGCCGCGCTTTGGCCGAGCAGCGGGCGGCCTCCTCGCCCAGCGGCGACAGGCCGGTCCGTCCGAAGGTCGACCACGACCCGGGCGCCGCCGAGGAAGTCTCCTTGGCCGCAGCGAGGGCCTTGGAGTCCGCTCCGCCGCCAGCGGACGACTCGTTCACGTAGTGAAGCCATGGAAACGTCGCGTCGAATCCGTCCTCGCCCTGGACGGCCACGCAGGGACCGAACGGTGTCGGGATTTCCATGTCGAAAAACGGCTTCGAGAAGCGGATCGGAAACGCTTTGTCTTTGGCGGCCAGACCCAGAGACGGGCTGACCGGCGCGAGCTTGAGGCGCCGGGTCTTCCAATCGTCCTCAATCGAATGGCGCTCGAAGCGCCAGCGCATCGTCACTTCATCGCGGCCACGGTCGACGCTGAAGCTCTCCTCGCAGTAAATCGGCAGTTCCCGTGTCGCACCGGCCCAGTAGCGCAGGCGCATAAGAGGATCGCGCGCCAACGACTTTTCCCACTGCCACGATAGCAGCTTGCGGCTCGGCAATCCGTGCTCGGCCAAATAATCGCGCCCGGCAGGCGGCAGCTTGAAGCAGCCGTAAATGGGCAGGACGACCACGTCGCCCGCAGCCGCGGGGAATTCGAGGTGAAGCCCTTTTTCGTCGAGTCGCAGCCATCTCGGCTTGCGCTGGAGGAAGACTGCCCACGGCGCGTCCCAGTTCGTCCAGCCCGGCGAGCCGGCGAACCAGACCAGCAGCCAATTCTCCTCCATCGCGGAGACGTCGTGCGTCGTGCCTGCCGGGAACGCGCGCGGCCCGTCGCGGGTCGACCAGGCGATGTGCGCGGGAGCGCCCAACCCGCATTCCGCCATGTCCGCGAACAACCCGAGGTAACGCGTCGAAGCGTGGACGAGGATCGCCGGGCTGAGTTCGGTGTGCAGCACCCAGAACGGCGCCGACTTCCAGCCCGCATCGCTCAGGTGCGGACGCGCTCGTGCGATGTGGCTCGATGGCGCGGTCGTGACGACCGGATACGCCGCGGGGGCGTTTGGATTCGGCGCAATGCGCTCTTTCGCCGCGTCAGGCTGGCGCTGGCAACCCGCTGCGATGGCGAGCAATGCCGTCCCTACGGGGATTACCACGCTCCGACGTAAGCCCAAAGTCAACACGCCGCGCATCGTGAAGCGCGGCCCCGGCAGTGACAAGCCCATGGCGACGGACGGCAGTCCTGAAGCCCGCGTTCCTGCCGCCGCACTTTTCAACGAACATTAACCACGGATTTCACGGATTCCACGGATGAGATTTAGCATCCGCGACTTCTTATCCGTGACATCCGTGAAATCCGTGGTTCTTTTTCCGTGACTGCCGTTGTCGAGAGCAGTCAAAAGGCGCGTGAATCTGGCTTCAAAAACGAGTTGCGTTCCGCTATGGCATTTCGCAAGTTCACCCCTCGCCTGATTTGAAATCTGAAATCCGAAATTTGAAATTCTAAACCTGCCCATGCCCGCTCTGAGCATTAAACCCGCCGGTTCCTGCGCCTACGACATGCTCGCCCTGGGCGAAATCATGCTCCGGCTCGATCCCGGCGAAGGACGGGTCCGCACCGCTCGTGAGTTCAAGGTCTGGGAAGGCGGCGGCGAATATAACGTCGCCCGCGGCCTGCGTCGTTGCTTCGGCTTCAGGACCGCGGTCGCCACCGCGTTCGCCGACAACGACGTCGGCCGGTTGCTGGAGGATTTCATTCTCCAGGGCGGCGTGGACACGCGGTTCATCAAGTGGGCGAAGTTCGACGGGATCGGCCGCGAGACGCGCAACGGCCTCAACTTCACCGAGCGGGGCTTCGGCGTGCGCGGGGCGGTGGGCATTCCTGATCGCGGCCACACCGCCGCCAGCCAGCTTAAGCCGGGCGACTTTGACTGGGACCATATCTTCGGCAAGCTGGGCGTGCGCTGGCTGCACACGGGCGGCATCTTCGCCGCGTTGAGCGACACGACGCCGCAACTGGTTATCGAGTGCGTTCAGAAGGCCAGGCAGCACGGCACACTGGTCTCCTACGACCTCAATTACCGGCCTTCGCTTTGGAAATCCATTGGCGGCCAGAAGCGCGCGCAGGAGGTGAACAAGGAAATCGCCAGGCACGTCGACGTGATGATCGGCAACGAGGAAGACTTCACCGCCTGCCTCGGGTTCCACGTCGACGGGACGGATGAACACTTGCTCGACATCGACGTCAGCGCGTTCAAGCGCATGATCCAAACGGCCGCGAAGACCTTTCCCAACTTCAAGGCCACCGCCACCACGCTTCGCGCTGCGAAGACCGCGACGATTAACGACTGGGCGGCCATCGCCTGGATGGACGGCAAGTTCTACGAGAGCCGCAAGTATCCCGACCTGGAAATCCTCGACCGCGTGGGCGGCGGCGATAGCTTCGCCTCGGGCTTCATCTACGGCCTGATGACGACCGGCGACCCGCAGCAGGCCGTGGACTACGGCGCCGCCCACGGCGCGCTGGCGATGACCACGCCGGGCGACACCTCCATGGCGGACCAGGGCGAAGTGGAAAAGCTCATGAAAGGCGGCGGGGCGCGAGTGCAAAGGTAGCTGCGACCGTGAGGTCGCGGGCTGGATTCCCATGCAAGCGTCTCTGCGCCCGCCGCTTCTCTGTGGTTCAGTATTCCGGGCTTGCAATGCCGTCGGGCCGTGGTAAATGGGAGTCATGTCGAGCAAGGCGTTGACATTGGAACGGCCCAAGAGCAGCGCCACCCGCTACCAGGCGGCCGTGGCGGAGTGCATCGTGGAGATTGACCGGGTGCTGAAGGGAATGAGGCGCAAGCAGGCACGCATTGACAAGTTGCGGGAGCGGACACGAGCCAAGCTGACCGAGTTGAAAGCCGCAATCTGAGCCGTGTGGAAGGAGTTCTTCAGCCTGTTCCGGCAGTTACTGACGGTGGCGCAGGACACGGATCGGAACAAGACGGAGATTGAGAAGCTGCGGGAGGAGTTGCACGAGCTGACCACCGTAGTGCAAAGCATCGTGCATGAGTTGCGCCGAGTGGCCGAACACGACTCTCACGAACGGGAGAAGCTGCTTCTGCGTTTGCAGAACGAGTTGATCAAGTTCGAGCGTCGCCTGCCCGGAGGGAAATACGAGCGGGAGTGATCGTTTGGCCATCATGTCGCCGTTCGCCACTCTGACCTGCCCTGCGGAGTGGGTGACGGAGTCGACTTAACCCAGCTTCCACGGCTTGCGGTATTCGCGGGTGAGTAATTTGCTGGCTTCCGAATCGCCCACGATGACTTCCTTCGCCGGATCCCACTGAATCTTCCTACCGACCAGCATGGCGATGAGGCCCAGATGGCCAGGGATGGCGGAATGATGGGCGGTCTCGACCGGCGTGATGGTCGGCTGCCGGGACTTGATGCAATCGACGAAGTTGCGCCAGTGGTTGCGGGATTCGTAGAGCTTCACTTTCCGGATGTCGGCGGGGATCTCCTTCCACTCCTTCCACTCCGGCTTGGAGCCTTCAAAGGCGCCGCTGCGGTCGACCCAGACCCAACCATCGGTGCCGATCCATTTGGTGCCCGGTTTGATGTCCGAGTGGCCGCCGGCGATGGTCATGGTGATGTCGTTCGGATACTTCAGTTCGCAACGATAAGTGGTCG
>DASTLJ010000521.1:0-2484 GCA_035715125.1 Verrucomicrobiia bacterium
TCCCTTTTGTCCTTTTCGTCCCTGGAGCACACCCCTTCGCAAAACGACCACCCGCCCTTCCAAAAACATGTTGCCCCCCGCCGCGCCCTGCGCCTTAATTCGCCCCGCGATTTTGGCCAGGGCCCATGGACTGCGGACTGATGAATCCCGCCAGGGCCGGAAGGCAGCAACGGCAGTTTGCTCCGCGGACGCCGTGGTCACCCTGGCTTTTCAATTTACGATTTACGCGACGTTCCTGCGTCGCCGCGCTTCAGAATTCGTAAATCGTAAATCGCAAATCGCAAATCGTAATTCCGATGTCTTACCAGGTCATCGCCCGGAAGTATCGCCCGCAACGTTTCGCCGACGTCGTGGGGCAGGAACACGTCACGGAGACGCTCGCCAACGCCATCACCGCGGGGCGCATCGCCCACGCCTACATTTTTTGCGGACCGCGCGGCACGGGCAAGACCACCATCGCGCGCATTTTCGCCAAATGCCTCAACTGCACGGATGGACCGAAGGCGGACTTCCCGCTGGACGATCCGAAGGGCCTCGAGATCGCCGAGGGCCGGTCCATCGACGTGCTGGAAATCGACGGCGCCAGCAATAACGGCGTCGAGCAGGTGCGCGAGCTGCGGGAAACGGTGAAATACGCGCCGGCCAGCTCGAAATTCAAAATCTACATCATCGACGAAGTTCACATGCTCTCGACGGCGGCGTTCAACGCGCTGCTCAAGACGCTGGAAGAGCCGCCGGCCCATGTGAAATTCATGTTCGCCACGACGGAACCGGAGAAGGTGCTGCCCACGATTCTCTCGCGATGTCAGCGCTTCGATCTGCGGCGCATCCCGGCGTCGCTGATCACGGAGCACCTGAAGTTCATCGCGAAGCAGGAGAAAGTGACGATTGACGCCGAAGCGCTGCACGCCATTGCCCGCGGGGCCGACGGCGGCTTGCGCGACGCGGAAAGCGCCCTGGACCAGCTCATCAGTTTCTGCGGAAAGAAGATCGTCGAGAGCGACGTGCTGTCGATGTTTGGCCTCACCGCCCGCAGCCAGGTGCTCGGGCTGGCACTGGCCATCCTCAAGGGCGAAGCGGAGACCGCCTTGCGCGAATTGAACGAGTTGGCTCGCCACGGCAAGGATCTGGGGCGGCTGCTGTCCGACTTGCTGAACCATTTCCGCAACCTCGTCATTTACCAGGTCTCCGGCGGCGATTTGAAGCTGTTGGAGGTTTCCGAGAACGAAGCCGCCAGCCTCAAGGAACAAGCGGCCCTGTCGCCGACCGACGCGTTGACCCGCGTGATGGAGGTGCTGACCGACGCCGAGGGCCGCCTGCGCGACGCCGCGTCAAAGAAAATCTTCATCGAGGTCGTGCTGCTTCGCGCCATTCAGGCCCGCGACGCCGTGAGCATCGATACGCTCCTCACACGGCTTCAACAATTACGTGCGGAGAACGCGCCTTCCGCGAGCGCGCCGGCCAGCGCCGCGGCGCCAGCGGCGGCTCCGGCAAAAACGGAGCCGGTTCGCGCGCTCTATTCGGGATTCGGACCTCGAAAACTGACTCTGCCGGATAATCCAGCGAGGACCGAGGAGGTTCGCGCGTCCGCCCCTCCCGCACCGGCCGCCCATGCCGGGACCGAGGTTGATTTGACTTCATTGTGGACTGGCCTCCTCGAATCGCTGGGCCGCGCCAGTCCCTTCACGCGCACTTACCTGGTTGAAGCCCATCCGGTCTCGCTGGCCAAAGGCCTGTTGACGATAGGCTTTGATCCTGCGTTCGCCGAGCACATCGACCTTGTGGATAATGCGAAAACCCACTCGTTATTGCGGACGAAGCTGGCGGAACTCGGCCACACCGGAGCGCAGGTGAAGTTCATCAAAGCCGAGCGGCCGGAGAACTGGTCCGGTGCGGCGCCAGCACCGGCCACTGCCGCCGGCGCGATGACGCCCACTACTGCGCCGGCTGGCGGACCCGCCAGATCCTCCGCGCCTGCGCGCGAGCCCGCCGCGCGCCTCGACGAGTTCAAGAACGACCCGCTCATCCAGAAAGCTCTGGAAATATTTCGAGGCCAGATCGTCGAGGTCCGCGCCTGACTCCTCTCCCTCTCACATCCTCCCAATAACCCGGAACCCCATTCAGCCATGTCCAGTCTCGGAAAACTCATGAAGCAAGCCCAGCGCATGCAGCAGGACGCCCAGCGCGTGCAGGCCGAACTGGCCGCGCGCACCGTTGAGGCCTCCAGCGGCGGCGGGGCTGTGAAAGCCATTGCGAAGTGTGACGGGTCCCTTGTCTCAATCAAAATCGATCCCGGCGCGGTCAACTCAGCCGACGTGGCGATGCTCGAGGACCTCGTTCTCTCCGCCGTCAACCAGGCGCTGACCCAGGCCCGTGACATTTCCGCCCAGGAAATGGCCAAGGTCACGCAGGGATTGAACCTGCCGGGGATGATGTGAGGGAGGAGCGTGATGCGTGATGCGTGAAACGTGAAACGTAAGACGT
>DASTLJ010000522.1:0-4061 GCA_035715125.1 Verrucomicrobiia bacterium
TGGGCCAGTAACGGCAGCAGAAAGGTGCGCTGGAATTGCGCGTCGGCCATCCACACCGGGTCGTCGGGCACGCGCTTCTCGAAAGACAGCACGTCAATGAAGACCGGTTGCGGCCCGCGGAAGAGCACGTTGTGGGGCGTAGCGTCCTTGAGTCCGAACCCCTCGGCGAGCGCCGACTCGGCCAGGTCGAGTGTCAGCTCCCCCGCGCTGGCCAGCATCTCCGGCGGCCACTCGTAGGCGTAGCTGGGAAACGGAATCGTCTCGTGCTCAAAGACCGCGCCGACGGCTCGCTGGCCGACGACCGTACGGAATGTCCCGTCCGCCCGCAGTGGCTGCAACTCGGTGTCCGCAAGCCGCCGAGTCGACACCAGAAAGCGCGACTCCAGCGCTTTTTGAGCGAGGGCCGACGTGAGAAACCCGTCAATTTGGGCGAGGCTGTCCGGGCTGACGACCCGGAGGATCCGTTCTCCGAGCGCGAAGCAAAAGCCGCCGGGATCCCGGAACGAGGCAGCCGGCCGCGTGGTCACGTTGGACTACCGACCGGTAGCCGGCGGTCGCAGCAACCCATCGGGGTTACTCTTTCCCGAGGATTCTGCGCCCGAGTTTGCCGAAGAGGCTGCGGACCTTTTTGAGGTAAAACACGAGTCCAACGAAACCGGCCACAACCAACTGCCATGCCAGCATCCCGGAGCCGGGATCGACGTAAGCGAGTATCGTCATGCATGGGTTGTCGGCTCAATTTGGAAGTTCTAAAGGGTAAATCTTTCTGCGTCCACCTTCTTCACCTCAGACCTTGAATACTGAACACTCCGGCGTTGCGGCCCGCTGGCTCCAATGCTACAAGAACAGCGTGAGCGTCAAAGACATCAAAGAGTTGCGGGACATGGCGCCGTTCAAACCTTTCTCCCTTCACCTCACGAGCGGGCGCACCCTTAACGTCACGACGGCCGATCACCTGCTCATCGCGCCGCGCGGCGACCTGTTGGTGTTGTTCCCTCCCGACGGCGGCGTGTGCGTGATTGACCCGGCGCAGGTCGCCAGCGTGGAGGTGCAGACTGCCCGCTGAATGCCCCGCGTCTGCGTTCCACCGTCGCGGCAGTTCGGATGCACGCAGTGCGCTCCGCGCTCTGTTGAGTAGCGCCATATGACACGTCTGGCCGTCACACTCTTATCACTCAGTTTTCTCCTGACCGGCTGCTACACAGTCACTCTAGCGCCAGGCGCAGTCGGGAATGTCGTTGATGTTGACACCGGAAACGCGATCCGAGGTGCGCATATCACACGCTCAGAGCTCCCTATCACAACAGTCACATCGGACAAGGGCGGTGCATTCAAACTTCCGCCTCACGTTCATACCCAGATTATGTTCATGTATGTTCGCAACCCCGAGAGTTTGCCGGGTTCATTCTTGGTGCATGCTGATGGTTACGCTACGAATGAGTTGCACGGTATCGCCACATCTCGCACGCGCTGGCATGTTGATTTGGGTAAAGTCTTGTTGAGGAGAAAATGACCAATCCGCCGAGTATTGCGCTGGAGTCAACGGTTACTCGGCCTTCCCATGCGTGCAGACCAGGTCCGTGTCCGGGTCGATGCCCCAGCGATTGCCGACGGCTTCGAGGTCGGCGGTAAGGCCCCAGCGGTCGGCTTCGGGGTTGCCGGTGTGCGCGCGGCTGGCGCCCTTCAATTCCATGCAACCTTTGTTGTCGCCGGTCCGCGCAATGAATTCGCAGTCCTCGGCCGACAGCTTCTGTTCCGGCAGCGCCGCCAGTTCATCGATCTTCGTCTCAATGGACTTCGAGTTCGGGGCGGCTTCCTGGATGAGCGTGGGGATGACGCTCTTGACGGGCGACTGGGCAAGGTTCCAGAGGCAGGCGAGCTGGAGCATCGTGAGGCCGCACTTGCGTGCCACGTCGCGCATCGGGTCCATCTTTTTGTTGCCCGCCTCGATCCAGCCGGCTGGGCGGAACGTGCGGTGGTCGCCGTAGCCGAACTTGTGCCCCGGCTTCACGTCATCGTGGAACAATCCGCCGTGATCGACGACGCGGGTGATGACGTTCACGTTGTGCTTTGCGGCAGCAGGCAGGCACAGGCCGCCGGGCCACGGTTCGAGCGGGTTGAGGATGATCATCGCCCAGTCAAGCAGCGGTCCGAACCGCTCGAAGCACAGGATGAGATCGAGAGTGAAGCCGTTGGCTGGGCCCGGCGCGACGCCGATGCGTTCGGTGAGTTTGGCCTCGCGCAGCTTGTCCATCGCGTTCCAGACGGCGTCATGCGTGTAGCCGGTCGAGTCGGGGTTGTGCAACAACAGGCAGTCGAATGAGCCGGCCCGGCAGCGGGCCAGCGATTTCTCCGTCGCCAGCCGGAGGTAGTCGGCGAATTGGTTGGGCGGCCGAAGCTGCGGGTTGGTGAAGCGCGGAAAGCCCTTCGAACCGTCGCGTTTGCCCGAGTAGAAGTCGTGCCCGACCGCGCCCACGAGGCAATAGGAATCGCGCGGCAGCCCCGCCAGCGCCCGGCCCAGCATCTCGTCGGCGGCGCCGTTGCCATAAACGTCCGCGGTCATGAACGTGCGGATACCGCTCCGGTAGGCGTGCTGGAGGACGCCGATGAAGCGCTCCTCCGAAAGCTCCTCGCCAAAGTGCATGAAGCGCCCGCCGCTCCAGGTGCCGTAAGCCGTGCGTGTCAGATCCATAAGCTTAAGCGAGAATTTTCGCCACGACTTCTCCATGCACGTCGGTCAGCCGGTAGTCCCGGCCCTGGAAGCGGAACGTGAGTTTTTGGTGATCGAAACCGAGCAGGTGCAGGATCGTCGCGTGCAGGTCGTGGACGTGGACGCGATCGCGCGTGACATGGAAGCCAAGTTCATCGGTCTCGCCGATCGTGACGCCGGGCTTCACACCGCCGCCGGCCAGCCACATTGAGAACGCTTGGGGATGGTGATCGCGGCCAAGCTTGCGGCCGAAGTCGGCATTGGCCTCGACCATCGGCGTGCGGCCAAATTCGCCGCCCCAGATGACGAGCGTCTCATCGAGCAGACCGCGGGCCTTGAGGTCGGTGATCAGCGCCGCGGAAGCGCGGTCGGTCTTCTTCGACTGATCGCGCACGCCGTTGGCCACTTCGCTGTGGTGGTCCCAGCCTTCGTGGAAGAGTTGCACGAAGCGCACGCCGCGCTCGACGAGCCGGCGGGCGAGCAGACAGTTCATGGCGAAGCTGGGCTTGCCCGGCTCGACGCCATACATCTTGAGCGTCTCGGGCGATTCCTTCGACACGTCCATGAGTTCGGGCGTGCTGGCCTGCATGCGGTAGGCCATCTCGAAGGAGTTGATGCGGGTTGCGATCTCGGGATCCCCGACCGCGGCCAGGTGCCGCTCGTTGAGGTCCTTCACGAGATCGAGCGTGCGCCGCTGCATCGCCTCGGTAATGCCCGCGGGATTGGACAGATAGAGAACGGGATCGCCGGCTTTGCGGAAGGGAACGCCCTGGTAGACGGTCGGCAGAAAGCCGCTGCCGTAGAGCGCCGCGCCGCCGCTCAGGCCACCGGCCGAGTTGAGAACGACGAAGCCGGGGAGGTCCTGCGATTCGCTGCCCAGCCCGTAAAGCGACCAGGCGCCGAGGCACGGCCGGCCAAACTGGCTTGAGCCCGTCTGCATCATGGCCTGGCCGGGGGCGTGATTGAACGCGTCAGTGGTCATCGACTTGATGATCGCGATCTCGTCGGCGACTTCCGCCAGGTGCGGAATGGCTTCGGAGAGCTCGGCGCCGGATTGGCCGTGTCTGCCGAACTTGAACTCGCTGGCGAAAAGGGCGGCGTCGGGCTTGATGAAGGCGTACTTCTGGCCTTTGACGATTTCCGCGGGCACGGGCTGGCCGTCGAATTTCTTGAGCGTCGGCTTGTAGTCGAACAAATCGAGCTGCGACGGCGCGCCGCCCATGAACAAGTAGATGACGTGCCTGGCTTTTGGCGAGTAATGGGGCGCCTTGGGGGCGAAAGGCCCGGCGGGCTTCGGTACGACGGGCGCGGCGGCTGCGGTGCGCGATTCAGCCAGCAGCGAACCGAGCGC
>DASTLJ010000523.1:0-4361 GCA_035715125.1 Verrucomicrobiia bacterium
TGATTCCGTTGAACGAGCGTCACCTCCGACACGTACTTCGCGAGTGGGTCGCGCACTACAATCGCGGGCGTCCCCACGCGAGTCTTGGACCGGGCATTCCCAATGGCCCCGACATCGCTCCCATGTTGGACCATCATCGGATTGGTGACGGTCACTACGTAATCGCCAACCCGATTCTCGGCGGCCTTCATCACGAGTATCGCCTTGAGCCTCGAGCCGCGTGAACGGGTCGAACGGCCGACGCGATTTTTTGCGCATCACAGCCTTTTCTTTCTAGCATAACGACAGGAGGCTCCCGTGAAATCACTCAACACGTGGATCACACTGGCGATGGCTTTTGCCGCCGCGCCAGCCTTGGCCCAGACCCCGGCCCCTGCCGCCGCGGCAGCGGCACCCGCCCGTGGGCCCCAGACGAATTGGTGGTCTCAGGCTGGCGGCGAAAACGGCCCGGAACGCATTGTCTGGGCGGCCCAGAAGACGCCGGAAACGCCCTACACCGGAATCAACAAGCCGATCTGGCATATCGTCGACATTCTCAAGTCGCATCAGGGACAGGCGCGCTGGGAAGAGAAAGTGGTGCTGACGCGCGACTTCGACGGTCGTTACGTCCAGATGGCCCCGGGCGACACGGCCAAGTGCATGTTCTACGCCGACGATCGCGTCTTCGGCTGGGTCTACAGCGGCGCTGTGAAGGTGACGATCGACGGCCAGGAGCCGAAGGTCTTGTCGAACGGCTGGGCGTTCAACGTGGCACCCCGCCTGTCCTACTGCATGGAGGCGGTCGGCACCGAGCCGGTGGTGTATTACCGCAACACGCCCGCCGGGCAGGTGCCGTCTTATCCGGAAAGCGAAACGCCGACGCCCATTCCCGGCTACAAATATATCAAGACCAAGATCACCTCGACCGGCGGCTACGACTCATTCAACGTGCCGTTCTTCAATGTGACGGAGTATGGCGATTCGAAGCGGACGGGTGAGCGCTTCCTGTATGACGGCCATACCTCCTCCAACTTGAACATCGGAATGAACCTCACGGAGCTGCCGCCCGCCTCCAACTGGGGCCACTGGCACGCCAACATGGTGGAGCTCTGGGTCAATGTGTACGGCAATGTCTGTGCGCTGATCTCCGGCGTCGGGGTGGTCCACGGCGAACTGGGCGACGTGATCAATGCCAATGAAGAACGTTGGCATCGTGCCACCAGCTGCCCCAACACCGGCAAAAGCATACGCATGGCGATGACACCGCGGAGCAAGGAAGGCCAAGTCCATTATTACCAGGTCGACCAGCGGCCCGGTGGGCAGTAGGTCTCGATGTACGCGCCACCGCCGGAACTGCTCCCGTTGGTGGTGACACCAGCCCCGCCGCTAACACGAACTGGACCCGACGGCACGCGCGTCAGTGAGCGCGCCGCGGGTCAGTTCTGACGTTATGCCGCACCACGATGCCTCCGTCGGGATTTCAAATGCTGACAGTACGGTTGGGATAGGGTCGTCGTTTTGCGACCAGGTGTCCGGATGCTCGTCACGCTGACGGACGGCGTCCGTTCCGCTGGCGAGAGGCCTCCGGGCCTGCTCGCTCGATTGAACGTGGTTCGGTCAGTTCCGGGAGGTGTCTCATGAAAGCCTGGCTTGCATTCGCGCTGCTGCTCCTGAGCACGGTCCTGACCCCGGCCGCCTTGGCTCAGGATGCGGATGGCCAGACCGGTGGCGTCACACCTCAGGAAGTGCCAAGACCCCGGCGTTGCCGAACTCCTTCGAGGCATTGCGGCTCGTTCTCAAGGTCGGCCAAGAGCTGAAGGTGAGAAACGAAACGGGACGAGCGACACGAGGAAAGGTCGTGTCCATCTCTGACGATGAACTCGTAGTCGCCCGGCTGCAGAACCCGTTCGGGCTCTTTCGGCCGCGAGAGAAACAGGCATTTGCCAAAGACCTCGTCCAAAGCATCGCCAATGTGGATTCCGGTTGGAACGGAGGTCTGATTGGAGCGGCCGCCGGAGCCGGACTGCTGGCGGCTTTGATCCAGATCGAATGCTCGCGCTCGTGCGATGACAATTTCGGCCGCCGCGGTCGCTGGGAGTTCGGCAGGTTACTATTCGTTCCCGTTGGGTTGTCCATCGGTTGGGGACTGGATGAAATGATCAACCGGTCAATTTACGAGCGTCAGCCTCAGGCGCCTCGAATCGCCATCGTTCCATGGCTTAAAGGAGATCGGAAGAGCGTCATGGCTCAAGTTCAATTCTAAGAGCATCAAAGAATGCTCAACCGGATTGCGATCACATCGCCCTGAGTGCAGCCCAACCACGCGCTGCACCCGGCAGCCGCTCGGTGGTTTGATAAGGCGCCGTCCTCACCTCGGTCATGCAGTTCGCCGCACGGAGAGATCTCATGAAACACACGCTGACCTTCCTCGTCCGCCTTCGTGCTGCCGCCGCTTCCGCCTTCGCTAAAGCTGCGGCGGACCGCAGAAGCCTTGGCGGAGGCTGGTCGGCGGGACAGGTCGCTCTGCTCGTCGTCGTCGCGGCGGAATCGGTGCACGTGTTTCAGAGCCCGCAGCCTCCACTGCCGCAGGCGCCGGACTACAACGCCTATTATCAAATCGGCCCCGACTCGCTGCCGCACGATGGAGTGCCAAAGGGCGAGGTGCGCGGGCCGTTCGTCCTGCCGAGCCAGGCCTATCCCGGCACGCAGCATACCTACTGGGTGTATGTGCCGGCGCAGTACGATCCGGTCGTCGCGGCGAGCCTGATGATCTTTCAGGATGGACAGGCGTTCAAGGACATGAACGGCGTCGTGCGTGCGCCGAACGTCCTCGACAACCTGATGTACCGCCGCGAAATCCCGGTGATGATTGCCGTCTTCATCAACCCCGGCCGGACGCCGGAGCAGCCGGAGCCGACGCCGGCCGACTGGGGCGACCGCACCACGAACCGGCCGACCGAATACAACACGCTCGACGACAAGTACGCGCGGGTCGTCGTCGACGAGCTGATGCCGGCGCTCTACAAAGAGTACAACATCTCAAAGGATCCGGACCGGCACGGCATCGGCGGCGCCAGTTCCGGCGCGATCGCGGCCTTCACGGTCGCGTGGCAGCGATCGAACGACTTCCGAAAAGTCCTGAGTATCGTCGGCAGCTTCGTGAACCTGCGCGGCGGCGACGCGTACGCCGACATCGTCCGGCAGAGCGAGAAGAAGCCCATACGGATCTTTCTGCAGGACGGACGAAACGACAATCGCGGCGTGGGACGCGGCGGCGGCACCTACGACCAGCGGCGCGACTGGTTCTACCAGAACGTGCGGCTGATGCAGGCGCTCACCGACAAAGGCTACGACGTGAACTACACGTGGGGCATCAACACGCACGGGCAGCGCATGGGCGGACCGATTCTGCCCGAGATGATGCGATGGCTCTGGCGGGATCATCCGGTTTCGACCGATGTCAACGACGCGGTCGAGCGGTCGTTCAACGAGCCGAAAAAGAGCTCGGCGGCGGACGATCATCGGCGCGTGCTGGACCTGTTTCATATCGCCGCACTGCCACCGGGTCCACGGAGCGCCTGTCCCGAGACCTACGATGAAGCGAGCGCGAATCCGTTTCCCACGCTGCCCGATCCGCTCGTAATGAAAAACGGCAAGACGGTGACGTCCGCGGCGATGTGGAAGCAGCGCCGCGCCGAAATCCTCGAGGATTTCGAGAGAGAGATTTACGGCCGCACGCCGAAGGTGACGCCGACTGTGACGTGGGAAGTGGTGAGCACCACCGACGGGATGGCGGGAGAAGTCCCGACCACCACCAAGCAGCTCGTGGGCCACGTCGACAACTCCTCGTATCCGGCCATCACCGTCGACATTCAGGCGACGCTGACGACCCCGAGGAACGCCGCGGGCCCCGTGCCCGGTCATGATGATTATCGGCGGTGGCGGTTTTGGTGCCCGGCCTGCCGTCCCTGCGGCGGAGGGCGCCCCTGGTACCGCGGGCCCACGAGGCGCCGTTCCTATCGCGCGTGGTCCGGTCGTGCCCGTTGTCTGTGATAACGCCGTCGCAAAAGCGTTCGCCGCTGCGGCTGCAACCAATCCGCCGACTGCGCCTGCGCTTCCTGACGGGGCCCGCGCAGGGTTGCCGGGCGCGGCGGCCGGGCCGGGTCGCGGCCTGGGCGGTCCCAACCAGACACAAATCCTCCTGTTGGCCAAAGGGTGGGGCTATGCCACCGTGAATCCCGGCAGCATTCAGGCGGACAACGGCGCTGGCCTGACGCAAGGCATCATCGGCCTGGTGAACAAAGGTCAGCACCGGAAACCCGACGACTGGGGAGCGCTGTCGGCATGGGCGTGGGGCGCGAGCCGCGTGCTCGATTACTTCG
>DASTLJ010000524.1:0-2589 GCA_035715125.1 Verrucomicrobiia bacterium
GGCGTCAACTCGCCCAAACTCCGGCCGTCCTTGAGTTGAATGTACGTAGCGCCGAACTTGAGGGCGTCGTGCCCGGCAAAGCAGGCATGCATCAGCCCCCAACTGTCGAGGATGTTTTCGCCGCGCTCAAGGTCCGCGTCCTGGTAGGCCGCGAGCGCGCGAGCCAGCGCGGCCTGGTAAGTGCCGGGGTCGCGGTAGCCCAATTGGCGGAAATACCGCCACGCGCGGCGACGCAGATAATAGCGCGTGCGATACCGGAAGAGCCTGGCTTCCCGCGACCCTCGAATGGCAATCGTGATGCGGTCCCCTGTCATCGGGTTAACCGCCGACCGCTCCGCCTTCAGCGGGATGACATCGCGCGGCGTTTCGAGATGCTCCTCCTGCAGGACCGTGCGCGTGTCGGAGTCCCACCGCGGCCGAGTGCGAATCTGGCGTCGCACCTGGCGATCGAAGGCGACCAGGAAGGCGGCCATTAATTCGTGGTCCCCGGCCACCTCCGCTTGTTTGAAAAGCCGTTTGACGACCGGCTGATGACCCGGCGAATTGAGCGGGTGCTGGAGGTAAAGAAGGATCTGACCCCGCGCCCAGGGACGCGGGTCCTTCTTCCACCGGTCGGCGAAGGCCGCCAGCGCCCTGGGTTGCCGGACCGTGCGCAACGCATCGACAAACCGGTCGTTTTCCGTGGCGAAATATTCCTCCGCCAGGAGCATTTGACCGCGTTCGTTCGCCGGAGCAGGCATCGGGTCAATTCGAGGTTTTCCGGGCAGGCACAATAACCTTCTGATCTGCGTGGCGTCAATCGTCGAACCCAGGAAAAGAACCAATCTCCAAGATCCAAACACCGAAAAGATCCAAGATCCAAGCACCCGGCACCAGGCACGAAACCACACGCAGATGCCGGATTGCTTAGTCCTTTGCCCGAATATCGCACTTTGGAGTTTGGTGGTTGGGATTTGTTGGGGCTTTGAGCTTGGTGTTTGGTGCTTGCTCCTTGTAGCCGGGCGCACATTGTGAATTGCTTCCCGCGCGAAGACGCAGCATAAATCGGCCGTGAACACGTTCTTGAAGATTCTCCGACTCGACTTCGTACCGCTCAGCACCGACCTCCCTTTGCTGGCGCTGCGACTGTGGCTTGGACTGACCTTGCTCCTCAACCACGGTCTCGGCAAGTTGCTCACGTTCGGGGAAAAGGCTTCCAACTTCCCGGATCCACTTGGGGTCGGAAGCGCCGTGAGTCTCGGTCTGGCGGTGTTCGGCGAAGTCGTTTGTTCGGCGCTGCTGGTGATGGGTTTGTTGGGACGCGTGGCCGCGCTTGGTCTCACGATCAACATGTCGGTGGCCTTTTTCCTGGTCCACAAGGGCTCGCTGAAGATGGGCCCCGGCAGCGGCGAGCTGGCATTCATTTACCTGGCCGGGTTCGTGGCGCTGCTGTTGGCGGGAACAGGCCGGTTCTCGTTGGACCGGCTCCTGTTCGCCAAGCCGGCTTCCGGAAAAGCGTGATCGGAGAATCACGCGGTGCGTCGAGACTCCTCCCGATGCCGGGCCGAACCCTTTTCGTCACGGGTACCGACACCGGCGTCGGCAAGACGGTGGTCACCGCCTTGCTCGTGCGGCATTTTCGTCACTCGGGCATTGCGGTGGCCGCACTGAAGCCGCTCTGTTCCGGCGGGCGCGGCGACGCGCGTGTCCTTCGCGCGGCGGTTGGCAGGGCGCTCACCTTGGACGAAATCAATCCCTGGCATTTCCGTGCTCCGTTGGCTCCGTTGCTCGCTGCGCGGCGAGAAGGCAAGCGCGTCCGACTCGGGGCCGTGCTGGAGTACGTGCGGTCGATCGGCAAACGTTTTGAGCTGGTGCTGGTCGAGGGGGCCGGGGGATTGCTCAGCCCGCTCGGCGAAGATTTCAACGCACGCGACTTGATCGGCGCCCTGCGCGCCACCCCGATCATCGTTTGTCCGAACCGGCTCGGCGCCGTAAATCAGACGTTGCTGACGATGGCAGCCTTGCCGCGCTCCGTCGGCCGCCGGGCGCAAGTGGTGCTGGCGGCGCCCTCTGAGACCGATGAGGCGAGCCGAACCAACCAGGCCCTGCTGGGAGAATGCCTTCGGCGAACCCAAATACACATTCTCCCCTGGCTGCGCCCGGCGCAGGACTGGAGACAGACACTCAAGGACAAACGCGTCAACGCGCTGCTCGCGGGGCTGTTGCAGGATTTGTCGAAGCCAGACTGATTACAAATCTTTGTTCCGCAGAGAAAGCGCCTGGGAATCATAGGTATTGGGGAACAGTCAATGGCCGTGTTTCTATGGAGTGCGGGGCCGGGTGTGAAGCTCAGTTGGGATAGAACGATGGAGACGGCGCTGAGCAGATACGAAGCGCGCCGTGGCCACCCTGGCCTCGCTCGGCCCGGCACCGATGCTCCCTAGAAAGCAGTCCGGATCCCAATTAGGCGCGATAAGGCGCCGGGAAGCCTCCCTTATACCTGTCTCGGATGCGTTGACGTTGGTTGTCCGCGGTTATTAGATTGCGCCGCGCTCGGGCGGAGTTCGGCGCCCTTGGCTGCACCGGCCCATTCAATGAACATCATTGCGA
>DASTLJ010000525.1:0-7386 GCA_035715125.1 Verrucomicrobiia bacterium
CAACTCATTCCAACCATGAAGCCCATCCTCCTCCTCACCACTCTTCTCACCGCCGTTCACGTGTCCGCCGCCGATGCGGACAAACTCAAGGCCGACGCCGCCAAGCCCGCGCCCAAACCCAAAGCCGAGACCTATCTCACAGTCGAATCCGCAGGACGCGATTACGCCGACCAGGGCGAGTTCCTCAATGACTGGGGCGGCGCGCAAGTCATCGCCCTGGGCGACGACAAGTTCCGCCTCGTCACTTACAAGGGCGGCCTGCCCGGCGCCGGTTGGGACAAGGAAACCAGAAGCCAGGCTGAAGGCAAACGCGACGGCGACAAGATTGCCTTAGCCGGCCCCAACGAATTCAAGGCCGAGCTCGCCGACGGCGTCCTGAGCATCAGCACCGCGGACGGCGGCCCGTGGACGATGAAGAAAACCTCCCGCACGAGTCCCACCCTCGGCGCGAAGCCTCCCGCCGGCGCCACCGTCCTGTTCGACACCGGCAAGACACCCGACCTGTTCGCCGGCGGGCACCTCGACGACCGCGGTCTTCTGGCCGCCGGTTGCAAGACCAGGAAGTCATACCAGAGTTTCAGCCTGCACTGCGAATTCCTGCTCCCATTCAAACCCCTCGGCCGCGGACAGGACCGCGGCAACAGCGGCGTGTATTTGCAGGACCGCTACGAAGTGCAGGTGCTCGACAGCTTCGGCCTCAAGGGCGAGGACAACGAGTGCGGCGGCATCTACACGAAAGCCAAACCGGCTGTGAACATGTGCTTCCCTCCGCTCGTCTGGCAGACTTACGACATCGATTTCACGGCCGCGCAGTTCGACGCCGATGGCAAGAAGACGAAGAACGCCCTCGTCACGGTGAGGCACAACGGCGTCGTGATCCACGACAAGTTCGAGATCCCCGGCACCACCGGCGGCGGACAGCCCGAAGGCCCGGCCCCCGGCCCCATCCAGCTTCAAGGCCACGGCAACCCGGTCTTCTATCGCAACATCTGGGTCGTCGAGAAATGACTCGGGGGCCCGGTCCGCTTGCGTTCCTCAGTCCAGCAACTGTGCCAGCCGGCTGTGCTGGCGCTTGAACTCGCGGATCACGCGGTCATAATGGTGGATGCGCCGGATGGCATGCACAATCAAGTACACGGCCAGCACTACGAGTCCCAGGTTCAGCAGCAACAACGGCAGCAGCCAATGCAACACTTTCTCCGCCTGGTAGGAGCGTGACGTGGCGATCAACACGCTCAACACCGACAGCGGGAACGCAAAGATGGCGATGCCGGTCCGCAAGGCGGAAAGCGCAGTGCGTTTCTCCGACAGGAGCAGTTGCACCTCGTTGAGGATGACGACATCCAATGGGGCTTCCGATTTCGGGGCGGCAGTATCGCTCATGGCTCGAGTGGCGCCGGCGCCGGCCCGCTTGTAACACGACAAACGTCTGACGGAACGCAATTTTGCCCGCCCCGAAGGCATGGCGTTCAGGCTTGCTCGAATTTGCACCCAAAATGTCGCGAGACGCGCCTCCAGGCTTCCGTTGCGCTCAGGTCGTGTGCTAAGAACGCCGCGCTTTGACACTATGATGATGAAGTTGATCTTGCACGCCGCGTTCTGGTCCGCCGCGTTCGCCCTGCCGCTGGCGGCCGAGTCCGAGTTGCTCCACTGCGCCCGCGCTCATGCGTTACTCGCCGCGGCAGATTCGCCGGACTACCGCAAGTACGCCCCGAGCCGCGAGATCGACATCCTCCATCTCACGCTCGATGTGACACCGGATTTCAAGTCGCGCACCATCTTCGGCAAGGCGGTGCTGCGCTTCAAGCCCATCGCCAGGCCGCTCGACGAACTCAAGCTCGATGGTGTGGACTTGCGCGTGCGAACGGTCGCGGCGACGGAAAAGATCCTCGGCTGGCAGGCGACGGAGAAACAGGTGATTATAACGTTCGACAAGCCGATTCCGGCGGACCGCGAGGCGAGCGTCACCATCGACTATTCGGCCGAGCCGAAGCACGGCGTTTACTTCCGCACGCCGGAGATGGGTTACAAGCCGGAGGACACGCACCTGTGGACGCAAGGCGAGCCGCTGGAGGCGCGGCATTGGTTTCCGGGCTTCGACGCGCCAAACGAGAAGTTCACCAGCGAGATAACTTGTCGCGTGCCCGAGGGGATGACGGTGCTCGCCAATGGCCGTCGAATGGGCGAGGAGAAGGACGCGTCGACCGGCCTGGTGGCCGTGCGCTGGTTGCAGGACAAGCCGCACGCGAACTATCTCATCGCGCTGGTCGCCGGCTACGTCAAGGGCATCGAGGACCGGCATCGCGACGTGCCGCTGGGCTTCTACACTCCGGCTTCGCAAATCGCGCAGGCAAAAAATTCCTTCAAGGAGACACGGGAGATCATGGATTTTTTTGAAAAGGAAATCGGCGTGCCGTTTCCGTGGGCGAAGTATTTCCAGGTCGTGGTCGACGACTTCACCTGGGGCGGCATGGAAAACACGTCGCTGACCGTCCTGACCGACCGCACGCTGCACCTCGACGAGACGGAACAGCTCGGGAACAGCCGCGGGCTGGTGGCCCACGAGATGGCCCACCAGTGGTTCGGCGATTTCGTGACGTGCAAGGACTGGAGCCATCTCTGGTTGAACGAAGGTTTCGCGACCTACTACGAGCAGCTCTACGGTGGGCACAAGGAGGGGCGCGACGAGTTGCTCTACGGGATGTACCAGTCCGCGAAAGGATTCATCAACGTGCCGAACGACACCAATGCCATCGTGCGCCGTGACTTCAATAACCCGGAGGAACAGTTCGGCTTTCACGCCTATCCTAAAGGCGCGTGGATCCTCCACATGCTCCGCAGCGAGCTGGGCGACGAGCTGTTCCGCCGCTGCGTGAAGACCTACCTGGAGCGCCACGCGTTCGGCAACGCCACGACGGATGACTTCAGCAAGGTGTTCGAGGAACTCAGCGGGCGGAGCTTCGACCAGTTCTTCGATCAATACGTCTATCACGCGCACCAGCCGGAGTTGGGTGTGACTTACTCGTGGGACGAGCGCGCCAGGCTCGCGAAACTGTCCGTCGCGCAGAACCAAAAGCTCAGCGACGACGTGCTCCTCTTCAACGTGCCGCTCACCGTGCGCTTCCAGGGCAAGTCGGGCCGGGTGGACCGGCAACTGCGCGTGAAGGAGAAGGCGGAGGACTTCTACATCCCGCTGCCGGAGGCGCCGGAGGTCGTGCGGCTCGATCCCGAGCTGGCGCTGCTGGCGAAGTTCTCGTTCACTCCACCGACGCCGATGTTGTTCGCTCAACTCGCCGACAAGAAGGACATGCTCGGCCGGCTCATCGCGGTCGAGCAGTTGAGCGGAAAGAAGGAGGCTTTGGAAAAACTGAAGAACACCCTCAACAACGACCCCTATTGGGGCGTGCGCATCGCGGCCTCCCAGGCAATGCGCGCCGTGGGCACCGACGAGGCGTTGCAATCGCTCGTGGCTTCGATGAAGCAGCCTGACGCCCGCGTGCGCCGGCAGCTCACCCTGGACCTCGCCGGCTTCTACCGCGAGCCGAGCCGCGACGCGCTGCTCCGACTGGCGCGCGAGGACAAGAACCCGGAAATCCGGTCGGCGGCCATCGGCGGGTTGGGCGCCCATCACACGCCGGAGGTCCACGACGAGCTGCTGAAGTTTCTTCGTTCTGATTCCTATCGCGCGTCGATGGCGAACGGGGCGCTGGCGGCGATTCGCGTTCAGGACGACGCGGTCTTCATCGCGCCGTTGTTGGAAACGTTACGCGAAAATGAGGCGAACTGGCCGACGCCCGTTTTCACCCGCGGGCTCGAAACGCTTGCCTGGCTGGCGCGCAACGAGGAGAAGAAGGAATCCGCGCGCGAATTCCTGGTCGCCCGCGTGAACAGCGCGAAGCAACGCGTGCAGAACGCGGCTCTGGCAGGCCTCGGCATGCTCGGCGATCCGAAGGCAATCGGCGTGCTGGAGAAATTTGTTACGCTCCCCAAGGAACGTCCCGAACGCGACATCGCCGAGAGATCGCTGGCTGCGCTCCGCGACGCGAAGAAGCCCGGGGCCGAACTCGGCTCGCTCCGCGGTGAACTCCTCAAGTTACAGCGGGATAACCAGGAGTTGAGGAAGGAATTCGACGAACTCAAAAAGAAACTTGAAGCTGCGGGGAAAGTAGCGCCGGTAAAACCGACCGCAAAAGCGCCGAAGCGGTGAGGCGCCGCTTCAGTGGCACGGAGTTACAAGGATCGACCATCCGACGGATCCGACCGATCCCTCTCGCAAGCGTGACCCTTGTCCCTCACGGCGTGCCGCTCGCGGCGCGAAGATTTCGCGCGCGCGGGAAGGTGAATTGGGCCTCCTTGCCGGTGAGTGCGGCGCCGAAGTCGAGCATCGCGTCGTTGCCTGTCGGCTCGACGGGCAGGGGCTTGAGGAAATAGTTGGCCAGCGTTCCGGCGACGCCGCCCTTGAGCCTCTGCCAAAAGCTGTCACTGGCCTCCTTGCGCTTCACGCTGGAGACGGTCACGCCCATCCGCGGCCGGCCTTCGGCCTTCCGAAACGTCAGGGCGTTGACCCGGGCCACGATCTCGTTGGTAATACAAAGCTGGTTATCCCGGTACAGGAGATCGGCCAGGCCAATGCTGACGGGGCTGGTTCCTCCGTGGGCATTGAACCGCAACCGGACTTCCGTGACGGTCGCCACGCGTCCGGTCACGACGCCTTCGACCTCGATGAGGCCGCGGCCCGAACCTTCGATGGAAATGTATTGCAGGGCCCGTTCCAGCGCCTCGCCCGCCCTGAGCTGGCGCTCGTGGCGGCGTACTTTCTCCGAGTTGTCGAAGATGTTCCGGTGGGAGCCGTCACCGGTGAAAGTGAACTCGCATTCGGCCGAGAAGGCGCCTGAGGAAAACCGCCGCGTGACGCTGAGGACTCGCGACCGCTGCGCATTGCCGGCGCTCTCATGGACGGAGACCGGGTCCGGGGAAATCAACGGCACAAAATACATGAACGCGCCGATGGGGTTGCCCGGCGAATCGTCGCTGAAGTCCAGGCGCAGCGTCGGGCCGGCCGCGCCAGCCGCGGGTGGTTCCGCGTTCCGCGCCAGCCTGAAAGGGAACGAGTCGTCCGCTCGCTTCGCCCCTGAATTGCAACAGCCGGCGAAAGCGAGCAGCCCCAGCAGAAGTGTAGCCGTCAGGCAGCGTGGACCCGCCGCGAAGCCTTTGGGCAGTGGGGCAGTCATTTCTGTTTTCAATGCGGGTCAGGGTAATGAGTTCGTGCCGTGGTTTGTCCAGAGGAATTGCGAAGCGGCGGCCGGAATCAATAGTAAGGCAGGCCTGACGCTAAACACATACTCGTGGCCGGGACAGGCGAGACGGCTGCCCGACGGCCCGACGTTGTTGCCCCACCCCGCGCTTGCAATCCGGCCGCCGACTCCTCATGCTCTTGCTGGAATTGCTTCGGCCCGCGCATTCAACCCATGCCCGCGCCGCGCCGCCATTGCATGAGCACAACGCCAGAAGCGGATTTTGATCTCGAGCAGGTGTTCCTGCCCGCGTGGGCCAAGGAATCGCCCAAGGCCAACCGCTTCGAGAATTTCCGCGGCGAGCCCGAGCGGGATCGCGACCGCCGATCGGATCGCCGCGACCGTCCGCCCCGTCGTCCGCAAGGCGACCGGCCGTCCGGCAAGCCTCCGTTCGCTGGCCGCCCCGGCCAGCCGCCTCGCGGCCCCCGGCCGCCCCGCCGCGACGGGCGCGGCCCGCGTGACGACCGGCGGGATCGGCCCGAGCGCCCCGCGCCGCCGCCCCCGCTGCCGGAGATCCAGCTCGTGCTGGTGGCCGACGAGCACGGGGTCGATTTGCTCTCGCGCCAGATTCGCGTCACGGGCCGGGCGTATCCGCTGTTCGAGATTGCGCAGATGATTCTCGCCAAACCCGAGCGCCACACCCTCACCTTCACAGTCAAGAAGAAGCCCGACGGCTCGGCCGTGCAAGCGCTCTTCCTGTGCGCGCTCGACGAGACGCTCTGGCTGTCGGAGGACGACGCGGTGCGCCACGTGCTGGACCGGCACTTCGCCACGTTTTATCGGCCCGAGCGCACGCCGATTGATCCGCCCAGGGGCGTTTACACCTTTGTCGCCCAATGCAGCATGAGCGGCGCCGTGCTCGGGCCGCCCAATCACCACGATTATCAGAACCAGCTCCGCCGTCTGCACGCGGAGAAATTCTCGCGGATGCATTTCGAGACGTTCAAGTCGAAGGTGCGCATCGTCCGCGACGAAGCCGTGGTGAAGAAATGGATCGACGACCAGAGCTGGAAGACCGAATACGTCTGCCTCAACATGCCTGAGAGCCTTAAACTGGCGACTCGCGAGGAAGTCGAGAAGCATTTCCGGGAGGTGCATCTGGCCAACATCATCAAGCCCGTCGAGACTCACCGTATCACAGGCACCGCCGGCCGGGGCCAGCGGGACCGCGAGTTGACCCGCCTTATCCGCCAGCGCTGGGACGAACAGCGCCGTTTCCCGATGCAGGTCGCCACGACTTTGAGCCAGCAATTTGCCTCCCGCGGGCTGCAGTTCTTCAAGGTCAATCGCGCCATCACCCATGTCTCCGTCGCCCGGCCGCGGTATCTGGACCTCGAAGCCACGCCTGTCTCGGAGGGCGTCCTGCGTATTGTCGAATTCGTCAACGCCCATCCCAAGTGCACCCGCAAGCAGTTGGTCGAGTCTCTGGCTCCCGCGCCGGCCGTCGTGCCAGTCACGCCGGGCGAAGGCGCTCCAGCGCCGGCCGCCGGCGCTCCGGCCGCGATGTCCCCGGAAGTCGCGTCCGTTATGACCGACTTGCACTGGCTCGTGCATCAGGGACACGTCATCGAATTCGCCAACGGCGTCCTCGAAACCGCCAAAAAACCCTTGCCCAGACCGGAGAGGCCCGCCGCCAAACCGGCCGAGCCGACCGCCGCCGATGCGGCCGCCGCGGCGTTGCCCGCGGAACCCGCGCCTGCGGATCTTGCGGCCGAAGTCCTCATCGATCCGGGGTCCATCGCGACCGCCTCGGGAGTCGCGGCGGAAGCCGTCGCGCCGGCTGCCGAAGTGTCACCTGCCGAATCACCCGCTATCGATGCTGCGCCCGTGCCGGCGGCGGAAGTCCCGCCACCTGCGTCCGGCGATCCGACCGCGGGCGCCTGAAGCCCGTTTTGTGCCCGCACTCTGCATGGACTTGCTGGCCGACATTCGTCGTCTCGTCGCGGCTTGCGGATTGATTCTGCTGGCAGGCCCAGCGACCCTCCGCGGCGCGGAGCCAGTCGCGCCGCCAACGAACGCGCCCGCCCAATCCGGCGAGGATTCCGCGGAAACCCAGCGCGTCTTGCGCTCCTACCTTCACCTTCAGGAACAG
>DASTLJ010000526.1:0-4392 GCA_035715125.1 Verrucomicrobiia bacterium
TGCCGCTACGACGTGTTCCTGCGGCGAGAGCTTCAGCGCGTGAGAGAGTTCGAGAATTCAAAATTCAAAATGAAAAATTCCCGAGAGCCTGCGCGTTGCCTGCTTTTCATCCTTCACGCTGCGTTTTGCGTAGATGCCGATGATCGACTGCTTCGCCCTGCTCGATGAGCCGCGCCGGCCGTGGCTCGATGCGGAGGCGCTCAAGGAGAAATTTCTAGCTCGCGCCGCGGCCGTGCACCCCGATCGCTTTCACGGCGCGAGTGCGTCAGAGAAGGAGGAAGCCTCGCGGCGCATCACTGAGTTGAACGGCGCGCACGCCCGTCTGCGCGACACGAAGGATCGCCTGGCGCACCTCCTGGAACTCGAATTGGGCCGCCGCCCGCTGGACGTTCAGCAGGTCCCAGCGGCCGCGATGGAGTTGTTTTTCAAGGTCGGCCAGCTTTGCCGGGAGACGGACCAGTTCCTGGCCGGGCGGGGGCAGGTCACATCGCCCTTATTGAAGGCCCAGTCGTTCGAGCGCGGGCTGGAGCTGGCGGATCGAATCTCGGGATTGCAACGTGTGCTGGCGGAAGCGTTGCAAGGCATCGAAGCCCGGTTGCAGTCCCTCAACACAGCGTGGGCCGCCGCGCCTGCCGTGGGCAACCCTGAGCGAACGGGCCAACTGCCGTTGGACCCGGTCGAAGCGCTTTACCGGGAGTCCAGCTTCCTGGCGCGCTGGCGCGGGCAACTGCAGGAAAGGTTCGTCCTGCTTTCGCTGTAAGACGCCACTGGCTGGAATGAGGACGGTCAGTGTCCAGAAGCATGCCATTGGCTTGCGCGAACGGGAGAAGAACTGATCCTTCGATGTTTCACCAGCGCACGTTTTTTTCCAGGAAGGGAAGAAAACGCCCGGCAAAAGCGTCCTGCTTCAAGAACTTAGGCAACCTCGCGAGCCAAGGATAAGGCTGACCGCCGCGGGCACGAAGCGAAAGCAAGAATGGCATCAAGCCTGCTTATAGCAGTGCATGAATTCGATACGAAACTCCGACAACCAGAGTTTTGTGTCGTTGCACACCGCTGGCTTCGTCATGGGGCTGGCAAAAAGTCCTATCCTATTCCCTCCCTACAGCGCTCGGCCTTAGGCCAGGCGTCCCGCAGGAACTGAGTTGTTTACTGGCGGCCGGTGAAAGCCGGCCGCCAGGTTCTTTTTCAACTGGCCTTCACCTCCCGATTTCACGAGGCAATCCGACCGAATAACGGGCAACAAGGATTCGCCACAATCGTTTCAGCTTCATAACTTCTGGAACATTGAGGCCAGTGAATCACAATTTCGCCGGCCTGGCCAGTCCGGAGGTGAAACAAACTTAAATTCCCCCATGGCCTCGGGCGTCAGCATCTTGCGCGACTCGTTGGCGCTCGTTTGCCCAGGTTCGCGCAGCATGAGAAGTCTGATCGCAACAGTCGTCGGATGTCTGGGCTTGCTGGTCGCCGGCTTGGCATCAGCGGCGCCATTGCCGCCAAAAAGCTTCCGGACACATTCCGACGCTGCTTCTTCCGGCACGCAGCACTGGGCATTCGTGGCGCCGAAGCGGCCCGCGGTGCCCTCGGTGAAAAACAAGGGTTGGGTGCGCAATCCCATCGACGCCTTCATCCTGGCCCGGCTCGAGCGCAATCGGATTGCCCCGTCACCTGAGGCCGATCGGTTCACGCTGATTCGCCGTCTGTTCCTCGATCTCACCGGCCTGTCGCCGACGCCGCAACAGGCACGGGATTTCGCCGGGGACCCAAGCCCGGACGCTTATGAGCAACTCGTGGATGAATTGCTCGGGTCGCCTCATTTCGGCGAACGCTGGGGCCGCCACTGGCTGGACCTAGCCCGATACGCGGACACTTCCGGCTATCAAATCGATCGCCCCCGACCCAGCGCGTGGTTGTTCCGCGATTGGGTGATCGACTCGTTCAATGCCGATCAGCCGTTCGACCAGTTCACCGTCGAACAGCTTGCCGGCGACTTGCTGCCCGGGGCGACCCTCGCGCAGAAGACCGCCGCCGGGTTTCATCGCCTCACGCTCAGCAACCACGAAGAGGGCGTCGACAGCGAGGAGTTTCGTTGCAAGGCCAAGGTCGACCGCGTGAACACGACCGCCACCGCCTGGCTCGGATTGACGGTTGCGTGCGCAGAGTGCCACAACCACAAGTATGATCCGATCTCCCAGCGCGAATACTACCAGCTTTATGCCTTCTTCAATAACGCCGACGAGGTGGACCTGCCGGCGCCCCAGCCGGAAGATCTGGCGCGTCTCGAAAAGCGGCGTAAGGAGTGGGAAGACGAACAAGCCCGCCTCAAGGCCGCCATTGCCGAAGCGGCGAAGACCAACGAGTGGAACGCCTCTCAACTGCGCAAACAACTGGCCCGCCACCGGCGGGAGCGTCCGCGCGCCGAAACGACAGCCCATTCTTTCCAGGAATCCACCAACGCGACGCTCGCCAGCATCCATGTCCGGGGCGATTTCCTGCGCCCAGGCGAGCAGGTCCACGGCGCGACGCCCGCGGTGTTGCACAAATTCAGCCCGCGCAATGCGTCGCCCGATCGCCTCGACCTGGCGCGCTGGATCGTCGACCCCGCCAATCCGCTCACCGCGCGTGTCGCGGTGAACCACGTCTGGCAACACCTCTTCGGCCGCGGCCTGGTGAACACGCCGAACGATTTCGGAACGCGCGGCGAACCGCCGTCCCATCCCGAGTTGCTCGACTGGCTGGCGTGCGAGTTCATGGAACCGTCGGATTCCGTTGAAACGTTAAATCGTTCAACCGTTAAATCGGGAAAGGGCTCCGGCGCATTCAACGATTCAACGATTCAACGATTCAACGATTCAACGCTTGAACGCTTCTACGTTTCAACGAATCGGGCCTGGAGCCGCAAAGCCCTCATCCGCCTCATCGTTACCTCCGCCACCTATCGCCAATCCTCCAACGCGCGCCGGGAACTGGCGGAACGCGATCCGCTCAACCTTCTGCTGGCTCGCCAGAACCGGCTGCGCGTCGAGTCGGAAATTCTGCGCGATCTGCATCTGGCCGTCGCCGGGCTGTTGAACGACGAGATCGGCGGGCCGAGCTTCCGGCCGATCATGCCGGAGGAGATTCGTAAGCTGGGCAACGCCGGCGCTTTTGCTTGGGACAACTCAACCGGCCCGGAGCTTTACCGCCGCGGCCTTTATATCTTCGCCCAGCGCACGGTGCCGTATCCGACTTCGATGACCTTCGACCAGGCCAACTCCAGCGAAAGTTGTCCGCAACGCGAGCGCGCGACCACGCCGCTCCAGGCGCTGACGCTGCTCAATCACGGTTTGTTCGTCGAGTGCGGCCGGACACTGGCCGCGCGCATCGCGGCCTTCCCCGGGAAAAGCGCGAGAGCGAAGATCGAGTCCGGCTTTGAGCTTTGCCTGACGCGTCTGCCGTCGCGCGAGGAACTCGACCGGTTGGAACGTCTGTATCAGGAGGCGGCGGCCGTTCCGACCGTCAAACCTGACGAGGCGCAGGCGGCCGCGTACCTCCACGTCGCTCAAGTGTTGCTCAATCTCGACGAGTTCATGACACGGGAATAGGCGATGAGCCCACAAGATATCCTCCAACTGACCCGCCGCGATTTCCTCGTGAACGCCGCTCGTGGGGTGGGCGGGCTGGCGTTCGCGTCGCTCCTGAGCGCCGACGGACTGCTCGCTTCGAACGCAACACGCAACACGCAGCACGCTTCCTCCCTCCCGCCCCATCCGCCCCGCCCGCCGCACTTCGCCCCGCGCGCCCGCCAGTGCATCTTCCTGTTCATGGAAGGGGGCGTCAGCCAAATCGATCTCTTCGATCCCAAACCGAAGTTGAATCAGCTCAACGGCCAGAAAATGCCCGAGTCCCTCACCAGGAATATCCGATTCGCGTTCCTGCAAAGGGATACCGCCGTGCTGCTGGGCTCGCCGCACAAGTTCCGCCGCTATGGCCAATGCGGCATCGAAGTTTCGGAGCTGCTTCCGAACATTGGCGCCTGCGCGGACGACATTGCGTTTGTCCGCTCGATGCACACCGAGGCGTTCAATCATCATCCGGGCGAGCTGCTCATGTACACCGGCTCGCAAATGCTCGGCCGTCCGAGCGCCGGCGCCTGGCTGGCGTACGCCCTGGGCAGCCCGTCGCAGGACCTGCCCGCTTACGTGGTGCTGACCGCCGGGCGAGCGCCGAGCGGTGGCAACACGATGTTCGGCTCCGGTTTCCTTCCCGCCAAACACGCCGGTGTGCTCTTTCGCAACCAGGGCGAACCGGTGCTCGACCTCGAGAACCCGCCCGGCGTCAGCGCCGAAGCGCGCCACTATGGGCTGGACGCGTTGCGCGATTTGAACCGGATGCGGCAAAAGGTCGTGGGCG
>DASTLJ010000527.1:0-12700 GCA_035715125.1 Verrucomicrobiia bacterium
CCATGCGCTGGGTCATTCGAGGGCACGGTCCGCCACAGCGGGTGAAGATGACCTCCGCAATCCAGACGTGGCCGCGAAGGTTGGCGGCGCCGAAGGGCTGGCCGGATTGGTTTGTCAGCGCGAAGTCGGCAACCGGGAAGAGCGCCGGCAGCCGGCCATCCGAATTCGGCTGCGCGCCGCCAACGATTTCTGAGACCGCCGGCGCCGACTCGCGGCCCGCCTGTCGCACGCGCAGAAGGACGAACGCGATCACAATGGCCCCGATGGTGGCGCCGATGGCGCCCCAGACGATCCACTCCAGACGCTTTGAAGGTTGGTCCAGGCTATTCGTAGCCGCCCGCGCCGGACTTGGTCTTGAGCCAGGCGTCGAACTGATCCTGCGGGAGCACTTTCAGGATGCCTTTCATGTTCGCGTGGCCGTTGCCGCAGAGTTGGGCGCAGTTGATCTGGTAGGTGTTGGTTTTCGTCGCGATGAAGTGAATGGGAATGTGCATCCCCGGGATCGCGTCCTGGGTGACGCGCATGGACAGCACTTTGAAGGAGTGAATCACGTCCATCGTGGTAATGGAGGCAATAACGGGACGATTGACCGGAACGGCAATCGCCGACGCAACGACCGTCACGTCGTCCTTGCCATCGGGATCCTCTACCTTGAGCTTTTCATCCAGTTGATACAAGCCATAAGGATTCGCGACCGAAACCAGGCTGATGTCCTGCTTGCCGAACCTGCCGTCGGCGCCGGGATAGCGGGCCGACCAGTTGAACTGCTGCCCGATGACGCGCATGTTCACCGGGTTATCCTTGGGCTCGGGAAACTTGTCGACGACCTTGGCCCAAAGCGGGACGGCGAAACCGGCCAGAAGGATGATTTCGACGATGGCGATCGCGATTTCGAGGTAATTCGAGGTGTGGCCGGTGACGCCGTGATGATCGGCCTTGGGATTGCGCCCCTTCCGGAAGCGAACCAGGCAGTAGATGAAGAATGCCGTCCACCCGACGAACAGGAGGGCCATGACGTAATGGACCAGGATGATTAGATTGTCGACGTCCTTGCCGTGCTCGGAGGCCAGTTCGGGAAGGCTGAGAAGTTTTTTGACGATCTGTTCCATGAAATGACTAGTGGGTGGGTTGAGAAACGGGTGACGAGGCCGTGGCCAGGGACGCGGCATCCGGCGCCGTTGCCGCCTCGTTCAGCCGGGCGGCGCGGCGAAGGATGTAGGCGAAGAAGATTGCGATGACGAGCAGCACCGACGTGATGACCAGCAGCAGGGCGAAGATGCCGGCGTTCATGCCCTTGGCCATCGGCGAATCGGACTGGCCGAAGCAACTCGCGCAAGCCGCGGCCGACGCGGGCAGCAACACGGCAAGCCCCGCACAGGCGGCGAAACCGAAACGGATGATGCGGGAGAGGATTCTCCGGACGTTCTCCGCGCATTGCCTTGCTGAGCCGGCGCGCCGCCAACGCAGGGCAGGCGTCTCGCCTGCCCTGGCCGCGAAGCGGCCAAAAGGTGGGACCGCCGGCATCCTGTCGGCGAGTTTCTCGACACACAGCCGGGCCACTCGCCGGCAAGATGCCGGCGCTCCCCGGGCCGGCAGGCGAGACGCCTGCCCTACGATGTGCTTCATGGACCGCTTCACAGGTAGCTGACGTTTCGAAGTTTTTTGAGCACGTAGGCAAAGTAGCCGATGAGCGCGGCGCCCGCCACGGCGGAACCGACGCCGTACCACAACAGGCTGCGCTCGCCTTCCTTCGCATAGTTCACGAGCGCCCACGCGGCGAAACCAAACGCCAGCAGGATGGACGCGATGATGAACACGACGTGGAAGGCTTTCAGCGACATGGTGTCATTTATCAGCCGGGGCCGGCGAGTGAGGCACTTCCTTGGTCGCCCGGAATTCCGTCCCAAGCGGCACGTCCGTCCGGGCATGGATGAACAGGTACATCATCGCCACAAGGAAGAAGGCCGTGACGAGGAGGGTCGAGTAGATGGCCCTGCGCTCGTTGGACAGGTGCATGAAGAACGCGGCGACGAGCGACGCCTTGATGGTGGCGATAATCAGGGCAATCGTGATCGTCTTCCAGAGTTGACTGAAATGCACGTAGTACATCCCGACCGTAAGGGCCGTGCCGATCAACAAGCCGACGAAAACGGCAATGTAAACGTTGCGATGCTTCTTGATGCTGTCGAAGGAATGGGAGTCGCTCATAAGTCGAATCACAAAAGGTAGAAGACGGGGAAGAGGAAAATCCAGACCAGGTCGACGAAGTGCCAGAACAAGCCGGACACTTCGACGCGGTTGGTGTAGCGCTGGGGATCGGTCTTCCAAAGCCGGGCGCCGGGCCCCCAGAGATAAGCGATGACAATCCCGCCGCCCAGCACGTGCAGGCCGTGCAGCGCGGTCAGGGTGAAGTAAATCGCGAAGAAGGTGCTGTGAGCCGGCACGAAGGCGGAGAGGCGCTTGATGTCGGCGCTCTTGATTTCCATGGCCGCGGCATGAGCTTCTCCAGCCGCCGCGTCGTGAGCCGCAGCCGGTTTGGCGTAGTGGTGGGCGTCCGGATGGAACTTGACGGATTCGATCTTCCTCGCGGCGAGCTTCTTGTCCGTCAGGAAATAAGGTTTGCCCTCGATGTGGCCGGTCATGCGGTTGCCGTCGTTCATCCAAACCTCATAGTGGGTGAACTTTTCCGGGTACTCGATCAGGCACTTGATCACGAGGAACGCCGCGGCGCACAGAATGGTGACGGCCTGGTATTTGCGGTAGGCGGCGAAATTGTTCATCTGAAGCGCCGACCAACCGAGCACGACGGTCACGGACGAAGTAATGAGCACGGCCGTGTTGAAGGTGCCAATGGGAATGTTCAGCAGGCCCTGAGGCCACGTCCCCGGGTCAGAGCCGACCCGCAACAGGATGTAGGAGGAGAACAGCCCGCCGAAAAGCATCACTTCGGAAGCCAGGAACAGCCAGATGCCGAGTTTGGCATTGAACAGGCCGGTATCCGGCCGTGCTTTGATTGTGTAGGGAATGTCCATGAATCGATTTATGGCAGGTTAACCAGGAGTCCTCATGCCCACCGTAGCCGCCGACGGGAGGAGGCGGATGGGCCAAGTCGCGGAGTGAGTCCGCCTCCTCATGTCGGCGGCTACTCGTAGCAGGGGTTTCATGCGTCGCATAGAATATCGCGCTCAACGGCCTTTCTCGGGTTCGTTTTGCGGGGTGAAGTCACTGGACGCGCCGGGCACGCTGTAGGAATACGGCATGCGGAAGACTTCCATCGGCTTGTCGAAGTTGCCGTGCGGCGGCGGCGTGGGCGTCTGCCATTCGAGAGTGGCGGAGCCCCACGGATTGTCGTTCTCGACCTTCCTGCCTTTCCGCATGCTCACGAAGAAGTTGATGATGAAGGGAATCTGCGCAAGGCCCAGCGCCCAGGCGGCGTGGGAAATGGGCTTGTTCAGATCGATCATCGCTTGCGGCACGCCGACTTCCGTGTCGGTGCCGGCGTAAGTCGCGCCGCCATTGTACATGCGCCGGATGACCCCCGCCATGCCTTGCTGGAACATGGGCTGGAACACCAGATTCATAAACAACAGCGAGAGCCAGAAATGAATCTTGCCCAGCCCCTCGTTCATGTAGCGGCCGGTGATCTTCGGGTACCAATAGTAGAGGCCGGCGAATAGGCCGAAGATTGTCCCCGGCGCCACGACGTAATGAAAGTGCGCGATGACGTAATAGGTGTCGTGCAGGTGCAGGTCGGCGAAGTTGAAGCCGAGCGGCAGGCCGGTCAGCCCGCCGATGCCGAACATCGGCAGGAAGGCCAGCGCGAAGAGCATCGGCGTGTTGAACCGGATCGAGCCGCCCCAGAGCGAAATGAACAGGCAGGTGAGGATGATCACCGAGGGAATCGAGATGATCATCGTCGTCGTCTGGAAGAACGTGCTGATCTTCGTGCCCATGCCGGTCAAATACATGTGGTGCGCCCAGACGATGAACGAGAGAAAGCCGATGGCCAGGACCGAATAGACCAGCGACTTGTAGCCGTACAGCGGCTTGCGGGTGTTGTTGGCGATGATCTCGGCCACGATGCCCATCGCCGGCAGGATCAGCACGTACACCTCCGGATGGCCAAGAAACCAAAACAGGTGTTGCCACAACAGCGGACTGCCACCGCCGCTCACCTGCAGGGGCGTCGAACCGCCCAACATCAGTCCGCTGGGCAGGAAGAAGCTTGTGCCGAACAGGTTGTCCATGAGTTGCATCACACCCGCGGCTTCCAGTGGCGGGAAGGCCAGCAGCAGGATGAACGCGGTCACGAATTGCGCCCATACGAAGAACGGCAGCCGCATCCAGGTCATCCCCGGCGCCCGAAGCTGGATGATCGTGGCGATGAAGTTCACCGCTCCGAGCAGCGACGAGGTAATCAGCAGCACCATGCCGATAATCCAAAACGTCTGCCCGTTGAACTGGTAGGCCCGCTCGGCCAGCGTCGCCAGCGGCGAGTAGGAGGTCCAGCCGGACTTGGCGGCGCCGCCCGGCATGAAGAAGCTGGCAAACATCACCACGCCGCCCATGAAGTAGCAGTGGTAGCTGGCCATGTTCACGCGCGGGAAGGCCATGTCCACCGCGCCGATTTGCAACGGCACGACGTAATTGCCGAACGAGGCGAAGGCCAGCGGCACAATCGCCAGGAACACCATGATGGTGCCGTGCATCGCGCCAAAGGCATTGTAAAGGTCGGCCGAGATCACGCCGCCAGGCGCGGCGTCCGGGCCGAGCAGCGTCAGCAGCAGCGGTCCAAGGACGGGTATCGGCTTGCCCGGATACGCCATCGACCAGCGCATCAGCGTCATCAGGAAAAAACCGAACAGGAGGAACAGCAGCGCCGTCACACCGTACTGGATGCCGATGACCTTGTGATCGGTGGAGAAGATGTACTTCTGCCAGTACGTCAGCTTGTGATCGTGTGTGTCGGTATGGGCCGCATGGCCGGGGGCGGCGTGAGTCGAGGCATCCATGATCGTAGTCGTTCGTCTTTCTGGCTAAGGGCAACTAATCGTGTACGTGCGGCCGAAACAATTTCTTATGCGAAGCTAGCCGCGCGCGTTTCGGACTGTCAACCGGAGAATGAGCATTCACAGGCTTAATGATTGAGTTTATCAAACACCATCAGCGCCAGCAGCAGGGGCAGATACAGGATCGACGCGAAAAACAACTGCCGGGCCGCCGCGCGGCTGAGCCGCCGCGAAAACAGGATGGCGCATCCCAGAAACAGCAGCCCGAGCACCAGCGCGCCCAACAGGTAGAACGGCCCGGTCAGCCGTTGTGCGAAGGGCAGCAGGCTGGCCGTCAGCAGCCCGAGCGTGTGGCTCACCGTTTGCCGTCCCGTGCGGCTGCCGTCCGGGTCCACCGACGGTAACATCACAAAGCCGGCCTTTTCGTACTCCTCGCGATACAGCCAGGCGATGGCCAGGAAGTGTGGAATTTGCCAGAAGAAAAGAATCGCGAAGAGCGCCAGCCCGTCGGAAGTGAGATCGTTGCGAGCGGCCGTCCAGCCCATCAGCGGCGGCAGCGCCCCGGGCACGGCGCCGATGGCCGTGTTCAGCCAGGTCACGCGCTTGAGCGGCGTGTAGACAAAGAGGTAGCTGGCCAGCGTCACCGCGCCCAGCAGCGCGGTCAGGAGATTCACCGCGAGCGCCAGTTGGACCATGCCGGCGACGGAGCAGGCGCCCCCGAAGACGAGCACCGCGTCCGGCGTGAGCCGCTTCGAGGGCAAGGGACGCGACTCGGTGCGCGGCATCTTTGCGTCGTGCTCGCGTTCCCAAAGCTGGTTCAACGCCGCCGCGCCGCAGGCCAGCAGCGTGGTTCCCGCCAGAGCGTGGGCCATCAGCCACCAATCCATCGCTCCTCGCGTGCCGAGGTAAAAACCGACGAGCGTCGTCAGCAACACGAGGAACGTGAGCCGCGCCTTGATCAGGTCGCAAAACACGGCGCGTGACGATTTTTCCACCGCCGGAACGCCGTCGAGGCTTTGGACGGTGGCTTTCATGCGGAACTTTGTAGCCGCCGAGGTAACGAGGCGGTTTTCTCCACCAGCTCGGCCAGGCCTTTCCGCCTATCCATGACGTCGGTAGGGCGAGGCTCCTGCCGAGCCGTGATCAAACCGGAAGTTTCGGCTCGGCAGGAGCCTCGCCCTACCGGGTCAAGATGAAGATGCCCGGCGTTTGGCCGTGGATTTCTCCTCAGGTCGGCGGCTACGCTGTTGGAGAGCCGCGAGGATTCCGAACTCTCACCCCGCATCTGCCCCGCCGTTCGCCCGGCGGCGCGCCAGGTCACCAGCGTCGCAATCGAGCCGATCACCAGGCTCAGCGCGCCAACCGCGACGTGCGCCGTCGCCAGGTCCGCCGCCTTGTTCGTCCAAATCGTCGCGGCGCCCAGAATGACTTGCAGCAGAATGGCGCCGAACCAAAGCGCGGCCAGGCGTGCCAGCGGGGAACCCGCGCCAAAGCGGCTGCGCGCCACGCCCGCCAGCCACGCGACCGCACCGAAAATGCAAAACGCCCCGATGCGGTGCGCCATCTGAAGCGAGACCTGCGCCGCCGTAATCGGATTCAGCGCGGTGACCTCGACCCGGTCCTGGTTGTAACGCGCAATGGAATCGGCATCGGTCGCCGGCCACCATCTCCCGTAGGCGCTCGGGAAATCCGGGATCGCCAGCCCTGCGTGTTGGTGCCGCATGGACGCGCCGACGACGAGTTGCGCAAGAATGAGTCCGGTCACAAAACCGAATACATAGCGAAGCCGTCCCGCGTCGTAAATAGCCAACTTCGGTTCCCCGGTCAGGCGCCGAGCGGGTTCAACAACCATCGAGGCAGGAGCGCGGACAGCCTTGTCCGCGCCAATTTGAGAAGCAGCCTCAACACACGCGGACATGGCTGTCCGCGCTCCTTGCTTGAGTCCACCCTCGATCGCGCGCCACCACCGCGAGGTCATCAGCGCGATGGCCGAGACCAGGACCAGAAACAACTGCGCCAGTGTCGCGTGGAAAATCCCCAACGCGTCTTGCATCTGCGCCACGCGAAAGCCGCCGAGGATGCCCTGAAGAATCACTGCGAAGAAGGCAGTCATGCCCAGCCAGCGCAACGACCCGCGGGTCCGAACCGCCTGCGCAATCCCAAGCGCCAGCAGCACCGGCACGATCACCGCCAGCACCCGGATGTGCATCGGCACTCCTTCCATGCCGCCTTCGGCCTGGCTGGAACCGCGATGGCCCAGCATCGACACGAGCAATCCGATGACGGCAAGGCCGCTCCAGCGGGTTCGCCCCCTGGTTTCCCGGACCCAGAGCCACGCCGCCAGCAGGCTGGTCAGCACGCCCACACCCACCGCCAGCAATCGGTGCGTGTGCTCGTAGAAAATGCCGCCGACCCACTTCGAGATCGGAAAGTAAAACATGTTATAGCCGTAGCTGGTCGGCCAATCCGGCACCGCCATGCCGACGCCGTGGCTTGTGACCAACCCTCCCACCCAAATCAGGCAGAGCGTTGCCACCGCCGTAAACACGGCGAAACGATGCAACCAGCGATGGTCGGGGGCGCAATACATTTTTGTGCGGGTCAGGCCAAACTGGGAGCGCCGGCATCCTGCCGGCGGGTTTCTCGACTCACAGCCAGGACACTCGCCGGCAGGATGCCGGTGCTCCCAAGGCAAGCAGGCGCGACGCCTGCCCTGCGCTGCCGTTCATGCGGGCCATGCAATTTCCGGGCGAAGCGCAAAGATTTCGCCGCTGCGAACGCTCCGGCCCGCAGCGGCGATTTCGAGCACTCCCGTCGGCAGCCGGTCACTGGGCCAGTTCGACGGTGAAATCCTGCTTGGTGTCGCCCTTGACTTCGATCGTCTTGACGATGCCCACTTTGGCGGCGACATGCGTCTTTTGGTGGAAGGCCTCGATCGTATATTTGCCGTCCGGCAGCCCTGAGATCTTGTAATTGCCGTCCTTGTCCGAGACGGCGAAGTAGGGGTGCTCAACCACGCCGATGTAGGCGAACATCCACGGGTGCACGTCGCACTTCATGCGCACGAGGATTTCGGGTTTCTCGAACGCCTTCGACAGCACGGGCGAACCGGCTGGCTGCGCCAGGTTAAACTCTTTGTTGCCCAAGGCCGGATTGGGCGTGGCGTGAATGTTGTGCATCTCGGCGTCGGAGTTCTTGATTTTGAATGGCTGCCCGACCACGAGGCCCATGACATACGGCTCGTACATGCAGCCAACTTGATCGAGGGTCGGCGACTCGCCTTTAGAATCGGCTTTCTTGGCGTCTTTGATGTACACGTACACGTTGGCCAGCCCGCCGTCCTTGCCGACGACGTAATGGCGGGTGGTCGGCTTGCTCGGGTTGATTTTGCCACACGCGGGGCCGAGGTCGATGGGCACTTCGGCCTTGGGTGTGCCTTTGAGAGTGATTTTGCCGCTAATGTCCCCCGCCGATGCGAACTGCGCGGAGCCGGCCAGCGTGGCGATGGTGATAAGTGGAAGGAAGAATTTCATGGATCGAATCGACTGGTTCATAAACAAGTGGCGCCGGGTTTACACCCGCCTGCGGATGCCCGCAAGTGTTTTGTGAAACTTTTCACAAACTCGCCGTCGTTTCGACGAAACGCGCTCGGGCCTATTCAGTGGCTCCTGACGCACCGGCCTGTAGCCGCCGACGTGAGGAGGCGGAAAAGGTGGAGGCACGGTCCATCCGCCTTTCCCTGACGCCGGTAGGGCGAGGCTCATGCCGAGCCGTGATCAAACCGGAAGTTTCGGCTCGGCAGGAGCCTCGCCCTACCGGGTCAATGTGAAGATGCCCGGCCACAGGCCGTCGTTTCTCCTCACGTCGGCGGCTACGATCGTTGGCGAGCAATGCGGGCTGGCGACTCGCTCCTTGAGAAGCGCCAGGTCAATTGAGGAGCTTTGACCACGGATTTCGCGGATTGCACGGATGCGACCCGAAATCTCCGACTGCTGATCCGTGTCATCCGCATAATCCGTGGTCCGTTCATTACTAATCCAGGCCAGGGCCAAACTGGGCTTTGATTTTGGCCGCGGTTTGTGGCATACAATCTCTGATGAATTCCGCGAAGATGCTTCTCCTGGCGATGCTTTGTGTCGCGACGACCTTCCTTTCAATTCAGGCGGCCGATGTCCCGCTGGTGAATCACGGCGATACGTGGCGCTGGCACAAAGGTAATACTCCGCTCCAGTCCAACTGGAAGACTGTCGCGGATGCCGGTCTTGACGCGACGTGGTTTTCCAGTGCGGGCGGGTTCGGCTATTCCGCCGACACGATGAACGAGACGAACCAGTGCAAGACCATCCTGACCGACATGCGCAACACCTACACGACGCTCTACATGCGCAAGCAGTTCACGATCGCGGCTCCTCTGGACACGAACCTTTACTTGCAGCTCACGATGGATTTCGACGACGGGTTCATCGCGTGGCTCGACGGCAATTACCTGACCAACGCGCTCGTCGCGAGCGCGCCCAACGAGCCGGCCACCAACGCCACGGCCAGCGCTCTTCATGAATCTTCGGGCGGAACCAGCACCCCGGTAAACCCGCCGGCTAACTACAATTTCGGTCTCATCGGCTCGCGTCTCGACGTCGGCACGCACACGCTGGCTATCATCGGGCTGAACCAACTCAGCACCAGCAGCGACCTGATCCAGATCGCCGACCTGCTCGCCGTTGGGCCTCCACCGACCAACTGCATCAGCGGCACCATTGCGGCCGACACGACCTGGACGGCGGCCAACAGCCCTTATCAGGTCTGCGGCGCCCTGACCATCGCCGCCAACGTGACGCTCGCCATCGAACCGGGCGTCACGGTGCTCGTCGATCCCGGCATCACCATCACCGTCAACGGTCGCCTCCTCGCCATCGGTGATCCGACCAACACAATCATGTTCACGCGCAGTGGCGCCTCCGGGACCTGGGGTCACCTGCTCTTCAACGCCAACTCGACCACCTCGATCATCGCCAACGCCGAGATGCGTTACTTCGCCAGCCCCGCCGTCGAGGGACATAACACCGCCCTTGAACTCGACAACATCGTCTGGACGAATTCCACCATCGCCGCCGTCGATCTGCACACCTGTTCCATCGTGCTGGTCAATTCCTACATCCCCGGCGGCGCCGGCAACGAACCGGTCCACTTCAACGGCATGCCGGCCAACGGCCACGCGCTCGTCAAGGGTTGCGTCTTCGGCGCGCCTCAGGGCTACAATGACAGCGTCGATTTCACCGGCGGGAACCGCCCCGGCCCCATCGTGCAATTCCTCGACAACGTGTTTCTCGCTGCGGTGGACGACTGCTTCGACATGGACAGCACCGATGCGCACATCGAAGGCAACATCTTCCTGAACGTGCGCAAGGACGCCCCGCGCCCCAGCAGCTCCAATCCCATCACCACCGGCGCCGAAGGCCCCGGCGTTTCCCAGCTCGTCATCTGCCGGAACATCATCTACAACTGCGAGCATGTCTTCATGGAGAAGGACCACGGCATGGGCCTGCTTCAAAACAACACCATCCTCCATCTCACCCCAAATCCCTTGAGCAATAACACCGACCCCAACGGCAACGAGGCGTCCGGCATCATCATGTTTGGCGAGCCGTGGCGCGGGTTTCCATTCGGGGACGGCGCAATCTTCGAGGGGAACGTCGCCGCGGACCTGGAAGTCGCAGACCCGTGGCCGGTACTGGCGGGAGCGCAGGCGGCCAACGCCAATTTTTTCTTCGTCCGAGACTACAATTGCGTGCAGGGCTTCCCCCAGCCCGGCCTTGGCAATATCAGCGTCGATCCGCTGTTCGTAAGCCCGAGCAACCTGACGGCGGCCAACATTCGCCAATCCCTTGCCCTCCAGCTCGGCAGCCCATGCCTCGGCGCCGGGCCGAACGGCCTCGACATGGGCGCGCTCGTGCCTTCGGGCGCCAGCGTGAGCGGCGCGCCCACCGGCACCACCCCGAACACCAGCGCGACGCTCAAGGTCGCCGGACCCGGCATCTGGGCTTACCGCTGGCGGCTGGATGGAGGGCCGTGGAGCGCGGAGGTCTCGCTCGTGCCGCAGTCCATCTGGAACGGCCAACCGTTTACGCCCGACATGTTCTCCAACGCCCCTCCCATCCAACTCAACGGCCTGGCCAATGGCGTCCACACCGTCGAAGTCGTCGGCCGAAATTCCGCCGGCTTCTGGCAGGACACCAGTGCCGCCGTGGCGCGCACGTGGACCGTTTCGGCGACCGCGCCGTTGCGGATCGACTCGGCGTCGCGCATTGGCAACACCGTGACCCTGACCTTCCAGGCGCAGGCCGGCCAAACCTATACCGTCCTCTCTCGGGACGCCTTTGACGTCGCGCATCCTTGGGCAAAACGCGGCGACGTGTCGGCGCAACCGGTCACCGGGCCATTCGAGTTCCTGGATAACACGGCCACCCCCGCCACGCGCTTCTACCAAATCGTCTCTCCGATGCAGCCGTGATTCCTCCAGGATGGACCTCGTCGAAGTCAGCGCCGGGCTCGTTTTCCGGGAGGGGAAGCTCCTGATTACTCGGCGGCCGGAGGGCGGGCATCTGGCGGGGTTATGGGAGTTTCCTGGAGGCAAGCGCGAGCCGGGAGAAACCTTCGAGGAGTGTCTGCGGCGCGAGCTGCGGGAGGAACTTGGCATTGAGATCGAAGTGGGCGAGCGCGTAGAAAGTTTCACGCACCCCTATCCGCAACGGACCGTGCATCTGGAGTTTTTCCTCTGCCGTTGGCGCCTGCACGAGCCGCGGGCCATTGGCTGTCCCGCCTTCGCCTGGGTGACTCGGGACGAGTTGGCCGGTTACTCGTTTCCTGCGGCGGATGCGAAGCTGCTCGGACGACTGCGCGCGGAGCGACAGTGGTGGGAGGGAGCGGAAGTAAAACGTGAAACGTAAAACGTAAAAGCGAGTGGGCGCGATCCGCTTGTTTGGCACGTCCCACCGCCTCTTACGTTTTACGTTTTACGTTTTACGTCCTACTTGCCGTAAAACTCCTCGACGACCTGCTTGAACGTGTTTTCGCCAACCCGAACAATGCCAAGCTCGCGCCGGGCGCTTTCCTCTGAATCGCTGGCGTGGGCGGCGTTGACCATGATCGTCTGGCCAAACTCGCGGCGGATGCTGCCGGGCGGGGCCTTGGAGGGGTCGGTGGGGCCGAGCACATCGCGGATTTTGCGGACGGCCTCGACGCCTTCGTAGACGAGCGCGATGCACTTTTCGGTGCCAGGTTCGGTGAGCTTCTCGGGTTTCGTTTCGCTCGGCGTCCGGCCGCTCATGAACTTCACGATGCTCTCGAACTGGTTCTCCCCGTAAAGGGGGCCGAGGATTTCACCGAGCTGTTTGACGTCGGTATCGGGGATGCCGAAACCGAATTCCTTCTCGAGGCTGGCGCGGGCGCGGGCGGCGACGACGTCCTTAAGCTTGGTGCGGAGGACTTCCTTGACCGGGCGGTAGAACTCAGCGGCGTCGGCCACGCTCATCCGGTGGACCTTGATGCCGACGATGTAAAGGCCGGTTCGGGAAAAAAAGTCGATGACGTTGCCCGGCCGCCCGGTCGGGAAGCGGAAATTGTCGGGCTTAATCAGCACAAGGGTACGCTGGGGTTGCTCGCCGGCCGCGTAAGGGACGACGTTTTCGAGCAGG
>DASTLJ010000528.1:0-19847 GCA_035715125.1 Verrucomicrobiia bacterium
CGTCGAAAGCGGAGTGATGCTAGCAGGCACAGCCGCCTGCAAATCATAAATCGTAAATCGTAAATCGTAAATTGCCGATGGGTCTGTTTCAGAAATTCAAGGCCGGCCTGCAAAAAACACACGCCAGGCTGGTCCATGAAATCCAACGCATCGTCACCCTCTCGCCCAAGCTCACAGGCGCGACGCTTGAGGAGGTCGAAGCCGCGCTCCTCGCCGCGGATCTCGGCACTGCCGTGACGCAGCAAATCCTCGACGAAGCCACAAAAGCTTACGAAACGCAGGGCCGCGCCGGCATGGACATCATCGAGATCGCCCGGCAAGCCGTGGAGAAAAGCCTCTCGGAAGCCAGCGCCGAACTTGGCCAGCAGCCTTCCGGCCTGACGGTCGTCTCGGTAGTCGGCGTCAACGGCACGGGCAAAACCACGACCGCGGCCAAGCTGGCCCACCTATTACAGTCCCGCGGCCAATCCGTTGTGCTCGCGGCCTGCGACACGTTTCGCGCCGCCGCAGTCGAGCAGATCAAACTGTGGGGCCAGCGCCTCAACGTCCCGGTCGTGGCCGGCGCCTCCAACGCCGATCCCGCCTCTGTCGCCCACGACGGCATCGCCTCGGCGCTCGCCAAAAGCGCCGCGTGGCTGCTCGTGGACACCGCCGGCCGCCTGCACACCAAGCACAATTTGATGCAGGAGCTGCAAAAGGTTCACCGCGTGATGGACAAGAAACTCCCCGGTGCGCCCCACGAAACGCTGCTCGTGCTCGACGCCACCACCGGCATGAACGCGCTGAACCAGGCCCGCGAATTTCACAAGGCTGTCCGCCTCACCGGCCTCGTCGTCACCAAGCTCGACGGCACCAGCAAAGGCGGAATGGTCGTCGCCATCCAGAAGGAATTGGGCCTGCCCATCAAATTCGTCGGCCTCGGCGAACAGCCGGACGACTTGCAGCCGTTCGATGCGAAGCAGTTCGCGGAGGCGTTGTTTGAGGCTTGAACTCGAGTTAGATGGGACCAACTGAGCGCATGGAATCTGCTCGGATGCGGTTAGCGCTCCACTTGGCCCGTCGCGGCTACGGGATCACATCGCCCAACCCGATGGTCGGCGCCCTGCTCGTGAAGCGCGGCAGGGTCATCGGCCGCGGCTGGCACCGGTGTGCCGGCGGGCCGCACGCCGAGATCGAAGCATTGCGCGACGCCGCCCGCCGCGGCCACGACCCGTGCGGCGCGACGCTCTACGTGACGCTGGAGCCGTGCTCCACCCACGGCCGCACGCCCCCCTGCACCGGCGCCATTATCTCCGCTGGCATCGCGCGCGTCGTTGTCGCGGCGACGGACTCGAACCCGGCGCACGCCGGGCGCGGGTTCCGCATCCTGAAGCGGGCCGGCATCGAGGTCGTCACAGGCGTGCTTGCGGACGAGGCGACGCAGCTCAACGAATCGTTCAATCACTGGATCGTCCATTGCGTTCCATTCGTCACGGTGAAGGCCGCCATGACCCTCGATGGGAAGATCGCCACCGCCTCGGGAGAATCGAAGTGGATCACCGGCGAAGCCGCCCGCGCCGAAGGCATGAAACTGCGCCGCGGCGCCGACGCGATCCTCGTGGGCGTCAATACCATTCTGGCGGATGACCCGAGTTTGACGCTGCGTGGCATTCAAAGTTCGAAGTTCAAAGTTCAAAGTTCAAAGTTGCGGCGCATTATCCTCGATTCGCGCGCCCGCACGCCTCTTACGGCGCAGGTTGTCAGCGACGTGTCCGCGCACCTCACGACCATCGTAGTGACAAAAGCCGCGCCGGTCCGGCGCGTGGCGGCGCTGGCGAAGCGGGTGAATGTTTGGATCGCGCCGACAAGGAAGTCGGAGCTCCGCAGCGCCGATCTCCCGCTCGGCGCGAACCGTGTAGACTTACGTTGGCTGCTGAAGAAGCTCGGCGGCGAGAATGTGACCAACCTGCTGGTCGAAGGCGGTGGCGAGGTGAATGCGGCGTTCCTGCTCGGCGGTCTGGCGCAGCGGGTCGCGTTCTTCTACGCGCCAAAGATTCTCGGCGGTCGCGACGCGCGCAAAGCCGTCTCCGGCAGGGGCGCGCGCAACCTCAAGGAGGCGCTGGCGCTCCGCGCGCCCGAGTGGCGCCGCGTCGGCGTCGATCTGATGATGACGGCGCGGGTCGACGACCGAGTTCCCTGAGTTGCGTCGTTCTATCCGTTCCGTGAAGCACACTCCCACCCCATGGAACCTTGTAACGTTGTAACCTTGTAATCTTGTAACTTTGCGACTCGAATCATGCCCGCCAATCCACTTGCCACGTGCAACTCGCAACCGGCAACGTAGCTCCCATGTTCACGGGAATCGTGGAAGAAACCGGCGTCGTGCGCGCCATCCATCCTTCGGCCAGCTCGATCCGCCTGAGCATCGAAGCGGGCCGCTCCACCCGCGGCCTCAAGCCCGGCGACAGTCTCGCCGTCAACGGCTGCTGTCTCACCGCGGTGAAACTGACCCGCCGCGGGCGGCGCAAACTTGTTCAGTTCGACCTGCTCCGGGAAACGTGGACGCGGACCAACCTCCAGTTCGCCCGGGCCGGTTCGCTGGTCAATCTGGAGCGGCCCTTGCGCGCCGGCGGCCGGATCGACGGGCATTTCGTCACCGGCCACGTGGACGGGTTCGGCCGAATCACGCGCTGGGAAATGGCCGGCGCCGACCACGTGCTCGAGATCGCCGCGCCGCCCGATGTCATGCGCTACGTTGTTTTCAAAGGCTCGATCGCGGTGGACGGCATCAGTCTCACCGTTGGCGGCGTGACAAAAAAGAGCTTCCGGCTCTGGATCATCCCGCATACATGGGAAGTGACCGCCTTGCGCCAACGCGAAGCCGGCGACGCCGTGAACCTGGAAGCCGATCTCCTGGGCAAGTACGTCGAGAAGTTCCTCGCGACGCGGGCTTGAGGCGCGTCGGGATCAACGCGGCGCGATTTCCCGGATGGTGAAAGCCGGCACGACGTGTACCCGCCCCTCGGAGTCCTTGAAGCGAAAAGTGCCCTGCTCCTTGTCGTACTTCGGTTTTCCATGAGCCGTGATCACCCGCTGGTTGGTGAGCGTCACCTCGTAACGGCGCACGCAGCCGGTTGTGAAAGCCAGGCAGGACAAAACCAGCGGCGCGATAAGTTTCATCGGAGGGATTGGAAATCGGGTGCGCATGGCAGGACTTAAACCTGCTTTCTGAGCCGCTGGCGCATTGCTCATAGCTCCATCGCAATTATACCAAGTCGCGCTTCTGTTCAAGTGTCCGCTGACACCGTCCTTACAACTCCGCTCGGCTCATAGGTTGAAGCTTTTCCGGCGCTGATCCATCGGAGCTGATCACGCCTTCCGCGCGGACGGTGGCGCCGGGAATCGCTCTTCCGCGCCCGAACCTGGAATAGAGCGAGGGCATGAGGAAGAGGTTCAACAGGGTCGAGGTGGCCAGCCCACCGAGGATGACCACGGCCATCGGGTATTCGATTTCGTGGCCGGGCACGTTGCCTTTGAGGACGAGGGGCAACAGGGCCAAAGCGGCGCACGCCGCGGTCATCAGGATGGGCGCCAGGCGTTCCTCCGCTCCGCGCAGGACCAGCGCTCTGCCAAACATCACGCCTTCATTCTCCTCCAGGTGTCGGTAATGGCTGATGAGCATGATGCCGTTGCGCGCGGCAATGCCCAGCACGGTAACGAACCCAACGAGCGAACCCAATGACAGCACACCGCCGCTCAAGAACGCGCCCGCCACACCGCCAATCAAGGCGAAAGGAAGCGTGAGCGCCACGAGCAGCACAATCCGGGTTGACCGAAAATCAACGTGGAGCAGGACGAGAATGCCAAGCAGCGAAAATGCGGCAAGCAGCAGCAGCCGATTGCGGGAGGTTTGGCGCGCGGCGTATTCGCCGAGGAACTCAGGGTGATAGCCCAGGGGAAAGGAGAGGGCCTGGACGCGGGTCTGAATTTCGCGCGCCACGCCGCCCAGGTCGGCGCCGGCGACGTTGCACGTGACGTCAATGCGGCGCGAGGCGTTCTCGCGTTTGATTTCATTGGGAGTCGGCGCGATGTCGAGCTCGGCCACGTCGCCCAGAGGGACACGGGCGCCGGAAGGGGTCTCGATGGTCAATTCGCGCAACGACTGCACATCGTGGCGCACGCGTTCCACGCCCCACACCGCCACCTCGAACACCTTCTGGTCCTTGTAAACCTCACCGACCTTCGTGCCTTTGATGAGTGTCGTGGCCGCACGCCGGACGTGGCCGGGGGTAAGGCCAAAGTTCGCCGCGACGTCCGGCTTGAGGCGCACCTGGATATGCGGCACGAGCACTTGCGGCTCGACCTTCAGGTTCGCCTTGCCTTTCACGTCGTCGATGGCCTTGCTCACTTCCTGGGCTTTCTCGCGCAATACGGCCATGTCCGGGCCATAGAGCCGCACCACAATCGTCGCGCTGGCGCCGGTCAATACTTCCTTGATGCGCTCCTTCAGATAAGTCAACAGGTCGCGGTATAGGCCGGGGTAGCCTTCCACCACTTCCTGAATCTTCGCTACGGTGCGGTCATAGTCGACGTTCGGGTCGAGGCTGATCCACAACTCGGTAAAGTTTGGCCCGACCACTTCGTCCGCCACTTCCGCCCGGCCAAGATGCGAGCCGAAATTTCGCACGCCGGGCACGGCGCGCAGTTCCTTGCTCGCCTGCACGGTGATGCGCCGCATGGCGTCGAGCGACGTGCCGGGTTTCTCGACCCAGTGCATGAGAAAATCCGTCTCCTTGAAGTTTGGAAGGAACTCCTCGCCCAAATGCGGCAGCGCAAGGCCGGTCAGCGCGAAAGCCACAACCAGAATGATCGCGGCCCAGCGCGGCCGGGCGACCAGCGCCGGCAGCACGGACCGATACCCGCGCTTGAGCACGCGAGTCAGGGGCGCGTCGTCGTGCCGTTCCGCCGCGCCGGGAAGCAGCAACAGGCACAGCGCCGGGGTGACCGTCAGCGCCACGAGCAACGAAGCGAGGATGGCCAGAACGTAGGAAAAGGCGAGCGGCCGGAAAAACGTTCCCGCCAGGCCCTCCAGGAAAAACACCGGCACGAAGACCAGCGCCACGATGAGGCTCGCATAAACCACGGCGCTCCGGACTTCGAGCGAGGCCTGAAGCACGACCCGGAACGGTGAAAGGGGGCTGCCCGCCGCGCGATTCAGGCGCAGGCGCCGCGAGACGTTTTCCACGCCGATGATGGCGTCGTCCACGACTTCGCCCACGGCAATCACCAGTCCGGCCAGCACCATGGTGTTCAGCGTGCCGCCACGCAGATACAATACGACGTCCGCCGCCAGCAAAGAGAGCGGAATGGCCGAAAGGCTGATGAGCGCCGTGCGCCAGTCGAACAGGAACGCAACGAGAATCACCACCACCAGCACGCAACCCAGCACCATCGCGTTCGTGAGGTTTCGGAGCGACCGTTCGATGAACGTCGCCGGGCGAAAGATGGTCGGGTCGATCTCCACGTCTTTCAGCCCGGGCTTGAGCGCCTGCAGCGCCGCTTCGACCTGTTTCGTCACTTCGAGGGTGTTGCCCCAGGGTTGTTTCTCCACGATGAGCAACAAGCCGGGGCCATCGTTGATGACCGCGTCGCCAATGGGCATCGGATGGCCCACGACCACTTCGGCCACGTCGCCAATTCGGAGCGGCACACCGTTGGTGAAGTGGATGACGGTGCGCGCCAGGTCCTCGGGAGTTTCAATGGCAGAGAGGTGCCGCACCGGCAGCCGCTGGTTCGGCAGCTCGACGAAGCCACCGGCCGCCACGGCGGCGGCATCGCCCGCCGCCCGCGTGACCTCATCCAGCGAGACGCCGTTGACCGCCAGCCGGTCGGGATCCACCAGCACCTGGAATTGCCGGTCGCGCTGGCCCCAGATGGCGACGTTGGCCACACCGGGCACGGCCATGAGACGCGGGCGAATCGTCCACGTCGCCAGTTCGGACAGCTCCATCTGGGAAAGTTTCTTCGAGGAGACGCCGATTTTCAGGGCGCGGCTCGTGGACGACAGCGGCGGAAGAATCACCGGCGCATGGGCCACGGCCGGCAGGCGCGGCGCTATCGTGGCCACGCGTTCCTGCACCAGTTGCCGCGCCCGCATGAGGTCCGTGCCTTCCTTGAAAATGCAGACCACCGACGACAGGCCGAGCACGGACTTCGATCGCAACGTCTTGAGCCAGGAGACACCGTTGAACGCGTTCTCGAGCGGCACGCTGATGAGGCTTTCGACTTCCTCGGTGGACAGACCGGGCGCTTCGGTTTGCACTTCCACCAGCGGTGGCGCGAATTCCGGGAACACATCGAGGGGCGTCGTCCGCACCGCGCGAATGCCGAACACGACGAGCACGGCCGACAGTGCCAGCACAAGCACCCGCTGCCGAAGCGACACGCCGATGAGCCACTTCATCATGAATGGAGTCTCCTCGGGCTATTTGCCGGCGCCGAACTCGGCGCCGAACAGTTCGGCAACGCCGGTGACGACCACTCTTGCTCCCGGCTTCACTGCGCCAGTCAGCGCGGCGAATTGATCCACCACCTGCTTCACCTGCACGCGGCGCCGCGTGTAGCTCAGAGGGCCGGACTTCTCGTAGACCCATGTCCCGCCCTGGGCGTCATGCACCACTGCCGTCCACGGCACGACGAGGCTCTCCTCGTCCGCACGCAACGGAACGGTCACGCCGACCCGCTGGCCGAGCTGAAGCGCGCCATTCGTGTTAGAAACTTCGTAAAACCAATCCACTGTCGCCGCGGCAGCATTGGCCGATGGCGGGGCGGAAACCGGCCTGGCCGGGCGCGTCATCCCGGCTGCCGCGTCGGCGACTCCGCCGACACCGGCTTCGGCGGTCGAATCCAGCTTGGCCGTTTCGCCCACATAAATGGGCACCCGGACCCAACAGACCGGTGGAGTCGCGACATCCAACACAGGCGGGCCGAGCAAGTCGCGCCGGGCCTGGGCCGTGCGAAGTCCGGCTTCCGCGAGGCCGACCTGCGCCCGCGCCTCATCCACCGCGCGCGCCGTGCCTGCCTTGTCGCGGAGCAACTGTTCGGCGCGGGCCAGCGTGGTTTTCGCGGCGTCGAGTTGCACCTTCGCCTGCTCGACCTGTCCGTCGCCGTCGATTTGGGATTGAGCCAGCCGCACGAGTTCGGCGGGCGAGAGGGAGGGAAGAATCGTGAACACAGACTGGCCATTGGAAACGTTGCTGCCCGCTCCGTTTTGCCGGGCGGGAAGAATGATTTCTCCGCCAAACACCCGCGAGCGTTTCAATTTCCGGCGCTCGACCGGCGCCGTCTCGATGCCAAGGCGCTTCTCAGCTTCCGGAGTCAACGTGAGTGTGGCGAGGTCGGCTTCTTTGGCGGGATTCGTCACCTTGACCGGCGGAGGGAATTTGCCCGGCTCGGCCGCAAACCCCGAGTGGCCGGAGACGGCCATCGCGCAAAGCCAGGCCAGGCACTTCGCCGTACTGCATTCAGAGAGTTTCATTTGGAGATTGGGGAGGGTGCGTCCGGGGCGGCGTCGAGGCGCTGGCCGGCGCTGCGGTCCAGCTCCGCGCGCGCGCGACGCAGGTCGGCGGCCGCGCTGGCCGCCTTGGCGCGGGCGTCGAACAGTTTGCGGTTGTTCTCAAGCACGAAGAGGTAGGCGACATTGCCCGCGGCGTAAGCCTTTTCGGACTGGCGCACGGATTCTTCGAGCGGCGGCAGAATGCGTTGTTCCCACTGGTCGTAACTCTCCTGAGCCTGTGCCAGCCGCGCGTGCGACTCGCGCACCTCGAGCACAATGCGGTCGCGCACGGTGTAGTATTGTCGGGCGGCCTTCTCGAGTTTCGCCCTGGCCTGCGCGACACCGCCCTGGTTCTGGTTCAAAATCGGCACCGCAAGGTCCAGCGACGGACCGACGAGAAACTCCTTGCTCGCGCCGGAGCCGACATCCTTGCCGTTGATGCCGGCCGCCAGCGTGAAGGTCTCGGCACGAGCAAGACCGATGCGCTTCCCGGCCGCCTCCAAACCGATTTCCGCGGCGCGCAAGTCGGGCCGGGCCGCGAGCGCATTGGTCAGGAGCAGATCCACTGTCCGTTCCGCGCGCGCCGGCAACGCCGACGCCGCGAGTTTCTCCGTCCACTGACCAAGCCCCAACCCGAGCAGATGGCGCAGCCGCTCGCGAGCCAGCGCTGCGTCTTGTTTGGTGCGCGCTAACTGCTCGTGCGCTTGCAGCGTGTCGATCTCGGACTGTTGGGCTTCCAATTCGCTTGCATCCCCCGCGCGCAAACGGGCCTGCGAAAGTTCGGCGATGCGGGTGTTGAGTGAATGAGTTTCCGCGGCCAGCTTGCTCCGCTCGTCCGACAGCGTGACATCGGCGAAAGCCACGCGCACATCACGAATCAGGTCCAGGCCGCTTTGCACGAGACGCTGGGCGGTGCGTTCGTAGTCGAGCCTGGCCGCCGCCACGCGCCTGGGGCGCAACCAAAGAATCTCGAAAGGGTATTTTGCCGTGAGTTCCAGCGGCTTGGCCCCCACGGGAATGAGCAAGGAGAAGGTGGGGTTGGGGAGCATTCCCGCCTGGATCAAGTCCGCGCGCGACAGTCCAAGGTCGGCGAGCGTCTCCTGAAAAGCCGCGTTGTTCCACAAGGCGAGCGTGACAGCCTCGTCCTCGGAAAGTCCGTCCTCCAAAGACACCGTTGCGGGCCAAACCACCTCGCCCGGCTGGCTGTTCGTCACCATGTGTCCGCTGCGTTGCTCCAATTCGGCGAAGACAGGGTTGACATTATTCCGAGTGCTGACGCAACCGCTCGAAAGGGCCGCGACACCAGCGAGCGCGGACAGAAGCGCCACTCTCGTGAGAATCATGGAATTGAGAATGGCTGTTGAAGGTGACTTGTCAATCAACCGTGAATGACGGTTTAGTTATGAGAGTCTCCTCCGGAGACATCGGTCAGGGTTGGAACGTCAGCGAGACGCGGGCGAAGCGGCTCGAGTTGGGACCCATCGCCGAATCGCGCACGCGGACGCGGTCCCAGTCGGGGTTGAGGCTGGTGACGGTCGGGGCAAGACCGGCGGACCAGGTCGTGAGATCGCCCGAGAATTCGACCGTGTAAGTGAGGCCGGCGGCGTTCGTGCCTTTGCGGCGGGGAAATTCGACTTCGAGCACGCCTCCGGACACATTCGACAAGTAGCGCGCGGCGGGCAGCCCGTTGGTGCCATTGGGCGCAATGGGCGCGGCATCGGCGAGGAGCGGGTTCAGGTTGTAGGCGAACTCGGTGAGGTTGTTCGCACGGTCATTGTCCGGGTCGGCGGCGGGGGAGTTGTTCGCGCCGGTCAGCCCGCGAGCCAGCGCCCACGCGGCGTACGGACTGAGCGGGACGAAGTAAACGATTTCGAGCGTGGGCCGCAACGCGGGATTGGCCGCGAATTCGGACGACTTGAACGTCCAGCCGTCGCCGGTGCCACCGGTCGAAGGGCGGATCACCCAACCGCGGTTGGCGGTGCCGGCTTTGAACAGGCCGATGTCGCTCGTCACGTCGAAGATCGTCGGGCCGCCGTCGACATCCGGCACGGCGGAGAAAGTGGCTGTGCTGGCCGATTCGACGTTGTCCTGTGAAACGCCCCCAGTCAGGCTGTTCCACGTCGCGGTATCGGTCCAATCCGCGATCATGCGATGTAGGCGAAAGGTGTCGTTCGAATCGTTGTCGACGCCCGTCGTGTTCACTGGCGTGTTGAGCAGAAGCTTCGCGGAATGAATCGTCGCGCTAGTGGGCACCTGGTTCGCGCCGGCGCCGAAGAGGTTGTCGAACCGCACGAGCACCTGGCCAACCTGGTTACCCGTGGCGGCGCCAGTATCGAGGTCGGCGGTGAGGTCTTCGAGCGTGCTGGAGTTGGCGTCGGGCGTTTCCTGCCAGAGTTCCGTGTCACGAGCCCCGGAGTAACCGTTCAACCCCTGCCGGAACGTGGCGACGGACACGACAGGGTCGGTGGTGAACGGCCCGACGATCGAACGGACCTGCGCCGCGGCCCCGGCGTGGGTCGCAAGGCCATACATCTCCTCAAGAGTGCGGAGCAGGTTGTGGTGCGTCCAGGTGCCGGCGGCGACCGTGCCGTTGCGAAGATTGGCTCCGTGGAAAACCATTGGGATTTGGTTGTCCTCGTTGTAGTCGTCCTCGTCCCACGCGATGATGAGAAGGCTGTTGTTGCTTCTGGCCCACACGGCGTAGGCGTTGAGGTTGTCGCGCAGCCAATCATCGCCCATCTTGCGCGAGCCATCGTGCATGTCGTGGAGTTGGTTGGGAATGACGAAGCTCACGGTGGGGAGTTGGGAGAAGTTGGCCGGGAACTGCGTGAAGGCGCGGTTGACGGTGCTCGCGAGCTGGTTGGCAGGCAAGGGCAGAACTTTGGCGACCCAGTTGGCCCATGGGTTGTGTTTTCGTCGATAGTAGATGCCGGGATTGGTGGCCGAGTGCGGATCGTAGTCGGCCCAGTCCACAGTGCCAGCGGACTCGATTTCCTCACAGTAGCCCGCGAAGGTGAAGCCCGCAGTGATAAGTTCCGCGCCGAGGTTGGCCGTGCGGAAGGGATAGGTGCTCGTGGGCGTCGTCGAGAAGTTCGGGGGGAGAGCGTCGTCCACCACGCCTTGATTGGAACCGGAGAACAGTTCGAGGTAATTCGGCTGGCTTGGATGCACGATAGCGAACATGGACGCAAGGCTGACACCGCCGGCCGCCAGCGAAGTGATATAAGGCGCGTTGACCTGGTCGCCGATGATTTGGCCGGGCGTGCGGTTCTCCTCCATCACGATGACGACGTGGTCGTAGCGCGGCGGCGCGGCGAAGAGTGCCAGGGAACATGCGCTGAGGAACGTAACGAGCAATAGCGGAACGAATACGTTGCGAGAAAGTAACTTGGCGGTAACGTTCGGGAGCCTGTCTGGCGTCGTTGTGGACCGCATGTATTTCGCGCTCGACGGGTTACTTTCGGGCGCAGCGTCTGACATTGAATTGGCCGAAGATTAACCTACGGTTTGCGGAGGCGGAAAAAGCGCGCCGCAGCCGAAGTGTTCACGGTGACGTGGTGGAAGTTGGCGTCGGGAACATCCACAGCGGTCACCAGGGTCCAGGATGCGGCGGTGAGAACCGCCTTGGATTCGAGCACGAATCCCGTCGAGGGAAATGCCCAGGAGATATCCGCCTGCGTCGCACTGATCCGCGTGATGGAGAGGGCGGGAGCGTGCCCCCACAACATCAGGTCGAAGCTGATGTCGGTCGAGGTTCCAGCGTCCTGGTGAATTTCCACGGCGACAAGGTTGTTAGGGCCTGGTCGGAGCACGGAGGCGGCAATCTCGGTCACCTGGAAAATGGTGCCGTCGTCCGCGACTGCGGGCGGTGTGTAGGTCGAGAAGTCCACCGGATCGACCGTGATGCCGGTGCGGAAGACCTCCGTGCCATTGATATAGACGATGGCACCGTCGTCGCGCAGCACGCGGAGCGTCAACCCTCCAAACGTGCCGGGATCAGCCACGGAAAAGGTCTTGAGGAAGTAAGTCGTGGGGTATTTTGCGTTTATATCGGGACCATAACTGAGGACGGTGCGCTCCGGACGATTGTTTTGCGCGGCATCACCGTAGCCGAGTTCGGCCACTCCACTGCTCCAACCGCTGTCGTCGATCATGCCGGGCAGGTACCAGAATTGGCCTTGGTTGCTGCCGTCATCCAGATACTTCCAAGTCGAGCCGTTTGGAATGATCACGGTGATGGCCGGCGGGTTGGTGGCCGAGAGGCTGATCGCGTTGGTGCCACGGAACCCGCCGTTGTCCACGGCGACTGCGGCAACTGTGTGCGAACCGGCGGTGATGTCGCAATACTCAAACGAGTAAGGGCTGGTGTTGCGCGTGAAGAACAAAGCGCCATCGAGATAGAATTCCACGCGCGCAACGCTTCCATCGGAATCGGAGGCCACGGCCTGGCATTGGAAGTTGGTGCCGACGAAGAACGTAGCGCCGTTGATGGGATTGGTGAGCGTCACCGTGGGTGGATTGTTGGGCACGACCGTGATGCTTACGGCCGGTGAAGTGGCCATATTGGCCAGGTCGTCGGTCGCCTTTGCGGTCAATGAATGCACCCCGAGGGTCGCGTTGCTCAGGACGGAACTGAACGGAGCTGCGTTGTCGCTGCCGATGAGGTTGACGCCGTCGAAAAAGCTGACATCTGTCACAGTGCCTGGCAAGATGGCCAGGGCGCTGAGAGCGATGGGAACCCCTTGGGGAAAGGTTTGCCCGTTGGCCGGGGTGGCGAGGGTCACGCCGCTGATGGCGTTGAACGAAAAGAGGATGTTGTCGATAGTGTAACCGCCCTCGGTGATGGCCCCGCTGGTGTTGTCTCGCGGTGAGCTGGAGTTGTCGTCCGCCCACAGGATATAGAGCAGGCTGCCGGGGGGCCAGGAGCCAAGATTCAGCGAGGCAGTAAGCGTACCGAGAGTTCCGCTGGAGAATTCAGGAATGAGGGTCCAACTGAACGCATCACCGGTCAGGCTGTAGAAAACGCGATGACCGGGGACTTCCTCCACCACGGTCGTGCCGTCGGCGTTGAGTTCATTGACTTCATACGCGATGTTCAGAGTCGAGTGGTCTGCGCCGCTATCGTTGCGCAGTTTGGCCAGGAGCGAGACGTAGCCGACGCTCGTGGGCACGGTTTCGATCACTCCCAGCGTGGAATTCCATCGGGCGATCCCGCTGGAACTGATGGAAGGGGTGACGGTGGCGCTGGAGCCCACTTGCTCGGTAAACGCGGCGCCGACATTCGTTTGCACGGCGGCATCGAGGCCGGTCGTGTCTATGATGTCCGTATTCGCCCCCGTGTTGAACGCCGTGTACCATCCTTCCAGGACGATTGGATAACCGCTGAAGCTAATCGTGCCGCTGCCCGACGGCCCGACGGGAATCACGCCCGAGATGACACCCGCCTTGAAAGTGACGTTGTCGATGAGATAACCGCCCTCTTCGTTGTTAGTGTTGTTGCGATCCGCAGAGCCGTTGTCATCCGCCCACAACAGGTACAACAGGCCGCCATTGGGCCACGACCCGACGTTGGCGGTGCCGACTCTTGTGCCGCTCGTCCCGATGGATGAAACTTCGGGCACCACCTGCCAGCTCCCTGCAGCGCCGGTCAGGCTGAAGTAAACGCGATGGCCGGGAACTTCCTCCACCACGACAGTCGGATTGGCGCCCACGGTGGAATTGTTCTCGGTCAGGTTGTAGCTGAACGTAAGGGCGGTTTGATTTCCGCCTGTGTTGTTCTGGAGCGTGGCCATCAAGGACACGTAGCCGACGCCAGTTGGCACTGTTTGGACCGCGAGGAGGGCGGAATTCCAACGGGCGATGCCGGAGGAGCTGATGGCGGGATCCGTGGTCATCGTCGAGCCGAGGCTCATGTTGATGGCGCTGGCAACGTTCGTCTGCACCGCTGCGTCCAATCCGGCCGCATCGATGATGTCGGCGCTAACGCCGGTGTTGGTCAACGTGGACCAATCGCCCACAACTGGCAGCGCGTTGAACGTCAACGTGCCGCTGCCGCCTGGGCCGACTGAAATAGCCGCTTGGGCGCTGAGAGTGCAGCCGACTGCTATCGCTGTGAAATAGAACAGGCTTCGTTTCATAAGTGAGGCAGGTTGAATTTAACAGAGTATGGTAACAGTAGAAAGCGTAGAGAGCTAACAATTGTTGTCAATCGCATTCAACAAGCGGCTTGGCGCAAAAAGCGGCTCGATACAGCCGCGCATCCGCAGGGCGGTTCAAGGTCGTCGCAGGAAGCATTGTTGTCACTGTGAGAGGTTCGTATGACTCGTCCATAAACTGGAAATGACAATTCGTTCATGGGACTGAGAACCAGTGGGGCCAGGACGGTCCCGCGCGCAAATGAACAATAACCTGGAGGACGATGATGAATCCGGCCGCCCGGCTCAGCCGTAAAAATTCCTGCTTGAGCCGCTTCAGTTCCACCCGGACTTGTGACGGGGTGTGGAACGCCGACCAGCGCGGCCAAAAGCGCGGTGTGCGGCGGCAATAATCCCGATAGTCCGCCTGAAACCGGCGTTCCAGATAGTGTTCCTCGGCGCGCACCACAAACCGCAAATACAGGAACACAGCCGGCAAGAGGGCCGCGGCAAAAACGATGCTTTTGAGGAAACACGCCGCAGCGATGGCGAACGCGAGGCTCCCAAGATACAGGGGATTGCGGCATATAGAGTACGGCCCTTCCGTCTGCAATTCCTGGTCTTTGCGCCCACCGACGTACAGGGTAGCCCAAACGCGCAGCGCTGCGTAAATCAGAAACGCCAGCCAGCCGGCAGCGTTAAGTGCGACGCCTTGCAACGAATTCTCGGGCACGACCGCAGCGCTGAAGAGGACTGTCAGCCCGACAGGCACGAAAAGCACCGCTCCGAACAGCCCGCGATAGCGGAATGCGATGGCGCGGCGACAGTCCTGTGTTGGCTGGCTTTGCGGCTCAAGCGCAAGCGGTTCAGGTGCGAGGTTCATCACATTCAGTCCGACAGCATTTCGTGACAGGCGTCTAAACAGGTGATGACAATCATGTCATGCGGCTGCCCCACAATATGACACTGGTTTGGAAATAAAGCCACCACACAACCACCGGCGCATCGCAGCGGGGCAGGAGGTCCGCGGTGTTTCCGATCCGACGACTGCGGGAGCCTGGCCGTGGACAAAGCCCGTGGAAAAGTGGATCCCGAAGCCATGACACCTCGTATGGCATGACGCTTTTGTCATCGGGCCTTCATTCGCGGTTCATGTTGCGGGCGCCTCATGTGGTCGAAGTTTATGACCAGTCCAACCACGTCATAACATGAGCCGGGTTATCGCGTCAGACGCTGCGAAGCGGCGTTGTTCCCGTTGTTCGACCGCCTACATCGGCCTGGCGATCGGGAAATGAAGGTGAGCGAATCCTTCCTCCCGCCATCCCTGGCGGCTACTCCCGCATTGCCGGAATCCGCCTCGCCCGGTAGTGTCGAGGGCATGCGTGTGCTGGTCGTTGAGGACGAAAAGAAGACCGCCTCATTCATCCGCAAGGCGCTTCAGAGCGAGGGCTACGCCGTGGACATGCTGCATGACGGCGCCGAGGCGCTCGCCGCCGTGGGCCATACCCCCTTCGATGTGGTCGTGCTCGATGTGATGCTGCCAGGCCGCGACGGCTTGAGCGTCGTACGCCAGATGCGGGAGCGGAAGATTGCGATCCCCGTGCTGATCCTGACCGCCCGCGGGGAAGTCAGCGAGAAAGTCGAAGGACTCAACGCGGGCGCCGATGACTACCTGCCCAAGCCCTTCGCCCTGGAAGAATTGATCGCCCGCGTACGCGCCCTGGGCCGTCGTTACAGCGACACGAAGTCTCTCACGCTCCATGTCAGTGACCTCACATTGGACACGGTGACTCGCAAAGTCATGCGGGGCGAGACGCCGATCGATCTGGCACCGCGCGAGTATTTGCTGCTGGAATTCCTGATGCGCTCGGCTGGACGCATTTGCGGGCGCATGGCCATCGTCGAGAAGGTTTGGGACTACGATTTCGATCCCGGCACGAACCTGGTGGACGTTTACATCATGCGGCTGCGCGAAAAGATTGACGCCGGCTTCGAGCCGAAATTGCTGCACACCGTGCGCGGGGTAGGCTATGTGTTGAAGGTAACGTCATGACGATTCGAAATCGGCTCACGCTTTGGCTGGGCGGGATACTGCTCGTGTCCCTGGCCGTCCTGGCGGGCGTGGTTCATTACGAATGGGTCGAGCTGCAGCAACGCATGGCGGAGGGAAAGCAGCAACCGGAACCGGCCTGGGAGGAAGTGGGGGAAATCGTGCTCTACTACGGCGTCCCCACCATGCTCATGTTGCTCGCGGGCAGTTGGTGGCTGCTCCGGAAATCCCTCGTGCCTGTGACCGCCCTGAGCCGCGCTGCGGAGCGCATCCACGCCAACAACCTCAAAGAGCGTCTTCCGCAAAGGGGGAGCGGTGATGAGCTTGACCGCCTGACCGAAGTCTTCAACTCGATGCTGACGCGGCTCGACGAATCGTTCACGCACATCCGTGAATTCACCCTCAACGCGTCGCATGAACTCAAAACGCCGCTCACCATCCTTCGGGCCCAAATCGAAACCGCGTTGCGTGACCCGGCGACCCCCGGTGCCCAGCGCGAAATCTTCGCCGACCAGATCGACGAGATTGCCCGCCTCGCCAAGATCGTGGATTCGCTGACGCTTCTCGCCAGGGCGGATGCCGGCCAACTGGCCGTCGCACAGGAACCGGTCCGGCTCGATGAACTCGTCCGCGAGAGCTTTGCCGACGCGCAGATGCTGGCCCTGCCCGGGCGACTCCAGGTCGAATTGAGCGCGTGCGATGAGGCCACCGTGCGGGGCGATCGCCATCGGCTGAGGCAACTCCTGCTCAACCTGACCGACAACGCCATCAAGTACAACCAGCCCGAGGGCTGCATCGCCATTGGCCTCAGCCGGCACAACGGCACTGCCGAACTGACCATCACCAACACCGGCCCCGGCATACCACCCGAAAAAATCCCGCGCGTCTTCGACCGTTTCTATCGCGGCGATCCCGCCCACAACAGCGCCTTGGAAGGCTGCGGCCTGGGTTTGAGCATCGTGCAGTGGATCGTGAACGCGCACAAGGGGACCATCAGCGTGGCCTCCGAACCTCGAAAATTGACGACCATCACGGTCAAGTTACCCGTACAGCCCGCTTCGGAAACGATGGGCAAGCCGTCGTGATCTCGAGGTTGGCGGCCGCGTCTCAGTTTTTCGAGTCGCCCCGGAGCAGGTGTTGAGGCAGGTCTTGGAACCCTGCGCCTGGAGTGCCGGGACGCAAAAGCCAGAGACGGTCGAAAATCTTGTCCTTCCACTTTTGCGGTTTGGGGATAACGCCGAGCGCCTCGGCCAGCTCGGCAAGTTCGTGGTGTGTCCAGCAGATCACGACCGTTTTGCCCTGATAGGCGCGGTTGCTGAGGATGTTGCCGGCAAGAAGCGGATACAGTTCCGCTTCGTAGGGCATTTGCAGGGGCAGGCTCAGTCGTTTCGCCAGTGGCGCGAGCGTCTCGCCCGTGCGCTGGCTGTGCGCGTGCCGGGTCACGCGCGTGGCGTAGAGAGCGGCAATGGGAGCGTTGCTCATCAGCGCGTTGGGATTGCTCAGAAAGTCCGCGAGGGCCCGCGCCCGCTTTTCGCCTCTCGGAGAGAGATGAAGCGCCGCATCGTCATCCGGCTTCTCCGCATGGCGCAGCAGGATGATCTGCGCCGGTTGGCCGTGGGCGATCAAGGCACCGAACGCGAGCAGCAAAACAATCGTTTTCATGATGCGCTCTGAGCGCCACTCGCTGCGCAGCGGGCGGAGTTGGTTGAGTGGCCGTTCATGAGTGTAAGCCGGACCGCCTGCGCCTCCTCGAGCCGTCTATGGCGGCTGCGCAGCGGAGTAGTGGAAGTCGGTCTCGCGCCCGGCCAGCCGCGCCAGCCGCGCCTCGGCGGATTCGGCGAGGAGCCGTTTGATAGTGCGAATCAACATGGGCATGTCGAGCGGCTTTTCCAGCAACGCCCCCACGCCGGCGCTGATGGCCGTGAATAACTGGTTCGGCCGCGCCGTGATGACGGCGACCGGCACCAGTGGATGGTCCGCGCTCAACCGCTCGAAAGTGTCCCAGCCGTTTTTCACCGGCATGTTGAGGTCCAGCAGCACCAGGTCAACGACGGTCGTTGCGATGAGGTCCAACGCCTGCCGGCCGTCACTCGCGGGCAGAACGACGTAGCCTTCTTCGGCCAAAAGATCGCCGAGCGAATGCCGTACGCCGTCATCGTCGTCGACGAGAAGTATGCGTGGGCGGGAAATTGCCGGGGCGGCCGTTCGCGCGGCGGGCGGAGCTGCCGGCGAGGCTGGTCCCGCGGATTTTCCTTTCAACGACGCGCCAGTGCTTGGGAGAGGATTTGGCTTTTTCATAGTTAGGAAGCGAGTTCATCCGCAACGCCCCTTTGGGGCGCAATTCTACAAACCAGGTGCTGTCAGGGTAACGCGGCCGCTGTGGTTGGTTCGAATGAAGAAGCCACGGCCCGCTGTCTGCTTCTGCAAAAGCGCGCCCTTGAACGACAGGCTGCGCCCGCCATCCGGCGGAGTCACGACGCCGCTGAACAGCCCGGATGCGGGCACGATGACGAGGGTGAGCGGGTTGCTGCTTTGGTTTGTGGCCTTGTTGTTCGGGCCGAGCACCACGGAGTTGGTGAATGTCTCAGCGGGATTGGCGCCGGTGAACGCCACAATGCCGTTCGTCATGAGCAGCGCCCGCCCGGCGCCCGGCCTGGTGTAAACCGATCCTTCAACGCCGGTGTCGAACGCGAACCCGTCGGGGTAAAATCTGTCGGCCGGCCGCGCCGGCTTGCTCCAGTTCAGCCGGCCGCCCAAATCCGTTGTCAGCCGGTCGGCGAAGGTGAGCCAACTGAGGACGGAACCTTTCCCGGCGTAGAGTGAGGAGTAGAGCGGCCAGGAGCCGTTCGTCGAGACTGCGGTTCGCTGGGTCACCTTGGCGCCGTCGGCGAGCGTGCCGGCGAAGCTCACCACGCCGGCGGCATCAACGCGCGCCGCGCCGAAGCCGTCGCCGCCCGGGCGGAGTTCCGATTCAGAATCGCCGTGCACGACGAGTGTGTAGTTCGTCGCGAACGGAGCGCGGAGCGTCCGGCCGTCGAACACCTGGCGGTCACCCAGGAGCGCCGAGTTCCATTGAACGGTGTGGACGCGGCCGGTCACCTGCTGGCCGGCGCCTGCGAGGTCCAGTGTCAGTTCCACGGCGAGGGCGTTGGTGACGGGACGCTGGACGACGTTGCTCGCGCGCCCTTGCAAATCGAATGCGCCGCTGAATGAAAGACGCCGGCCCGCGGAAAGGATTTGAGCGCTGAACCGGCCTTGCTCGGTGAGGGCCATCGCAAAGTACCCGGAGCTTTCGTGCCGGACTTCGGCGGGTTCGTAGAACAGTCCCGTGTAGGCGCCGCGGACGGCGATGAACGGGTTGGTCACGAACGTGGCGCGCAGCATGAGATTCGACTGCATGAGAAACGTGAGTCGACTCGACAGGCTCGTGATATCGCCGCTCCAGTTTGCGAAGAGGTTTCCTGGCGCGGGCCGCGCGTTGACGGTGTAGCCTCGGCCGACTTCAAGCGCCAGGCCATCGAGTTCCGGCAGCACGGCGCCGTTGCCGGTGACGGACAAGCTCAGTGGGCCGGTCGTGACGTAAAAGACTTTCACGGAAGCCACGGCCGACTCGTGGCCGTAGAAGTCGATGCTCTTCACCTGGATTGTGTTCGTGCCCGGCGCCAGCGGAACCATCGTCGAGAACTCGTTCGTCTCTTCGATTGTTTGAAACGGCGCAGTGCCGACGCGATACTCCATCGCGGCCACGCCCACATTGTCGGTGGCAGTGGCGTGCAGAGTGACAACTGCATTCGACACACGCGCATTGGGTGGCGGCGAGAGGATCGTGAGAGACGGCGGCGTTGAGTCCGGAGGGAGCACGCGCACTTGGATCGAGACGCTCGTCCTGGTGCGGCCAGCGCTGTCTGTCGCCTTGGCAAACAGGCAGGGCGTGCCCGCCGGGGCGTTGCTCCAGACGAAGGTGAAGGGGCTGTTCGTCGCGACGCCGAGATGCCGCGACCCGTTGAAGAATTCCACCTGATTCACGACGCCGTTGCTCGACGCGGCTTCCGCTTTGAGAACGATATTGCTGCCGGTCAGGAATACATCGCCGTCCCTCGGGCTGGCCAGGTCGAGAGTCACCGCTGAC
>DASTLJ010000529.1:0-13327 GCA_035715125.1 Verrucomicrobiia bacterium
TTCTACGGTGATCGCTGCGGCAGCCTGTCGGATCCCTACGGGCACGTTTGGCATGTGGCTACGCACGTGGAGGATGTCCCGCCCGCTGAATTGCAAAAGCGCGCCGCGACCATGTGCCAAGGCCCCAAATAGCGCTGGAAGAGCTGTTTCACTCCCAGGCCACTCCCTCTCCCCCATCGGGAGAGCGGCCCAGTCTTCTCCCTCTCCCCCATCGGGGGAGAGGGCTGGGGTGAGGGGTTACCATTCCAAATCCTTTTGCGGCTACTGAGAGTCGAGTAGGGCCGCGCTCATGTACGGGCGCGACAGCCTCGGCATAAAAGGCGTCAGCGTGACGCTGCCCCGACGGACTACTCGCTTTCCGTGAACCACAAGGCGGGCAGAAAGATGGCGGCAGAAAAATGCCTCCGTTCCCTCCGTTGCCTCCTGTTGAAATCCGGCTCCTCGCAGCGGCCAAATGCTCCCAGACGGAACAGGAGCAAACGGAGATAACAGAGAGTGTAGTATGCCCTACTCCGCAATCTGGCTTTTGCCCGTTCACTCGATTACGAATACCCCATGCCGCTCACCTTCCAACTCTGTCCGGAATGCCTGGAGCGCTATCGCGCGCTTCAATTCGATGCCGCTGCCCACTGCGGTCATTGCATCATCCCTTACGGCTCCCTCATTTGGGCGGACGAAGAACCACCCCTCAACGAACGACTGGTCGAGGGACATGACGCGTGCAAGCACTCTCTCATGCTCCTGATCTCCGCGCGGAAAAGCCTCTGGCGGACCGGCCGGATTGCCCCCGAATGGCAGGCCTTGTGGCGCGAGGCCAATGAGCTGCTGCCGGATTGGCCCGGATTTGAACGCCTCACGCTCTCGGCCGAGAAACTGAAGGAGCTCGACAGCGTCGAGCAGGAGGTGAGCGACATCCTCGACAACTACCGGTCGACCTCCTCCATTTTCGCCGTGGACGACAAGGGCGGCGGCGTCATTCGTTTCATCGCTTACCCCCGCCCGCCGCCTCCACCGTGAACCTGTGCGTGCAATACCCCTTTCCGCATAAGTCCCTCGCCCGTCGGACGGGAGAGGGTGCCGCAGGCGGGTGAGGGCGCGGTAGAGGGATCAAGGGTGAGGTGCACAATCGAAGTTCCACCGCAAACTGGCCGCCTTGCGCCTGCTGAACGCAAACACGGAGGCCTGAACCCAAAAGCCAAAGTTGAGAACCACGGATGACACGGATGACACGGATGAAGAGACACTAGTGCGCTGAACACCCAAGGCCGATGCTCGTTAAATCTCGTGGAACGAATTGCTTCATTATCCGTGCAATCCGTGAAATCCGTGGTAGGAACTTCGGAGTATGGGCTGAAAGCCCGTGATGTGACAGCCTGGGGTGGAGCGCCGGGCGCGAAGCCCCAGGTGAACTCCCCAAATTATCTACTCCGCCCTGTATGGGCGGCACACGGCAAGACGCAAACCTGTGCCGGCCTTTCAGGCCTCAGACGAATTCCTTGGGCCGGTGACCTGGGCCTCCACTCGCGCTGCTCGCTCCAGCCCAGGCTGACGCAGGGCGAGCCTTTGGCCACGCCCAGCTTCTAATCGATCTCAAGCCGCGCAAGGCAGTCGAACTCAGGCAGGGTTCCTCCCAACTTCCCTTTGCCCTCCAGGAATCTCTGGCACTACACTCGCCTCGCAATGCCGCCGCCAACCATCCTTGCCCAACTTCCCAAACACACGCGCGAGGCGGTACGCTTCTACTGGCAAACTCGGGCCAGCCAGTCGCAGAAACAGCGTGCAGCCGGCGTCTCGGATCAAGGCCTTCGCAGTGCCGTCACCGGCGGCGCACAGATGGACGGTTTCATCGAACTCCTCACCAGGCTCGCCATCGAAGCCGGTATCGACCGCTCGCACATCTATTATCAGGACTCTCTCGAGCTGCCCGGCTACTTCCGCCCGAGTAAACGCTGGGATTTTCTCATCGTTGTCGAAGGCAAGCTCGTCGCCGCCCTCGAGGCCAAATCCCAGGTCGGTCCCTCGTTCGGCAACAACTTCAACAACCGCACAGAGGAAGCGATGGGCAGCGCGCTGGACCTCTGGACCGCTTTCCGCGAAAGCGCCTTTGGTTCCGCCGTGCGCCCGTGGATCGGCTACATGTTCCTGCTCGAGGACTCCACGCGCTCGACCACTCCCGTCAGCGTAAAGGAACCGCATTTCAACGTCTTTCCCGAGTTCCGCAATTCGTCCTACGCCAAACGCTACGAACTCTTTTGCCGTCGACTCGTTCTCGAGAAGCATTACGACGGCTCCGCCTTCCTCATGTCCAACCCTGAAAGCGGCCTGCGAGGCGGTTATTACGAGCCTGCATCCGACTTGACGTTTCAGTCGTTTGCCAATTCCCTTGTCGCGCACGTTGCGGCATTCTCTGGCCGCATCCAGCAATTATGAAGTACAGCACCGCGGGACCAAAGACCATCGACGAAATCCCGACCGTGCATCGGCTAGTTCAAGGCGACGCGCGCAATCTCTCCTTCATCGCCGACGAATCCATCCACCTCGTCGTCACCTCGCCGCCTTACTGGACCCTCAAGCGCTACAACGATTCCGACGGCCAGATGGGCCACATCGCGGACTACGAGCAATTCCTTGCAGAACTCAACCGAGTCTGGAGTGAAGTCTTCCGCGTGCTCGTCCCGGGTGGCCGGCTCGTCTGCGTGGTGGGCGACGTCTGCCTTTCGCGCCGCGAGAACAACGGACGCCACACCGTCGTCCCGCTCCACGCGGACATCTGCGTCCAATGCCGCCGCTTGGGCTTCGACAACCTCAACCCGATCATCTGGCACAAGATTTCGAACGCCAGCTACGAAGTGAGCAATGGTTCGAAATTCCTTGGTAAACCGTACGAGCCAAACGCCATCATCAAGAACGACATCGAATTCCTCCTCATGCAACGCAAACCCGGCGGCTACCGCAAGCCCACTGAGGAGCAGCGCCGCCTGAGCCTAATTTCCAAAGAGAAGTTTGACAAATGGTTCCAGCAATTCTGGACCATCACGGGCGCCTCGACCAAGGAACATCCGGCGCCCTACCCGCTTGAACTGGCCTCGCGCCTCGTCCAGATGTTCTCCTTCGCTGGCGACACCGTGCTCGATCCCTTTTGCGGGACCGGCACCACGATGGTGGCCGCGCTTAAGCACGGGCGGAACAGCCTGGGTTTGGAACTCGACACCGCCTATTGCAAACTGGCCGCCTCGCGCCTGCTGAACGAAAACACTAACCTCTTCGGCCACGCCCAGCTTCAAATCGACCTGAAACCGCATCTGGCTGTAGAAACGGTCGCGGCGCTGCAGGAAACTGCGCCGCCATGCAAGACACGCACCCGCCGCAAATCAGTCCGGAATCGTTCGTGAAATCCGATGTACCGGCCGGGAGACGAGCTTTCGGATCCCGGGTCGTTTCGGATAGGGCGAGCCGAGCAGCGGGAAGTTCTCCAGAACGGTCACGCGGTCAATGAGCGCGTGGCCGATCCGCTCGGCCGTTTCGGGATCTTCCTTCGCGATGTGGCGGACCGCTTCGGCCAGGTCCGTGATGGCTTGCGGCGCGAAGACTATTTTGCAGCCCATGAGGCCACCAGTTTGCGCGCCTCTTCCAGTGGCACGCCCTTGCCGGCGTCCACGTCACGGATGGCCTCGTCGAGGGAGCGGAGAAGACGTTGTTCGTCGCTGGCGGTCATCGCGGGGACAGTCCGCGATTCGAGCCAGAGCGAGAGGGCGCTCTTTTCATCATGGCCCAGCTTGGTGATGGCTTCCTGGATTTCAGCCAGCGTGCTCATGGCAGCAACGTAGCGAATGGAGGAAGCTTCGGCAAACGACAAATTCTACACATTCCCAACCCGCTCATCTCAACTTCTCGTCCTTCGGCACCGCCTCGAGAATTTTGCGCGTGATGTCGTCGCTGGTCACTCCTTCGCTCTGGGCGGAGAAATTGGGGATGATGCGGTGGCGGAAAATCGGCGGCGCCATGGCGGCCACGTCGTCGCAGCTCACGTAATACTGGCCGTGCAGCATCGCGCGGGCTTTGGCGGCCAGGATGAGGTTCAGCCCCGCGCGCGGACCGGCGCCCCACGTCAGCCATTTCTTGCAGAAATCGAGCGCTTCGCCGGTCTTGGGCCGGGTCACGCGCACGAGCTTCTCGGCGTACGCATAGACGTGCTCGGCCACGGGCATGCGCCGGACGACCTGCTGGAGGTCCAGGATTTCCTGCTCCGTGAGGACGGCGCTCGGTTTCTCGCCGCCGACGCCGGTCGACATTTTCATGATTTGCAGTTCCTCGCCGGCGCTCGGGTAATCGACCTGGATCATGAACATGAAGCGGTCGAGCTGCGCTTCGGGCAGCGGATAAGTCCCCTCCTGCTCGATGGGATTTTGCGTCGCGAGGACGAAGAACGGTTCGGGCAACAGATGGTCCACGCCGCCCACGCTGACCTTGCGTTCCTGCATCGCTTCGAGCATCGCGGCCTGGGTCTTGGGCGGGGTGCGATTGATTTCGTCGGCGAGGATCATGTTCGCGAAGATCGGCCCTTTGAGGAACCGGAACTCGCGCTTGCCGCTGCCGGCTTCCTGATAAATGACCTCCGTGCCGGTGATGTCGCTGGGCATCAGGTCGGGCGTGAACTGGATGCGTTTGAACGAAAGGTGCAGCGTCTGCGAGAGGGTGGAGACCAGGAGCGTCTTGGCCAGCCCCGGCACTCCGACGAGCAGGGCGTGACTGCGGGTCAGGATGGCGATGAGCACTTCCTCGACGACGGCTTCCTGGCCCACGATGACCTTGCTCAGTTCGGACTTGATTCTCTCGGCGGAGGTTTTGAGGCCCTGGACGGCCCGGAGATCGGCGTCGGCCGGTTGCGTGGCTTGGGGTGCGGGTGCGGTGGTACTCATGGTGCTGAAAATCGGGTGTGATGTGTGTGGTTGTGCGCGCCGGCGCGGGGGATTGATTAGCAAGGCGACTCGGGGAAAGCCAAACAAAACTCACCAATTCACGCCGTGAGAGGCGCGACTTGGAAGTACCACCGTCGAAGTCGCGCCGGGAAAGTAGGGCAGGCGTCTCGCCTGCCCAGCCGCGCCGACAGGCGCGGCGTTCGCACCACCAAGGCCTCGCTTCGCTCGGCCGGGCAGGCGAGACGCCTGCCCTACGTTGGCGGCACTGGCGCGATGCGCCCGTCACGCCGTCAGCGCTTTGGCCCGCTCCTGGAGCGCGTTGAGAAAGGCCTGCGTGATCGGGGTGCGCTTGCCCTGCCACAGCGCGCCAATGATAGCCGGCGGGAAATCGGCCAGCGGCAATAGCCGCACACGGTCCGACGGCGGGTTTTTCGGCACGACGACCGTCAGGCCGATACCGTAACCGTTGGCGACGTAGGCTTCGAGCACGTCGAGAGACGACACTTCGATGCGCGGAAACCAGTCCACACCGAGCCGGGCCAGCCCCTTCTGAAAGTGGCGCGCGATGGGTTCGGCCTCGGGCAATGAGATGAGCGTCTCATCGATCCGGTCGCGCTTCCAAAGCTCCTCGGCGGACTGAATTCGGCTGGCCGCCGGCACGAGCAGTCCCAGCGGCAGCTTCAGCAAAGGCACGCCGTTGATCCCGGCGGGCAACTTGCCTTCGAGCAGCGTCACGGCGAAATCGATTTCCTGCCGCTGGAGCAGCCCTTCGAGTTCCGGCAGGTACCCGTTGCGCAGCGTCACTTTCAATTCGGGAAATTGTTTCCGAAGGTGCCGCAGCAACGGCGGCAAATGATCCCGCAGGATGATCTCCGAGGCCCCGATGCGCAGATGAAAATACTTGCCGCCGCGCCGCAGCTTTTCGCCGACCGACTCGACGTTGTCGAAGAAGGGTTTGATGAACGCGAAGAGTTCCTCCCCCGCCGGTGTGAGCTGGAACGGCCGCCGTTGAAACAGCGTCAGCCCGAGGTCTTCCTCGAGCTGGATCACCTGGCTGCTCATGGCCGGCTGCTGGATGCCGTACGGCATGTTGCGAACGGCTTCGCCGATGCCCCCGTGCCGGGCCACGTAGTAAAACAGTTCAAGGTGGTGAGTGTTCACGACTTGATGCGATTGGGGGCGAGTCTGAACGATCGGTTGCTCCGAGGCAAGCGGAGCGCGTGAAGATGTCGGCGCGCGAAGAGCGCTATCCCATTAACGGGCCGGTCACACGAACAAATGAAGGATGGCCTTGAACGGGCCGTCACTGAATTTCCGACAAGTCAAACTGCAGTCCGGGCAGGAGCAGAGAAGTGAGTTTGCCCTTCTCCTCCGCGCAACAGTGCAACTCGTAGTTGCCGCTCCTGAGCGTGAGGATTTCCAGCGCCTTGTTGGCAGGGTCACCGATCCAATACTCCTTCACGCCAAAGCGGGCGTAGAGGGCTTTCTTGTCGTAGCGGTCGCGGCGCACGCTGGAAGGGGAGAGGAGTTCGACGAGCAAATCCGGTGTGCCAAAGATGGCGCGACGTTGGATGATGCCGGTGTTGGCAGCAGCGATGAAAACCAAATCCGGCTGCACGGTGTTCTCCGGGTCGAGCACGACGTCGACCGGCGCGTAGAACACTTCCCCTAGCCGGTTTTGCGCCACGAACCGATCGATGAGGCGGAAAAGTTTTCGCGACGAATCCTGATGCCACATATCCGGTGCGGGCGCCATAAGCAAGTTGCCGTCGATGATCTCGTAGCGCTGGTCGTCGTCGAGGCGGTAGTATTCCTCGTAGGTCCAGCGTTTGGCCGGTTTTTGGAGCACGGCTGCCATGGCGGAAAGATAGCAGGGCCACTCACCAGAAACCAATGCAAAGTTTGGCAGCGCGCCGCCATCCGTTACGACGAGCCTGCCTTGAGCCGAAGCGGCCACATTCTCGACCGCATGCAGCTCGGCGGCGTCGAGAGCCGGGAGGAATTGCTGCTGTTCGTTCAGGAGGCCCTGCGGCGGCTACTTCTACGGCTCAAGGCCGTGGACCGTCGGCCAGCAGCCGCGCACTGACGGCGCGTGCAGACGCAGTGAAGGGTCATCGCCAATCCAGCCTGGCTTGCCGGCGGCATCCACGAAGGCCACGCCGATCGGCATTTCCGGCTGTTCATCGGCCAGGCGGATCATTTTCGCCTCGGCCTCGTCGCTCATAGCAATCCACGCCGTCTTGAGGGCTACCGGATTGAGCGCGCGGGCCTGAATCTCCTCAAGCTTCGCCGGGTCAATCCTGGCAAACCGTTTCATCATCTTGAGCAACGAGAGCGGGCTGAAACCCGGGTCCTTGCCGCAGGCCGCCCAACAGATCGCCGAGAGGGGGAATGTCTTGTGCAATTCCACGATGTCAACATAGTCGCGCGTCTCAGTGCGCGCGGACAGGGCAAGCGCTTTGTTCGTGGCCATGTCGAACAAGTGCAGCCGCCAACCCAGCAACGGGTCGCGCTCGATGGGGAAGAAACGGAAGGCCGAATCGGCCGCCCAATCAATCTCCAACACCTCGGTGCCACGCTGCACTTTGGCCTTGCGGAACGTGGACTCCTTCTCCCACTCCCCGTAGCGGGAGGGCGTTTCCACGCTGAAGCCGGCGCGGCGGAGGCTCTCGACGTCGCGGTTGCTGGCGCGCGTCACTTCTTCGCCCAGTTCGTGGAAAATATCGAAGTCGTGCGAAAAGCGGGCAGCATCATCGGCGGCATTGAGCACCACGCCTCCGGCAAAGTGGCTCTCCTCGCTGCGGTTGGCGGCGAGGATGGCTAGGACTTCCTTTTGAAGAGGGGTGAGAGGCATCGGTGTAATCCTTGGGCGGCCCGCCAGGCACGGCGGTCGCCGTATTCGCGCAAGTGCTCGATCACGAGACGCACGTCCTCCAGATAGCGGATGCGCGCTTCGGGATGGCGAAACCAGAAGCATTCGGGGTGACTCTGGACTAACGCAGTCGCGCGCTCGACCAGTTCCGGCGGCGCCGGGGTGGGCGGGGGCAGTTCGTGCAATTCATCGGGCGCGCCGGCCATGCCGACACTGTATCGAGACCTGTTTCAGTGGGCAAGGAGGCCGTGGCAGCAATCCCGGGCTGAAGCCCGGGATGGTATTCGCCCGCCGAAAAGAACTGTTGACGTGTGCGACGGGAAACCTTACTTCAAGCCCGCAGTCCCGATGGCTTACCTGAAAGCTGGTTGTATCGCTTTCCGACGAAACGTGCCGTGCTGGCGTCGAGTGTCGCCAGGGGTTCGCGGCGACAAGCCCCGGGTCTCGAAGAGCATCAATCCAAACAGAAGAAAGGACAAATGAAGGTCAAAACTCATCTTGCGGGGATCACCGGCGCCTGCGCCGCGCTGACAACGGCGTTGGCCCTGCCGGCGAGCGCCGCGGACACGGGACTCTACTTCAACGCCGATGCAGGCGTCAACTGGGCCCAGGACGCGCATATCAGCGGCGTAGGCGACTTGGAAACGGACATCGGGTTCCGTTTCAGCGCCGGCGTCGGCTACAACCTCAACAAGAACTGGGGCGTTGAATTCGACACCGGCTATGTCTGGAATACAATCGACAAGGTCGGGGGCGGTTCGTTGTCCGGCGACAGCTCGTTCTCGCACATTCCATTCATAGTCAACGTGGTCTACCGTTATCCGATTGGCGCCCAGTTCGAGACTTACATCGGTGGCGGCGCCGGCGGCGTTTACAGCGTCCTGAACCTCGACGAGACCTTCGTCAACGATGACGACGGGGACGTGGTGTTCGGCTGGCAGGCCATTGCCGGAGTCCGCTACAACATCAGTGAGACCATGTCCGTGGGCGTCGGCTACAAATACCTGGGCACGACGGAGGGCAAATACGACATCCAGGGCGTTGGCTCGGTCAAAATCGACAGCGTGCACAACCACACGTTTGGCGCCGTCTTCAACTGGAAGTTCTAAGACTTCCTTTCGGAGTTTGACAGCCCTGCCAGCTTGATCTGGCGGGGCTTTTTGTTTTCACCGCGCTCACTCCATTACTCCAACACTTGCAGGCGCGCGTTGCGGATGAGCACAGGGTCGTTGCCGCGGCTGAGGTTTTGGAAGCCGATGTGACCGCGGCGGGGCCGGTCTTTGACGGGCGGGGCGAGTGTGCCGTCGTGTCGTTTGACTTCCGGCGCCAGGGTGGAGAGGTCGAGATCGTGGATTCTCTCACCGTTCAGCTTCGCAACGAGGCGGGGGCCGCGGAGGATGATGCGATAATGATTCCACTCCGTCGGCTTGTAGACTTGCTTCTCCGGCGGTATTGCCCGGTAGATGCCTCCGGTGAGTTCGGATGGGCTGGCGTTGGTGTTGTAACGGAAGTCAGCCATTTGGAGTTCCATGCCGTCAAAGGCGGGATCGCCGGCCATCGGAGCACGGAGGGCGCAGCCGCTGTTGCCGTTGGAGCCGAGCTTGAAGTCGAACTCGAGCACGAAGTCGGCGAATTCCTGTTCGCTCATCAGCCAGCTTCCGCGTTCCGCGCTGCCGGTGAGGACGGCGTTTGTGACGCGCCAAAGCGCCCCAGTCGGGCCGGGCTTGCTCACGTCGTTCCAGGCGCGGACGGTCCAGCCGGTGGTGATGTCGTTGTTGGTGGGGAAGAGCGGTATCCATTGGGCTGGCGCGGCGTGCGCCCATTGAGTGTTGCCTGCAAGAAGCACGACGAACAGAAGGGCGCGGAGTCTGGCTGGCCCGCATTCTTCATACGTGCCGTAGCCGCCGACGTGAGGAGGCGGATGGATCAAACCGCTAAACGACGAGTCCGCCTCCTCACGTCGGCGGCTACGGGCTGTGGGGATTTCATGCGAGCTACTAGTGATCCGGGCTAGAGGGGCGGTCATAGGTTCCTTTCAATCGGTTCGGGCAGTCTGAGCGCCGCGCACGTCGAGGCAGACGCAGTCGCCCTTGGAGTTGCGGCAAAAAATCCGGCCGTGGCTCAGAACGGGCGACGTCCAACAGCGTCCGCCGAGGACTTGCGCGCGAGCCAGGGCCTTGAAAGCGTCGGGTTTCGCCTCGGCGATGAGGAGTTCTCCCCGCTCGCCGAGCACGATGAGCTTGCCGTCCGCGGCCATCACGGAGCCCACGCCGAGCTCCGGTCCCTTCCATCTCACCTTGCCAGTCATGAACTCGACGCAACGCAGGTCGCCCCCGTGACCCTGCTGTCCGCTGATGCCGTAGAGGTGGCCGCTTAGGAGCACGCTGGGGTTCATCTGGTTGTGCATCTCCTGGCTTTTCCAGACTTCAGTGAGTTTGTTGCCGTCGAGCTTGAACAGCCCGCCGCCGGTGCGATAGCCAGAGGAGACAAAGACGTGCCCCTCGGAGAAAATAGGATCGGCGGCGTTGATGTCGTAAGGGGTCTTCCAAGGCAGCACCCAAAGCTCCTGGCCGGTTTTGGCGTCGACGGTGCCGAGTGACTTAGCGGCGAAGACGGCGACACCTTGCCGGCCGCCGGCATCGAACGGGACGGGAGAGGCGTAGCCGTTGGCGCCCTTGCCCGTGGACCAGGCCAGCTTCCCAGTCTTCTTGTTGAAGGCCATTCCATGGGTGCCGGCGTTCAGGATGACGAAGTCGCCTTCTACCAACGGCGAGCCACTGAAACCCCACCAGTCCTGGCCCGGCTCGGTCAGGCCATGGTCTTTCATCAGGTCGGTCTTCCAAATCACGCTGCCGTCGGAAGCGTCGAGGCAGAAAAGCTGGCCATGCCGGCCGAGGGTGAACAGGAGCTTGTCGTCCAAAGTGGGCGTGCTATTGGGGCCGCCTTCATAGAGGCGAGCGTCCAGGTCGGCCGTGTAGCGGTGCTTCCAGATTTCGCGGGCGGTGTTCGTGTCGAGGCACCAGACGACGTCCTGCCCGTTTCGGTGGCCCATCGTGTAGACCCGGTTCTCGGCGACCACAAACGAGGAAAAGCCGAGGCCGATTTGGGTCTTCCAGAGTTGCCTGGGTCCTGCGGAAGGCCACCTGGTGGACCAGCCGGTCTCCTTCGAGATGCCGTTGCAGTCGGGACCGCGCCACCGGGGCCAATCGAATTCGGCGGCGACGCCGGACGAGTCCAGGCCGTAGAGCAACGTCGCCGCGAGCAGAATCGTTTGGCCGACGTGCATGGAGCAAGCGTCGCGTCTGCCCGAATCAGTGTCAACGAGAACGCCACGCCAACGTAGGGCAGGCGTCTCGCCTGCCCAGCGAGCGCGTCAGCGCGAGCCGTGCGGCAAACGCCTCATCCGCCTCGCCGCGCTTGGCGCGGGCAGGCGAGACGCCCGCCCTACTTTGTCCGGAACAGACCCGAGCAGTCTCGGCTTGCAGTCCGGCGGGGCGCTTCTACATTGGACTCGTGATGCTTGAGAAGCCGTTGTGTTCGTGTGAGGAGTTCACAGCACGCGTCCGGGAGATTGGACTGCTGGCCGCCGGCATCCGCGAGGCCGACGGCGACGGCCAGCCGGGGCCGCGGGCGATCCAGTTGGCGGATAACCGCTTTTATCATTTCGATGGCGAGGCGGCGCGGAGTTTCGTGCAGGCGGTGGAAGAATTGGCGATTGAGGAGGCCAACGGCACGCTGCTGACAGCCTTTGGGGAATTCACGGATTTCGAAGCAAGCCGCGAACGATACGAGCAACTGGCCATGGCGCTGGATCGGGTCGAGGTGATCGGCTCGGGCAAAATGCCGCGCTCCATCCGCCGGCTCAAGTTTATGGACGATTCGTCGGGACGCTGCCGGGATTTTCTGGCGGCGGTCTACACCGGGCGGCGAGGCAGCTTGTGGTTTGCCTCTGGCCGGATTGTAGCCCCAAGAAAGCCGATGTCCCAGGCGTATCGTGGATTCTACAGCTTCAGCGCCCGGCGCGCGGCGCGGCTGCGGCAAGAGTTGCTGGATACGGCGTCGGGCCGCGGTGCGGGGTTGCCGGAATTTGCGAGGCTGTTGGCCATCGATCAGTTCGCCAAGCAGCTTAACGCCGAATTCAACCGGCAAAAAGACGAGATGCTGGCCGCGGTCCGCAAGCTTCAGGCCGGAGACGAGGCATACCGGCCCGGCCATTTTGCCTCCGACCTCGAACAGGGGCTGACCCGGCTTCAGCAGTGGAAGAACCGCCTGCCCTCGGTGCTCGAACAGGTGCAGTGCGGCAAGAGCGCATGATCGAGCTGATCCAGTTCCCTTGGAGCAATTATTGTCTGGTCCAGCGGCGCATTTTGGAATTTGGCGGGATCGCCCCCCGGCTCGTCAACATTCCGCCTTCGGATCGCTCGCAAGTCTGGCGCCTGTCCAGGCAGCGCTACTACGCGGTGCCTTTGCTGCGGGACGGCCGGACCGTCGTGTTCGAGACGGACGAGAATTCGCAGGTGATTGCCAAGTACATCGAATCGCGATTCAATCTGGGCCTGTTCCCGCCGCAGTGGGACGGCTTGCAGAGAATTGTATGGCGTTACATCAAGCACGACGTGGAAGACCGCTCATTCCGGCTGAACGACGCGCACTACCGCCTCTTCGTCCCTCCAAAGGAACAATTGGCCTACCTGCGCCACAAAGCGCGCAAGTACGGCCGCGGCTGCCTGGACGCCTGGCGCCTCAACCAGAAGCCATTGCTCGCCGAGCTGACGACGGTTTTGCTCCCTTTCGAGCAGATGCTCGGCACGCGGCGATTTCTTCTCGACGACCGGCCGCGCTTCGTGGACTTCGATCTGTGGGGCATGCTTGCAAATTTTCTCTACTCCGGCCGTTACAGGCTTCCCGCGGTTTATCCGAAGATACAAGCGTGGTATCGGCGCCTGAGCCCAATGACCATTGCTGACGTAACGCAGTGAAAAATTACATCCTGGACACCAACGTCCTCCTTCACGACCCCAACTCCCTGCTGAGCTTTCAGGACAACAACGTGCTTGTCCCCATCGAAGTCATCGAGGAGATCGACCACTTCAAACGCGAGTCCTCGGAGTTGGGCCAGAGCGCCCGCACCGTTTCGCGAATGCTCGACGGCCTTCGCGCGCAGGGCAGCCTCAGCGAGGGGGTCTCACTCCCCAACGGCGGCCGGCTCCGCATCATCTTCCACAAGAAGCCCCGCGGCCGGAACGGCAACGGCCACGGCAACGGCAACGGTCACAACGTGGACAGCCGCATTGTCGCCTCCGCGCTCCAGGTGCAGAAGTCGTCGCCGAAGCTGGCAACCATCCTTATTACCAAAGACATCAACCTGCGCGTGAAGGCCGACGCGTTTGGCCTGCCCGCCGAGGACTACCAATCCGACCGCGTCAGCATCAACGACCTATACACCGGCACGTTCGACCTGGCGGTGAGCGCGGGGAAAATGGTGTCGTACCGCTCGAATGGCGAATTGGATTTGCCCGCGGGCGCCAGCTACTTC
>DASTLJ010000530.1:0-6887 GCA_035715125.1 Verrucomicrobiia bacterium
ACCGGCGAGACGGTCGGCTCGAAACGGGCGCGTTTTCCCGACTGCGGGTTGGAATGGCTGCGCATCCGTCCTTGCGTCTCCCTGGAACACTGGCCGCGTGTTTTTGATCCCAAAGCTCAGGCCTTTACGACTGTCTCCAACTGGGACGCCGACGATTGGATTGTGGACGCGCACGAAACTTACGAAAACACCAAGCGCGTGGCGTTGCTGGAATTGGCGGAGTTGCCGCGCTTGACGCCGCAGCCGCTGGAACTCGCGCTCTACCTGCGAACCCAAAAGGACGACCTGGAGCGGCGCGAACTGGAGAAGCGTGGCTGGCGCGTGCGTCCATCGCGAGAAGTGGCCGGCACGCCAGAGACGTATCAGGCCTACCTCCAGCAATCGCGCGGCGAATTCAGTTGCGCCAAGCCGTCCTACATCAAGATGCAGACGGCGTGGGTAAGCGACCGCACCCTCTGCTACCTGGCCAGCGGCAAGCCGGCGGTCGTGCAGCACACCGGACCGAGCGCCGTGCTGCCGAGCCGCGAAGGCTTGTTCCGCTTCTCGACTCTTCGCGAAGCGGCCGACGCTTTCGAGGCCATCAACGCGGATTACGAGCGGCATAGCCGCGCGGCGCGGCGGCTGGCCGAAACCTGTTTCGACGCCAGGCAGGTGGTGAAAAACATCTTGAGCCGCGCGTTGAGTTGAGGACGGGACTTAATCCTGATTACTCGTACCGCAGCGCTTCGATGGGGTCGAGTTGGGCGGCTTTGCGGGCCGGATAGAACCCGAAGAAGACGCCAACGGCCGCGCTAAAGAGGAAGGCGATCAGGATGGAATCAGAGGAAACGACCGACGGCCAGCTTTGCACTGTGGCCACCCAGTGCGCCGCGGCAAGGCCGGCGCCGATGCCAATCAAACCGCCCATGCAACTGAGCGTGATGGCCTCGACCAGAAACTGCCGCCGGATGTCGCGCGGATACGCCCCCATCGCCAGGCGCAGGCCAATCTCACGGGTCCGCTCGGTGACGCTGACCAGCATGATGTTCATGATGCCGATGCCTCCGACGATGAGCGAGACGCTGGCGATGCCCGCCAGCAAGAGCGTCATCGTGCGCGTGCTTTGCGTGGCCACCTCCGCCAACTCGAGCTGGCTCTTGATTTTGAAATCTTCGGTTTCCTCGTCCTTGTCGGTGGGCTCGATGCCGTGGCGTTGGCGGAGCAGGCGGCCGATTTGTTGTTCCATTTCGGGCATCACTTCGGGGGTGGCCGCCTGAACGTTGATGCGGCGCAGGCCGACATGGACTTTTTTCCGGCCGATCAGCCGTTGCATGGTCGTGGTGATGGGGATGATGATCGAATCGTCCTGGTCGTCGCCGGCGGCCGTTTCGCCTTTGGCCTCGAGCACGCCGATGACCTGGAAGGGAATATTCTGCAGCCGGAAGGATTCGCCCACGGCATCCTCCTCGCCAAAGAGTTCCTGCGCCGCCACCGAGCCGAGCACCGCGACGGTCGTGCCGATGCGCATGTCCTGTTCTGAGAAGTAGTCCCCGACGCTCAAGGGCCATTGCCGGATGCTGAAGTATTCGGGCGATTCGCCGTAGATTTCGGCCTTCCAATTGCGAAAGGCGCTGATCGCCTGGAGCTTGGTCTTGACCTCCGGACTGACGGCGACCACGTCCGGGATTTCCTTGCGGATGGCTTCGGCGTCCTCCATGGTCAGGCTGACGGCCGTTTCCGTGCCCTGCCGAACGGCGCTCCTGGTGACGCTGCCCGCTTTGATTTGAAGGACGTTCTGACCCATGCTTGCGACCCGCGCTTCGATCAGCGCCTTGGCGCCGTTCCCGATGCCGACCAGGGTGACCACCGCCCCGACGCCGATGATGAGTCCCAAGGCGGTCAAGCCGGAGCGCAGTTTGTTTCGCGACAGCGCGCGCAAGGCCACTTTGGTGGTGACGAACGCATTCATCGGGCAACCTCGGCGCCGAGTTTCATCGCGGCAGTCGATGGCCACGCCGGCCGGCCCGGCGCCGCTTCGTACGCCAGTTCGTCGCTGGTGATGCGCCCGTCACGAAGCGTCACGCTGCGCCGGGCGTGCCGGGCGACATCCGGCTCGTGGGTGACCAGGACAATGGTGATGCCGCGGCGATTCAACGACTGAAGGACGGCCATGATCTCCTCGCTCGTGCGGGTGTCCAGGTTGCCCGTGGGCTCGTCGGCCAGGACGAGTTCCGGCCCGTTGACCAGGGCGCGGGCGATGGCGACGCGCTGTTGCTGGCCCCCGGAGAGTTGATTGGGATGGTGGTCTGCCCGGTCCGTCAGGCCGACCATCTCCAGGGCTTCCTGAGCCATCTTGCGCTGTTTGCGAGCCGACAGGCGGCGCTGGTGCCGGTAGAGGAGCGGCAATTCGATGTTTTCAAGGGCCGACGTCCGCGAAAAGAGATGGAAGTTTTGAAACACAAAACCGATCTGTTCGTTGCGTATATCGGCCAGTTCTTCGGTGTCCAGATCCGACACATCCACTCCCTGGAGCAAATAACGACCGTCGGTGGGCCGATCCAGGCAGCCCAGGATGTTCATCAAGGTCGACTTTCCAGAGCCGCTGGCGCCCATGAGCGCGACGAACTCGCCCGCTTCAATATGCAAGGAAACCTCATCCAGGGCCTGGACGGCCAGTCCGCCGGAGTCATACACCTTGGAAACCCCTGCCAGTTGGATGACAGCGCTCATGGGTGCATCGGCCGTTCTGCCGGCAGGGCGCCGACGACTCGGGTCTGGCTACGGGCACTCATCATCGATTGAGCGCGAACGGATTGAAAATGTGCTTCGGCCGCTCCTTGGATTTGGCGATGCCGGTGACGACCTGATCGCCCTCGGACAAGCCTTCCAACACTTCGGTGGAACTGCCATCCGAGATCCCATATTTGATCTCAACGGCGCGAAGAACGGGCGCGCCTTCAGAGCCTGTCGGAGGGCTGCTGACGGCCGGGTCGTTCGTGGCGCGCGCGTCGCTGGCGGGTCCATTGGTGGAGGACCGTTCTACGGCCAGAAGGTAGACGGTGCGGCCGGATTTGGGTTTGGACTTGTCCCGACCCTTCGTGGACCCAGACGCCGCAGACACCGCACGGTTTTCCGAATTGGTCGACGCGCTGGCGGGGGCAGCCTCCGTGGTCGCAACGCGGATCTCTTTGGGCGGCTTGAAACGCAAGGCGGCATTGGGAATCTTCAGCGTGTCTTCGCGATTGGAAACAATAATCGCCACATTGGCGGTCATGCCCGGCTTGAGCTTCAAGTCCTGATTGCTGACCTCGATGATGGTCTGGTACGCGACCACGTTCAGTTCTTCCTTCGGGGCATTGCGGACTTGCGTGACCTGGCCTTTGAACTTCTCGCTGGGGTAAGCGTCGACTCGAAAATCCACCGCCTGGCCCGGCTGGACGCGCCCGATATCGGCTTCGACCACGTTAGCTTCGATCCGCATTTTGGACAGGTCGTTGGCGATGACCATCAATACGGGCGCGCTCAAACTGGCGGCGACGGTCTGGCCGACGTTGACGTTGCGGGTAATGACCAATCCGTCAATGGGCGAGCGGATCGTGCATCGGGCCAGGTCGACCTGGGCCTTTTTCAAGGAGCCCTCGTTGATTTTGACGGACGATTCGGCCTTGTGCAAATCGGCCACCGCCATGTCGTACTCCGCCTGGGAGTTCAGGCTGTCCTTGCGCAAGGTCCGGGCCCGCTTCTCGATGAGTTGGGCTAGTTCCAGGTTGGCCCGGGCGCTGGCCAGGTTGCCCTCCGCAGTCAGGACATTGGCTTCGTAGGTGGCCGGATCGAGCGTGGCAACGATCTGCCCCTCCTTCACGGGCGAATTGAAGTCGACAAAAAGCATTTGAATGATGCCCGAAATCTGGCTGCTGATGTCCACCTTGACCACGGGGTTCAACTGGCCGCTGGCGGTTATAACCTGGGTCAAATCCCCGCGCGAGATCGGCTGCCGATCGAACTGGGGGACGGCGACAGCCAATTGATTGGTCTGCCAGTACCAGTTTCCGTAACCGACGCCAAACGCCAGAATGACCAGCAGCAGCAGGCGCTTCAACCAGCGTAGTGTTTTGCTTCTTCTCACAAGGTGCTTCACGCAATGGGGAATCTGCGCGCCCAGAGGAAAGTCCGCTATGGGGTAATGACCCTAACCGGGACTTGTGTGGTGCAAACCAGTGTGGTGCAAACCACGACAGCTTGTGGCCCAAACCACGACAAAAACTGTGGACGGAATCCGATGACCGAATCGAAGTCCCTCCAATTTCCCCGAGTGGGCCCCGATGCCAGCGTGGCGCCATGAAAGCAACACAGTCGAATTCAATACAGTCAGCACAGTCAATAGAGCAAGCAGTGGGCACATTTGTGGCGGGGGCGCTGCAGCAGCAGCGCGCCAGGCTGGTCCGCACGTTGGTGGCCGCCGTCGCACTAGCCACCGGTTCGTGTGGCACCGTCATGGCCGCCAAACTGCCTGTCGCGTCGGTGACCGCCAGCGCCAACGACGGCAACGTGCCGGAAAATACGCTGGACGGCTCCCTGACCACCCGCTGGTCAGCGTCGGGCGACGGGCAGTGGATTCGTTTTGATCTGGGCGCCGCGGCGACCGTCGGCACCGTCAAGATTGCCTGGTATCAGGGCAACCAGCGCACCACTTCGTTCGACATCCAGACCAGCGACAACGCTTCGAGTTGGTCAACGGTGTTCACGGGCGCCAGCAGTGGCGCCACCACGGGTCTGGAATCCTATGACGTTGCCGATTCCGTCCGCCGCTATGTGCGCATCGTCGGGCACGGCAACTCCCAGAATCTGTGGAACAGCATCACGGAAGTCGAGTTGTACGCGGGCTCCGAAACGCCCCCGTCCACAAATCGACTCCGCATCTCCACCGCGAAGGTTTCCAATAGCCAGAGAGTCACTCTTCAATGGAATGGCCTGACCGGCGCGGTTTCCCAAGTGCAGGCCGGCGTCCGCGCCGGGACCTGGGCGAACCTCGGTTCTCTCATCACGAATGTCGGCGGGCTTCAGACGTGGCAGGAGGTCGTCGCCTCCTCGGCGCCGATGAAATTCTACCGGGTCCAGCAGACCCCCATCACCAATACGCCGCCTCTGCCGCCCATCGGAAAAGTGTACGCCACGGTGCAAATGGGCAGCAAAAAAATGGCGTGCTACATCAATCGCCCGGTTGATCAATACGATCCGCGCGTTACGCGCGCCGTCATCGTCATCCACGGCGCCGGCGCGAACGCCTCGGCTTACTTTGATCGCATCGACGACGTCGTCCCCTCCAGTTGGGGCGACAAGGTGATGGTGATTGCGCCCTACTTCCAGGGCGCGGCGCCCAGTGGGGAGTGGGGTTGGCCCGACGACGACTGGCGCGAAGCCGGCGCTTCCGGCGGCATCAGCTCCTTCACCGTGCTGGACAACTTCGTCGAGCTGCTGCGCAACGGCAACTTCCCGAACCTCAAGTGGGTCGTCGTGACCGGCCACTCGGCGGGCGGTCAGACCACACAGCGTTTTGCCAGCTTCACCGACGTGGACGCGAGGCCTTGGCCCAACGCGCAGTACATGAAATTCGTCGTGGCCAACCCGTCGTCGTATGTTTACCTCAACCAGTACCGCAACCCAGAAGGGGACAGCACGTGGGTCATTCCCGCGCAGGATTGCTCTTCGGGTGACGGTTACAACGAGTGGAAGTACGGCCTCGATAACCTCTATGGCTATACCGCGGCGCGCGGCGCGCAATGGGCGCGCGTCCATTTGCCAGCTCGGCAGGTGGAATTGCTCGCCGGCACGGCGGACACCTACGACAACGGCGATCTGGATTTGAATTGCGGCGCCGAGTGGCAGGGGCCGTTCCGCTACCAGCGGGCCCACATCTTCAAAATGTTCATGGATAGGTATTATCCCGCGAACCATCTCCGCATCACGGATGTGCCCGGCGTGGACCATGACAGCACGCGCATGTTCGCTTCCCCGCAAGGCATGAGTGCCTTGTTCTTTGCCGACTGAGACTGGGCGGGTGTGTCGGCGCGACGGGGCGGTCTGCGTTGTTTGCAGGCCGCCCTTTTGCGTTTCCGTCGCGCGGTTCGATCCGGGACCGGAGTGAACCACAGTAGACGCAAGCAGGTAATCACCCACCTGTGCAAGGAGCCACTCAGCGGTAGTCTATGCCTCGTGTCCAGCGTATTGAAAACAGTGGTGCAACGACGCCGTTGAACCGCAAGCAGCAAACCTGAACGCCCTCTCAATGGGGCACCATAATCATGAAGACAGTGAGCGAACACAATTTCATTCAATCGAGAACGCCGGGCCTTGCCGTGGATGAAACCGTTTTTTCAGATCAATTCCTGCCTGAACCCGGCCGGGGCAGAACCGCCGGCCCATCGCCCGGGGTGATCCAATGGTCGTGGGCCTGCCGCAGGCTCGCGTCCCTGCCGTACGGGTCCGTGGAAGAGGCGGCCTCGGCGCCGCCCGTCCCGGGCGACGTGGCCCTCGTGCGCGTGGAAAAAACTGTGTTCCACAAACACCTGACCACTGCCGAAAACCGCCGGATGCGCCTTTATCCGGGCGCCCAGTTCATCGGTGTGTTCGGCAACCGTTACGCTTGCGACGCCTTTGAAGCTGAAGTGCTGGGGCCGGAAAATCTCAGCCTGCTGACCGCCGCCGGGATGATCGGCACGGTCAAGTCCAAGCATCATGTCGCCGCCGATCCGACGCAGGTGACTTTGCTCGGCTACCTGCGCGACGCGGAGGGCGGCCGGCTCAATCTCAAGAACCGTCTGTTCCTCCCGGCGGCGGTCCGGCGGCTGCCACGCAATCTGATCTATGTGGTCGGCACGGGCATGAATAGCGGCAAGACCACGACGGCG
>DASTLJ010000531.1:0-4535 GCA_035715125.1 Verrucomicrobiia bacterium
GTCCTCGGCGTCCTCAAGGCGGAATCGGGGTCCGTTCGCGTGTTCGATCTCGATCCGGTTGCCGAACCGGTCGCGGTGCTGAGCCGCGTCGGTTTCCTGTCGGAGGACCGCGATTTGCCGGGCTGGATGGGCGTGGATGAACTGATCCGCTACACGCGCGCCTTCCACCCTGAATGGGACACGAAATACGAGGCGCGGCTGCTCGAGCAGTTTCAGCTCGATCCGGCCGCCCGAATCAAACATCTCTCGCGCGGCGAACTGACCAAAGCCGGCCTGCTGGTCGCGCTGGCGCACCGGCCGGAGCTGCTGGTGCTGGATGAACCCAGCTCCGGCCTCGACCCGCTGGTGCGGCGCGAAATCCTCGAAGTCATTATGCGCGCCGTCGCCAAGGAAGGGCGCACGGTCTTCTTCTCGTCGCACCTGCTGGACGAGATCGAGCGCGTCGCCGACAGCGTGGCGATGATGGCCGGGGGAGGCGTCGTGCTCCAAGGCCGACTGGACGACATCCTCGACTCGCACTGCCGCTTGACGTTGCGCTTTTCCACGCCGCAGTCCGGGCCGCCTCGGATCGCGGGCGTTTTGCATATCAGCGGAGGGGGACTGGAATGGACGGTGCTGTGCAACGGGGCGCGCGCCGAATTGGAAGCCGCGGTGGCCAATGCGGGCGCGCGAGTTGTGAGCGAAAACCCGGCGTCGCTCGACGAAATATTCCTTGGCCGCGTCGGGCGCGAATCTTCGACTAAGTCGGCGACATCCGGCGAATCGGAGGGCTCCAAATGATACTATGAACTTGCCTGTCGCGGCGTTGGGTTGGGAGATCTGGCGCAGGAACCGTTTCGGCTTCGCGCTGTTACTGGCGTTCTTGCTCGCCGGCCTCGGACTGAACTGGCTGGCGACGCATTTCGCCGCGCAGGCGACACAATTGGCGGCCCGGCTGCTCGCCGACGCGCCCGAGGTCATGGAGGCGAACGCGCGAGCCACGGACTGCCTCGGTTTCGCACGCGTGTGGTGCGGAATGCTTTTTGCCCTCTGGTTGCTGGTGACGCTGGCCGCGTTCGCTTGCGTGGAGTCGAGCCCGCGGCGGGGTTTCAGTGGCATTCCTTCTCGACTCTTTACAATGCCGGTGTCAACCGGTCCGTTGGTGGCGGTGCCGATAGTATCGGGCGCGGGGTTTGTGGCCGGACTCTACCTCCTTTGGTCATGGCTGGTGTTCACGCCCCTCCTCGGGCTGGACGCACAAATGCCGAATGACTATTTCCTACTTTTGTTGCCGGCAATTCTGGTGGCGTCGCAAACCCTCATTTGGACGCTGCCGGGTTTTCCAAAGAGCCGCGCGACACTGCTGACGCTGCTTCTGACGACGGCTACGGTGCTCGGCGCGATGCCGATTGCCGAGCCGAATCGGTGGCTGGAAAGCAAGCCGGCCCTGATGACGATTTACGCTGCGGTACTGGCGGCCGCCCCGCTCGTAGCGTGGGTTGGCGTGAGGCAGGTTCGGAAAGGTGGTTGGGGCAAGTGGCCAGCATTGACGGCGCTGATGACAGGCCTTTCCGACCTCTTCTCCCGCCGGCGTGATTTCGCTTCTCCGGGCGCGGCCCAGTTCTGGATCGAGTCTCGGCGAAATGGACGGCTGGCTTTGGGTGGACTGGCCGTCGTAATTCTGCCTGACCTTCCCGCAGGGACTTCGATTCGACCGTGCGCTCGACGACGGGATGGGGTTGATGGTTGCCGGCGTTCTGTCACTGCATGCCGCAGTGGGACTATTCCCGCTCTGGTTGACCGGGCGCGTGCCCGGGCTGCCTTGGTCGTACCTCGGCCTGTTGATCGTTTATGCCGGGCTCGGAAATCTCATCATCTGGTTCGAGCGGCATTCGAATTATTGGTATCTCGCTCTTCTCCTGATCGGATTTGCGGTGGCGGTGAAACTCGGGCTCTCGTTCCTGGCTTTCCGGCAGGCGTTGAAAGGGAAGCTGGTAAGTCGAGGCTTTGTCTTCGGCTCGGTGTCCATCTGGGCGCTCGGCACCATCGTTTTCGTGGCGTTAATCTCATCGATCACCCCGCCCAATAACGGGGATATGACTTCGATGCTGCCGTTTGCCGCCCTGCTTTTTCCCATCGCCCGCATCGCGCTTGCGCCCGTGGCGCTGGCCATCAACCGACACCGGTGAAGAATCGGGTAATAAGAGCGGATGGAACCGCGAGATGCGCGAACCACGCGAAAACAGAACGGATTAGAAGCGAAGCTCAGGGCTCCTGACCCCGTGGAAGAAAGGTGAACCCGCTTCTGGGGGCCGTGACATTAAATAATGCGGCCGCATCATTTATTGTCACGAGATTTCGGCTCAGGGATTTTCCACGCGCGCGAAGAACTTCCGGCGCGGTAACCTCAGGGGCGGTCACAGCAGCAGGCGCTGGCTGGCTTTGGATTTGGGGTGGCGCTTCTGTTCGATGCGGTAGTAGGCCAGAATCAGATCCCCCTCCAGATTGATGTCCCGCCGGATGTCACGCAGTTTCCAGTCCAGATACCTGTTGTAGTCGATTTTGTCGAGCGGCTGGCAATCGGAGATGTAGCCGAGCTTGGTTGCGTCCTTGAAGATGCGGATCGCTTCGTCATCGAACTGATAGACCTTCGGGTAAAGATGCTTTGAGATGAGCGCGTAGAGGTTTTCCTCCAGGGTGGTGACTTTGTTGGTGCTGCCCATGGTAAAGCCGATCACAAAGGCTTCATCCTTGGCCAGGAGGCCGCGTCCGAGAATGATGTGGATGGAGTCGTGCGTTTTGATGTCCACCGCCCCGTGGAAGATTTCGATACCCGGGATGTCGAAGCGGGGGTTTTCGACCAGTTGCACCATGAGTGGAATGTCTTCTTGCTTGGCACCGAGAGCCGAGAGGCTGGCATGGGCTTCACGCAGGCTGATGTCATCCTGCGCGAACGGAATGTGCCAGTCTTTGTAGGAAAGGGCGCTCATGATGCGTTGAAAAGTTAATGCACTCCTTTGGCTTCCAGTTGGCGCAGCTCTGCGCCCCAGCGGCGACGCTCGTCTTCGGTCACGTTCGGGTCGGGCAAAAGGCTGCGGCGCGTGCAGTTGACCAACGCCTGCAACGTCTGGTAGCGACGAGTTTCCTCAATCGCCGGAGGAATCTGGTCGGCGACAACCGCCAGGATGGCGTCGAACGCAAGCTGGCCACCTTCGCGCTTGGCCTTCGCTTTGAGTTCGGAACGCAAGGCCGCGAAACTGGCGGCCGAATAGCCGCGTGTGGCTTCTTCGAGTTGCTTCAATTGTTCCGGCGCGAGCCCGGCCGGGAACACCGGCTTGACCGCCCATTGAAGGAACTCGTCACGGTCGGCGCCTTCAGGATCGAGAGTGGGGATAATGAGGTCGCCGACGCGGCCGGGGCGGCGAAGATCGGGCGAGAGGAGGTGGATTCGCGCGGTGACGAGCAGCCAAATGACGCGGCCGCGCATCTGCGGGTCGGACATCATGGCCTGGAGTTTGCCGGTGAGGCGCCGTTCGGTTTCGTGGGTGTCCTGTCCCACGCCGCCGAACTGGGTGTCGGCTTCGTCCACAAAGATCAACACCTTCGCGAGGGCGTTGAGGACGCGGCGCAGACGCTCGAAAATCACGTCGGTCTGACCGAACCATTGGCTGCGGATGTTTTTGAGGACCAGCACCGCCATGTCCAGCTCGGAGGCCAGGGCCTCGAAGATGTAGGTCTTGCCGCCGCCAATCGGACCGCAGACCGCCGCGCCGGACAGCGTTTCGGCGCCGGTGGCGCTGAAACGGGGAACCAATTCGTTCCGCAAAAACTCCTTCAGCCGGGTGAAGCCCACGATGTCCGCAAGCGTGTGGGTGGGCTTTTTGAACTCAACAATGTCTTCGCCCAACTGGCTCTTGATGAACTCCTCAACTTTAACAATCACTTCGTCCTGGAGCAGTTTCTTTTTCTCGTGCCGCGCGCCTTTGAGTAGCTGCATGAGCGCGTGAATCGAAAGACCGGCCGTGAACCTGGCCAGTTCATCCTGGGTGCCCCAGAGCTGGACCTTGGAAGCGTCGGGGCCCTTCCGATTGAACCAGGAGAGGAAATGTTTGCGCACGTTGTCATCGGGCGAAGGCACTTCCACTTCGAGCAGTTGCGGCAGGCGCGCGATCCGATGGTTGATCAGGCTGCGAGACTCGGCGAGCAACACCACCGAGTCGTTGGCGTGGAGGAAGCCGGGATCGGAAAACCAGTCCTGACAGATGGCCACTCGATGGCGGTCGGTGTCGGAAAGGCTGGTGATGGGCGCCTCGGGCATGAGCATGTCGGCGCCTTCAATGAGCAGGAGGAGGTTTTCCTTGAGCAGCCGTTTGCCGCCGAGCTCGGTGCGCGAGCAGAGACACATCTGGCGCATCAACTCCAGCGCCAGCGTGGGGTTGCTGATGGCGGTGCGCAGGCTGTCGTCGTAGGCCTGGGCCACGCCGTCCAGCGCGAGCACCGCTTTCCCGGTCGCCAACATGCGTTTGATCGCGAGTTCATTGCTGTCGTAGCCGACG
>DASTLJ010000532.1:0-20464 GCA_035715125.1 Verrucomicrobiia bacterium
CTCATAACCCGCCGGAAAATCCTGCGGCACGAGCAGCCGCAGACCGGCCCCTTCAAATTCAGCGGCCGACGACTGAATGACAGGCCAGGGCGTGTGGGGCGGTAGGCCCAACTCGGTTGCGCCGCGCACCGTCGTGAAAACGATGAACCGACGCAGCAGGTATTCCACCGCGCTAGTCGTGTCGTTGGTGCGAATGACGTAGAGTTGGTAGAAATCGGGCCGGTTGACCGTCACGGCGATCCCCACCGGAAGCGGATTCGTGTTCAAAAACGCCGCATACGTGTAGCCCGCTTGGGCGACGATGGTGAAAGTGATGCTGTCCGCGGCGGTCTGCTTGTCCGCGACGCCGTTGATCGTTATCTGGCCGGTGGCCGACAGCGCCAGCGCAAGGGACAAAGCGCACGCCCAAAGCGATTTCCGGTGAAACATAGATGGCAATCTGTAGCACCAATCGCCGCGTTAAACCAGAGATTTCCAACCTTTCAACATTGTAACGACTCCACGATTGCCACTGCCCGGTCCTCGGCTATACTCAAGCTGCTCGTCGCACTGGCGATAAACTGTTGATATGCAAATCCTGAAGATTATTTTTATTCTGCTCGAAGTGCTCCTGCTCTTTAACATCCTCATCTTCGTTCACGAGCTGGGGCACTTCCTGGCGGCGCGCTGGCGGGGCCTCAAGATCGATCGCTTTGCGATTTGGTTCGGAAAACCGATCTGGAAGAAGACGATCAACGGGGTCGAGTATTGCCTCGGATCGATCCCAGCCGGCGGCTACGTGGCCCTGCCGCAGATGGCGGCGATGGACACCATCGAAGGCAAAACGGAAGGAAAACAAGAACTCCTCCCGCCGATCAGCGTGGCCGACAAGATTATTGTGGCCTTCGCCGGGCCGTTGTTCAGTTTCGGCCTTGCGCTCTTATTCGCCGTGCTGGTGTGGTTCATCGGCCGGCCTGTGGGCGAGACGGAGACCACCCAGGTCATCGGCTACGTCGTCAAAGGCTCCCCGGCCGAAGCGGCCGGATTGCTGGCCGGCGACAAGATTATCGAAGTGGACGGCAAACCCGTCAGCCGCTTTATGGGGATTGGCGACGCGGTCACCTGGCGCATTGTTCGGAGCGAGAACGAAACTGTGCCGGTGACGGTCGAACGTGACGGGAAGGTAATGACCTTCCAGACAAAGCCGACCCGGGAAAAAACCGAACTTTGGGAGCGGCGCTCGTTGCGGCAGATTCAGATTCTCCCACTGCAAACCCCGATTATTGCCCGAGTCGACCCCAACAGCCCGGCCGCTCTGGCGAAGCTGCGCGCGAACGACATCGTTCTGGCCGTCAATGGCATCAAGCTGTTCAATCCGGGTCCTGTCACCGACGAAGTCCGCAAGAACCCGGACCAGCCGGTCACCCTGCGGATCAAGCGGGGCAACGAAGAGTTCGACGTCTCCCTCAAGGCGGTCATGCCGGATGGGCTTCTCAACCATCCCAAGATCCCGGCTGATGAAAAGTTTCCGAGACTCGGCATCGCATGGGAGCTGGGCGGGAGAATGGCCATCGATCATCCGGTGCCCGCCGCTCAGATCAAAGCCAGCGTCGACGCCATGCTCGGCACGCTCGGCGCGGTGTTGTCGAAGAAGTCCGACATCGGCCTGCAGCACCTCAGCGGGCCGGTAGGCATCGTGCGGATCTATTATCGGCTCTTCGAGAGCGATCAGGGCTGGCGTCTGGCGATTTGGTTCAGCGTCGTGCTCAACGTGAACCTGGCGTTGCTCAATCTGCTGCCGATCCCGGTCCTCGATGGCGGCCACATCACCCTGGCGCTCATCGAAGGGTTGCGCCGCAGGCCCGTCAACGTGCGTCTGATTAATTTCATTCAGACCTCGTGTGCGCTGCTCATCATTGGCTACATGCTGTTCGTCACCTTCTTCGATGCCCAGGATTGGCGGCCTTGGAAGCGGCAGCCCAAGCTGCCGGAAATTCGGTTCAAGCCGCCCGCGGAGCCGGCCAAACCGTGACCATGCGCTACTGCCAATCGCCGTTCTTCCACCGCCGCCGCATCACCCGCGAAGTCATTGTCGGCGATCCCGCCCGCGGCGGCGTCATCCTCGGCGGCGCCCATCCAGTCGTCGTGCAGTCGATGCTCACGTGCGACACGATGGACACCGCCGCGTGCGTGCAACAGACGCTCGACCTCGTGGCCGTCGGCTGCCAGATCGTCCGCATCACGGCGCCGACCGTGAAGGACGCGGCGAACCTGGAGCATATTGTCCGCGAACTCCGCGCCCGCGGCTGCCATGTCCCCATCGTCGCCGACATCCACTTCAAGCCCGAAGCCGCGATGGAAGCCGCCAAGTGGGTCGAGATGGTCCGCATCAACCCCGGCAACTACGCCGACTCGAAAAAGTTCGCGGTGAAGGAGTACACCGACGCGGCGTACGCCGCGGAGCTCAAGCGCATCGAGGAAAAGTTCGCTCCGCTGGTCGAGCTCTGCCAGCGCCTCGGCCGCGCCCTGCGCATCGGCACCAATCACGGCTCACTCTCCGACCGCATCATGAACCGTTACGGCGACACGCCCCTCGGCATGGTCGAGAGCGCGCTGGAGTTCGCCCGCATCGCCCGCGCGCGCGGCTTCCACAATTTCAAGTTCTCGATGAAGTCCAGCAACCCCAAGGTGATGATCGAGTGCTACCGGCTCCTGGCCGCCCGGCTGGAACAGGAAGGCCCGGACTGGAACTACCCGATTCACCTCGGTGTCACTGAAGCGGGCGAAGGCGAAGACGGCCGCATCAAGAGCGCCATCGGCATCGGCTCGTTGCTGTGCGATGGCCTGGGCGACACCATCCGTGTGTCGCTCACTGAAGATTCGCCGCGGGAAATTGAAGTGTGCCGCGATTTGCTGGCGCAAGTGCCGGTGCTCACCGTTGAAGCGTTGAAAGATCCCATCGTTGAATCGTTAAATCGTTCAAACGTTGAAGCGGACGAAGCGGCGCCCGATTCAACGATTGAACGATTCAACGATTCAACGAGTTTCCCGTACGACCCCTTCAGCTTCGAGCGTCGGCCCACACCCGAGATCGATCTCGGCCTCGATGGCGTCCGGTGCGGCGGCGAGCAAACGGTGCGCGTCGTTGTCACTCGCGCGACCTGGGAAAAGGTCGCTCCGAAAATCCGGCCCAAGGACGACGTCAGACCCGAGGCCGTCTACGAAGATCTGAACGTCCAGGAAATCGATCCGACCACCGAATTTTCCGTCCACTGTGATACGCAACTCGTGACCGTAACGGACGGGGTGAAGCTGCCGCCGGTCGCCGCGTTCCGACTGCTGGCCCTCCAACTCAAGCAGGCCGGCCGTCGAAACCCGATTCTCCTCAAGGACTGTTTGACGTTCGACGGTAGCCGCCGACGTGAGGAGGCGGACGCATCCCTGCGCCCGGAGAGTCCGCCTCCCGACGCCGCCGGCGACGACTGGCCGCTGCCGCCCAACATCGCCTTGCTCCGCGCCTCGGTCGTCATCGGCTCGCTGCTGGCGGACGGCATCGGTGACGCGATACTCGTGCGCGGCGAATCCGGCGCCGGCCAGTCGCTGCGGCTGGCTTACAACATTCTTCAAGCCTCCGGCTGCCGTTCGTTCAAGACCGATTACGTGGCCTGCCCGAGTTGCGGACGCACGCTGTTCAACCTTCAGACCATCACCGCGAGCATCAAGGAACGGACGCAGCACCTCAAAGGCGTGAAAATCGCCATCATGGGTTGCATCGTCAACGGTCCCGGCGAAATGGCCGACGCGGACTTTGGCTACGTCGGCGGCGCGCCCGGCAAGATCAACCTTTACGTCGGCAAAAGCGCGGTGCGCTTCAACATTCCCGAAGCCGAGGCCGTCGAGCGGTTGGTCGACCTCATCCGCGAGCACGGCAAGTGGGTGGAGCCAGCCCGGCGCGAAGAATCCCCCGCCGTAGCCAATTGAACCCGGCGGCGCGTTGGAACGGTATCAGCACGCTCTGAGCGGACGCGATTCGGCTGGGAGCGCCGGCATCCTGCCGGCGAGTTCCCGCCCGCCCGCCGAGACCACACGCCGGCAGAATGCCGGCGCTCCCGGCACACAGTCCCTGTGATCGCCTTGGCGGTACTGCCCCAAGGCACCCCTGAATCCTGCGGCGCACTGCCGGCGGTTGACGATTCCCAGCCCCTCCTGCAAATTGCTCGCGATGAAACCGAGCGAAATCCGCCAGATGATCCGCAACGCCGACAAGCAGCCATTCATGGTGTGCATGGATGACGGCACGACGTACAAAGTCACCCACCCGGATTTCGCCTTCCTCGCCCCCGACACGCTGATTATTGCTGCGTCTCCTGATCAGGACCTGGGCGGCAAGAGCTTCGTGCTTTGCATGCTCGAACATGTCTCAAGGCTGGGAATTCTGAAGAAGAAGACCAAGGCCAGGTGATCCGCTGACAGAGAACCGTGCGGACCGACCTGTAATATTTTCGTGGAAGCTCTGGCCGGGTGACCGATCCGGGCACGACCGGGCCGGGCGAGGCGCTTGACACTCGGGCCTTCATTGATACTCTCACCGCTCTCGCAAGTCCGGAGACTTCCAGGGTGGCGCCGCGTGCGCGGCCTGGCCGCCCGCGACGTGCCGCCGCCGAACGAATCGGCTGATCATGAAACGACAATATCAACCTTCAAAGATTCGCCGCAAACGGCAGCACGGTTTTCTGGCTCGCAAATCGACCCGCGGCGGGCGGGCCACGCTGCGGAACCGCCGTAGGGTTGGCCGCAAGCGCCTGACGCCCGTCTGAACCGGCGCCGCCATGTCCACCGCGCCGAAGGGTTCCTTGGGCCTGCCCCGCGCGAGACGCATCAAGCAGGGCCGGGACTTCGCGCGCGCCCGCGCCGAAGGCCGGCGGCTGGTGCAGGGTTGCCTCATCATGAACTGGATCGTGCTGCCTCCCGGATCGGTGTCGCGTGTGGGTGTGATCACGATGCGCAAATTGGGCCATGCCCCGGCGCGCAGCCGCGCCCGGCGGCTCCTGCGCGAGGCTTTTCGGCTCGGGCAGCATTGCCTTCGGGCGCCGGCGGACATTGTGCTCGTCGCCCGGCACTCGATTGCGGGACGGAAGTTTGCCGAGGTGGAGCGGGACTTCCTGGCGGCGCTACAGCGCGCTGGAATCTTTCGCGCGCCGGAGGGCCCGCGCTGATCGAACCGCCATGAATGCCGCCCAACATGTTCTGGTTTTTCTGGCCCGGGCGTACCGCGCCACGGTTTCGCCGGCGCTGACGGCGCTGTTCGGCCCGCTCGGATTCGGCTGCCGTTTCACCCCGACCTGTTCGCAATACGCCATCGATGCGGTGAGGACCCACGGCGCCATCAAAGGCTGCGGCCTGGCGTTGGGCCGGCTGTGCCGCTGCCAGCCCTGGGGAGGCAGCGGGTTCGATCCTCCGCCGCCGCCCCGTCCGAAAGGCCAATTGCCTCTGAATCCCGCACAACATGGATCGTAGGTCCACGGTCGTCCTCATTGCATGTGCGGGGCTCTTCGCGCTCTGGGTGTTGCTCACGCCCAAGGTCGTCCCGCCGCCTCAGCGCCCCAGCCGGACGAACGCCGTGGCCAGCGCGACAAATCTGGCGCAACCCTTGACCAACGCGGCCGCCCCGTCGCTGGCTGCCACGAACCAGATCGTCTCGGTGATGCCGCCGCCGGGCGCGCCCGAGGAGACACTCACGGTCACCAACGGCCTGGCGCGCTTCCACTTCACTTCGCACGGCGGCGGGCTCAAGCTGGTCGAGTTGGACCCCACGCGGTATCCGGAGTCCGTTGCGTCCTTCGCGGGCAAGCCAGCCTCGCAGCGGCCGGCGTCCTTGAACCGTCATTCACCCCAGCCCGTCCTGGCGCTGCTCAATGCCGAGGCCATCCAGGGCGACGGCGCCTACAAACTGAGCCGGACAACGCGGATGATTCCACCGCCGACCAACGCGCCCGCCAGTCCACCGCGCGCCGCGGAGGTCGTCCGCGCCGAGAAGCTGCTCGCGAACCAGGTTTACCTCGTGAAGGAGTTCGAGCCGGCGCCCGATTTTCTTCTGCACGCCTGGGTGCGCATCGAGAACCGCTCGACGCAAGCGCTGGCGCTGCCGCCCCTGGAATGGAGCGTCGGCTCCGCCACGCCGGAGAACCCGCAGGACAAGGGCGCGGCCGTGGGATTCGGCTGGCACAACGGCAATAGAATGACCAAAGTCGAAAAGCTCTGGTTCGAAAACCGGAGCCTGGGCTGTTTGCCCGGAACGCCGCATTCCGAATATCGGGCCACGAACGCGACGGTGACGTGGGTCGCCCTCTTCAACCAGTTCTTCTTCATGGCGCTCAAGGCAGAGGAACCGAGCAGCGAAGTGTTCGGAACTCGATTCGACCTTCCGCAACCGGCCAGGGAGGAATTGGCGGCCGACCGTCTGACGCTCACCAACCAGACGGGGTTCCGGGTCAGCCTGACGCAGCCGGCGACGAACCTGGCGGCCGGGGCGGCCCTGGAGCGGGGATTTATCTTCTATGCCGGGCCGAAGGAGATGCGTGTCGTGGAGAGGATCGCCCCGAAGTTCGGAGGCGATCTCGACTCTTACATGCTTTATCCGGGGGTCTGGAGCCTGTTCGAGGTTTTCTCGCGCGTCCTGCTCCTGTCGATGAGCGGGCTGCACTCGCTGGGGGTGAGCTACGCGCTGGCCATCGTCTTGATTACGGTCCTGCTCAAGCTCCTGTTCTGGCCGCTGACCCAGGCCAGCACCCGTTCGATGAAGCGGATGCAGGCGCTGGGCCCCCAAATGAAGGCGATGCAGGAGAAATACAAGGACGATCCGCAGAAGCTTCAGAAAAAGATGTGGGAGTTCTACCGCGAACACAAGGTCAACCCCATGAGCGGCTGCCTGCCGATGCTGGTGCAGGTGCCGGTCTTCATTGGCTTTTTCACGATGGTGCGCAGCGCCATCGAACTGCGCGGCGCGGCCTTCCTTTGGGCGACCGACCTGTCGAAGCCCGACACCATCGCGGTGCTCCCGTGGTTCAATATGCTTCCGTTCTGGCCGTTCACCTGGCTGCACAATTTCCCCATCAACCCGCTCTCCCTGATCATGGGCGTCACCATGCTGTTTCAGGCGCGCATGGCGCCGCCCGCCCCGGGCATGGATCCCACGGCGCAAAAGATGATGCGCTACATGCCGCTGTTTTTCCTGGTCATCCTTTACAATTATTCGGCGGGCTTGACTCTCTACTGGACCGTGCAAAATCTGCTCACGATTGTGCAGACGAAATTGACGAAGGCAAAAGGTGAGCCGGCCAAGAACCCAGCCCGGCCCTCCAATCCCGCCAGGCCGGCGACGCCCGCGCCGGCGCTGCGAAGGAGAAAGTGAACGCCTCTTTTCCAAACCCATCCGCCTATGTCCACCTCGCCCAAAGCCACCCTGGAACAACTGCTCCGCCATCTGGGCTTCGACGCCCGGGTCGAGGAACACCCGCTCGATGACGGGCTGCTGCTGGATATCCACACCGAAGAGTCCGGGCGGTTGATCGGGCGACAGGGCCAGACGCTGGCCGACTTGCAATATATCCTCAACCGTCTGCTCTTCCAGCAGGAGACGGCCACGCCAAAAGTCACCGTGGACGTGGGAGGTTACCGTGCCCAGGCGCGCGAGGCGCTCGTCAAAAAGGCCCAGGAAGCCGCGGAAAAAGTGCGCCGGTGGGGGGATGTCGTCGAACTCGAGCCGATGAATGCCTACGAACGTCGCATCGTTCACCACGCGCTGAAGGACGACCCTGCGGTCGAAACCCACAGCGTCGAAGTGGAAGGCACCCCCCTCAAGGCGATGCTCCTGCGGCCCAGACGCTGAACCGCGGATCGGTCAGTCCATACGGATTCGATAAAAGCGGGACGTGTTTGTAGCCACGGGATCGACCACGGTCATGACCGCGCCTGTTGCAACCTGGGTGGCGACCGGCAACCAATCGGTTGAGGTAATGGGGCGCTTGAACTCCAGCGTATTGGTGCTGCCCGCGGGGGCCGCATACAAAATCGTCGCCGTGGATCCAATCCATCGGATGTCCAGAATCTGCACGACAGCGAAGACTGTGAGCTGGGCGGGCTCGCTCTCTTGCGAGGCCAGGTCCTCGTTCCGGATGAACACGGTGTAGGCGCCCTCATTGGACAGTCGCGCGTTGAGTATGAGGAGGGTCGAGTTCGTTGCGCCCGGGATGTCCACGCCGTTTTTCCGCCATTGATAAAGCAGGGTCGAGCCGCCTGTGGCACGGACGTTGAACCGAGCCGTGCCTCCGGGCGGGACGATGACGCTCTGTGGTTGCTCGACGATTTGCAAATGATCCTGAACCGGCATTATGAACAGATTGAAGGAGTTCGTGGAAGTCCGGCCGGAAAAGTCACCGACCCGGATGGTAATCACCGTCGGCCCGCTGAGATCGGCGAGACCGATAATTGTCACATTGCGATTGGATCCAGAGCCGCCGAAACTGATCCCGCCAGGCTGAACAATGAACGAGGACGACGTGCCGGACAGCGCGAACGGGCCGTTCGGGGTCTCCGCGTCCGTGATGGTGAGCGGGATGGTAATCGGAATGTCCTCGAGGCTCATCTGATCGGGAATCGGCAGGAGCGTGGGCGGCGAGTCCGGGAGAACAATGAGGTGGAAGCTGAATGTATTGCTGGCCCCTTGAGGATCGGCAACCGCAATCGAAATCAAAGCCGCGCCAGAAAGGCCGGCCGCTGGCGCGATGAGGAGCACGCGGTCCGCGCCGGCCCCGATGAGAGTCACGCTGCCCGGCGGCGCCAGCGGACTGGCGGACGTGACTGTGACCGTTAGCTGGTCGGCGGCAGATTCGGCGTCGCTGATGCTGAATCGGATGAGCGCCGTCGGCGTGCTTTCAAGCGTGGTCTGATCCGGCACGTAGGAGATGACCGGCGCGGCGTTGACCGTCACGGTGAACGTCCGGGAAGCCAGATTGTTCGTGGTTTGGCCGTCATTGACCACGACGGTGATGGTTGCGGCGCCAAGCGCACTTGGGACGGGCGCCAGCGTCAACGTGGCTGTGGAGCCGCCCGCGTAGTCGACCGCCAGCACTCGCACGACGTTGGTGTCCTGCGTTGTGGCACTCACCGACAGGGTTTGATTCGACTCGCCTGGGCCTGCGCTGAGGCCGGTGAGGGCGACGATTTGCGGTCCGGAGTCCTGGTTGACGAGGAGATTGGAGATCGGGTCGAGCGTCGGCGGGTCGTTCACGAAAGCGACCGTAAGGGCGAAGCTGGCAGTGGCCGAGGCGCCGCCGGGATCGCTGACGGTCACGGTAATCACCGCCGAACCGAAGGCATTCGGCTGCGGAGTGACGGTGACAGTGCGATTCGAATCACCGCCGCCGAACACAATCCCCGTGTCCAGGACCAGCGCGGGGTTTGAGGAGCTTCCCGTCAACGTGAGCGCGGCCGGGACGGATTCGATGTCGCCGACGACAAAAGGAATCGGGCCCGTGGGAGTATTTTCGCTGGTGGTTTGCCCGCCAATGGCCGAAATGACCGGCGGGTCGTTCACGCCGTCGACCGTGAGCTGGAACGTGGCCGCGTTGGTCGCGCTCCCGTCGGTCACCTGGACGGTGATTGTCGCGGTGCCAGTCTGGTTTGGTGCGGGCGTGATGACAAGCGCCCGATTGGCGCCGCTGCCGCCCACGCGTATGCCGGCATTCGGGACAACCCCCTGGTTGCTCGACACCGCGGTCACACCCAGATCCCCGGCCGCCGTCTCCACATCGCTGACCGTGAAGGGCACTTCAATCGCGACCTCTTCGGGGGTCGAGCGATCGTTGATGCTCGAAATGACCGGAGGGTCGTTCACGGCATTCACGGTCAGCGTGAACGTCAGGTTCGAGGAGCCAAACGCCGCATCGGTGACCGTGAGGGTCACGGCCGCGTCGCCGCTCTGGTTGGGCGCGGGCGTGAGAGTAATCGTGCGGTTGGTGCCGGCATCCACCAGGGTGATGTTCGCGTTGGGCAGCAGGGTGAGGTTGGAGGAAGTCGCGCTCAACGTGAGGTTCGCGGCGGGAGTCTCGGCGTCGCGGATCGTGAATGGAATGGCCGCCGTGGGTGTGTCCTCCGCGGTGATTTGATTGGTAATGATGGAGATCGTCGGCAGCGTGTTGGTGGGGCTGCGCACGTTGAGGACGAAACTTCGGCTGAAGCTGGCGGCGGGCGTGCCGTTGTCCGTCACGGTCACCATGATGACCACGCTGCCAGTCTGGTTATTGCCAACGCGGAAGGTCAGCGTGCCGGAAGTATTCGGGCTGTTGTAGTTGGCGCCGGGCTGGTTCTGGAAAAAGCCGGGATTCGAATTGGTTACGGTGACGCTGAGCGCCTGGTTTTCGCCGGGGCCAGCGGTGATCCCCGTCAGCGGGAGGCTGACTGGGCCCGGCGAGGTCGTAAGGTTCAAGTTTGTCAGCACGTTCAAGGTCGGCGGGTCGTTCGAGGCGGTGACGGTCAATTGGAACGTCCGGCTGTTGGTCGACCCGCCGTCGGAGACGAACACCGTGATGTTCGCATTGCCCGATTGGTTCGGCACGGGGGTTATCCTTGCAGTCCGATTGCTGCCGCTGCCGTCCAGCACGATCCCCGCGCTGGCGACCAATGAAGTGTTGCCCGAAACGGCGGACAGGGTCAGTAGCGGCGCCGGCGTTTCCGGGTCGCCGACGGTGATGGAAACGTCAATCGCCGTGTCCTCTGGTGTCGACTGATCCGCAATGTTGGCAATCGTGGGCGGGTCGTTTGTCGCGATCACGGCGACGCTGAAAGCGCGCGCGGTTTGCGCGCCCTCGCTGTCGGTGACCGTGACGGTGATGTTCGCCACTCCAGTCGCATTGGTGGCGGGTTGAAGTCTCAGCGTGCCGTTTGTGGCGGGGCTGGTGTATTGGACGCCGGGGTCCGGAATCAGCGCGGGGTTGGAGGAAACGGCCGATACGGTCAACGGCCCGGATTCGTTGGTGGGTCCCGCCCGAATCCCGGTGAGCGGAATGGATTGCACCGGCGCGTCCTCGGGAATGGATATGCCCGAAAGCGCATCGAGCCTCGGCGGGTCGTTCACGGGCGTGATGGTCACGATGAAGCTGTTGGTGGTCGCCGCTCCGTGCGGATCCGTCGCAATGAGTTGAACCGTGGCCGTGCCGAAGGCGTCCGGCGCCGGCGTCAGCAGCAGAGATCGGTTTGAGCCGCTTCCGCCTAGCGCCAGACCCGCGTCGGGCAGCACGCTTTGATTCGACGACCTGGCAATAAGTGTGATCGCCGCCGCGTCGTCATCCGGATCGGAAACTGCGATGGCCACGGAATGGACCTGGTCCTCGGGACTGCTTACGGGCGGGATCGGGGCAAGGACGGGCGGATCGTTGACCGGATGGACGGTCACCGTAAATGAGCGTGAGAAGGTTTGGTTCGTCGTGTCGCCGTCGCGAACGGTCACCGTGATCTGCGCCGTGCCGTGGGCGTTCGTGAGCGGTGTGAGCGTGATTCGCGCGGTGTTGCTCGGGCTGGTATAAGTGATGGACGGAGCGGGAACGAGCGCGGGATTGCCGGAGTTCGCGGAGAGGATGAGTTGCTGCAGTTCGTTGGTGGCGCCGGACGTGATGCCGGTCAGCGTCAACTCGTGCGCTCCAGAGTCTTCCTCGATCACCAGGTCGTCGATGGCGTTCAGCGTCGGCGGATCGTTCACAGCGACCACCGTGAGGAGGAAACTGTCGCTGACGGCATCTCCACTTTCGTCCTGCGCATACAGGGTGACAACCGATGAGCCGAAATTGTTGAGCGTGGGCGTAATCGTGGCGACCCGCGCCGCGCCGACGCCACTGAAAACGACGTTGTTCGTGGGGACAAGCGCGGGATTCGAGGAGGTGATCCAATAGAGCATGTGGTCCGGCAACGTCTCGACGTCATCGATGAGGAAGTTCACGACCGCGGGCGTGTCCTCGCCGACCATGTAGTTGCCCACGCCGGAAATCGCGGGCGGATCGTTGACCGGGAGAATGTTGAGCAGGAACGGCTGTGTCGTGACGCTGCCGTCGGGGTCCACCGCCACGACGCTGATGGTGACCAGGCCGAATGCATTGGGCAGCGGCGTGACGCGAACGTGGCGATTCGAGCCGGTGCCATCGAAGATAATGCCGGACGCAGCCACAATGTTCGTGTCCGACGAAACACCGCGAAGGAGAATCAGTTCCGGAGGCGATTCGGCGTCCTCGACCGTTAACTCGAGGAGGCCGGTCGACGTGTCCTCGAGAATCTCCTGATCCGGAATATCTGAAACCGCGGGCGGTCCCAGCACGCGCAGAAGCGCCTCGTCGGAACTCGCCACGCCGACGCGGTTGGCAGCGAGGAGCCGGTATCGGCCGGAGTTGTTCGGAGTGACATTCGACAGGACGAGCGTCGTGTTTGTGGCGTCGGCAAGGCTCACGCCATTGCGTTGCCATTGATAGCGTAGCGGCTCCATGCCGGTCGCAGCCCCAGTGAAGACCACCGTATCGCCGTTGGTGACAGTGAGGCCAACGGGGTGAAGTGTGATGCTTGGCGGAGTTTCAATCTCAACGACAACCTCGCTGGCATTGTTGCCGGCCCGCAGGTCGCATTGCGCCGCGCCGACGGTGACGCGGTTGGTAAAGGTCGCCGGCGCCAGCGGAACGCTCTGGATGACGACCGTCGCGGACCCGCCACTGGCCAGGACGCCAAGGTTGCAAACGATCTCGCCGCCCTGGGTTGCCGCGGTGCCCTGCGAGGGAGTGACGGAGACAATGTTCAGCGCCGGACTGACGGCATTGGTGAGCCAGAGGTTCGTGGCCAAGGCCGGCCCCAGATTCGTGACGCGACAGGTCACGACAAAGTTGCTGGCCACCCCAACCGGATTGGCGGAAAGCGTCTGGGCGACGAGCACATCGTTAATCGGCTCGAGCGTCGAGAACGTCAGGCCCCACCCGCTCGCAATGATTCCGGTGTCCTTCCTGGAGTCGTCCACGACGTAGAGCGACCAGACGCCGTTTGGGTTTGTGCCGCGGAACACGGCGAGGTTCGTTCCGTAAGGGCCGGCAGGAGCGGGGGGAGGCCAGACGTCCGGCGTCAGCTCGTAATTGGCCGGCCGAAAGATCCCGCTTTGCAGCACCGCGGAATCGGCCAGCGGCGAGGACGCGTCTTCATCGAACGTCAGCGTGATGCTGCCTGGCGCGAGCTCGCCGCCGGCATCCGACATCAGCACCGCCGTCTGGCCTTCGGGTCCAACCAACAGGATATCCAGATCGTCCGGATAGGTGTGAGCGAGGTTCGTCAGCGTGACGCGAACGCGAAACACCGCCGCGGTGAGGCCCGAGACCTGAATCGTCGATGGATAGGGCGCCGCAATCGCCTCATCATTGATGATCACGGAAATGACGTTGGTAAAACGTCCGGAACTCGACACGATTCGGCTGAGCAGGACCGCGTCATTGTTGGATGGCACCGCGTCGACTTCCACCGCGGTCACGCGCGCCGTGTTGGTAACCAGGCCCGTCGCGACCGCCCGGCCAACGATTGTGACCGAGGCCGCCGCGCCGGCCGCCAGGGTGCCGAGGGAGCAGTTGACGGTGTTTCCAACCAGGAAACAACCGCCCTGGCTCGCGTTGGCCAAGACGAAGCTGAACGCCGGCGGAAGCGCGTTGGTGAGCGAGACGAGCGTCGCATTGTTCGGCCCGTGATTCGTGACAGAGAGAACGAAGCTCACGTTCTCGCCAAGCCAGACCGGGTCAGGAGTGCCCCGGCTACTGAGTTCCACGTCGCCGTTCGCAACAACGCTGGCCCTCGGACGGACGGTGTTGTTCGACAAATCTGTATCAGCGAAAGTGCCGGCGACAACGACCAGGTTCGTGAAGGACCCCAAGGCGGTCGGTCGCGTGACGAGCGCAATGGATACGTTTTGCGTCGCAGCGAGACTGCCCAGGTTACAGAGAACCATATTGGTGGCGTTGGAGCAGGCGCCTTGGGACGGTACGGCCGAAATGAACTGGAGCTGCGGCGCCAATGTGGCGGTGAGGGTTGCCCCGGCGGTGCTCGGGCCGAGGTTGGAGACCTGGAGGGTTTGCGACCAGTTCTGTCCGAACAATACGCTGCTGGAAGGCGGCACGGCGAACACTCCGAAGTCCGCCGCGGGATCGATTCCCGTCACAATCTCGGCGGTGTCGTTCGTCGGGAAGTGGTCGAGCACACTGGCGGCGATCTGGATGTGATTAGTGTTCAGTCCGGCCACGCCCGGCTGCCCGACGATCGTGACGGCTGCCCCGCCCCCGGGCGCCACGCTTCCCAGGGAACAGGTCACCACTCCGGCGGCGTACGCGCAGCCGCCCTGGCTCGCGATGGCCGAAACGAAGTTCATCCCCGCGGGCAGCGTGCCGGTGATGGTGGAGTTGGCCGCGACGTTCGGGCCGTAATTCGTCATTTGGATTGAATAAGTCAGCGGCTGGAGCAGCAATCCGCTGCCCGAACCACTTGCCGATACAATAGCGACATCGCTCACAGGCAGCACGGTCGTGACGAGCGAAGCAGTGTTGTTCGAAGCAACGACGTCGAGGAACCCGCCACTGACGCTCGCCCGGTTGGTGATCGGCCCGCCGAGGGTGGGAATCACGACAATGGTGATGCCGGCGCCGCCACCGCTATTGAGATTGCTCACCAGGCAGGTCACGAGGTTGCCGGAATTCGAGCAACTCCCCTGGCTCGTGAACGCGGAAACAAAGTTCGCGGAGAGCGGCAAGGTGTCCACGACCGTGGCGCTGGTATTGGCGGGACCTTGATTGGTGACGCTGACCGTGTAGACGAGATTGCTGCCCACCGGGACGTTGGCGGCGTTGGCTGTCTGCGTCACACCCAGGTCGGCGATGGGATCCGAGGTGACCAGATTCAAGCTCCAGCCTTCTGCGATGAATCCGCCTTGTTCCGGGAGGTCGTCCACCACGAACAGGGACCAGGTGCCGTTCGGATTCCCGCCGTTATAGACGCCGAGCTGCGCGCCGTAAGGCCGGGGCGGCGCGGGCGGCACGAGGTCCTCGCTTGAAAAGCAGTTCGATGGTCGGTACACCCCGGAAACGATGGGCGGATCGCTGTCGGGCAGGAAACCGGCCGCGTCGTCATCGAAGGTGAGGGTCACGTCCGAAATGGCGTTGTTGAGGCCGCAATCGGACATCAGCAACACGGTCTTTCCCCCCGGGCCGACGAGCAGCACGTCGAGGTCGTCTGGAAAGCTGTGCGAGAGGCTATGCAACGTGACGGTGACTTTGTGAACGCGAGTCGTGACGCCGGAAACGTTGATAGTCGAGGGGTAGATCGAGCCGGGACCGCCCAGGATTTCATCCAGGAAGATGGTCTCCGGGTTTTGGAAGGGCGCAAGTGAGAGTGTGCCCAGGGCCTGGGCGACAGCAGAGTTGTTCGTGGGGACGGAGTCGAACTGTGCCCCAGTGATGGTTGCCGAGCAAAGGTTCGTTCCCGGCCCGGCTCTGGCCCCGATGGCCACGGTGAAGCGTCCGCCCGCGCTGAGATTACTGACCAGGCAGATGACAGTGTCGCCGCCGTTGGTGCAAGCACCGCGCGTGTTCACCACGGAAACGAATTGCACCTCTGGAGAAAGCTTGCTCACAAGAAACACGTTGGTCGCCTCGGATGGCCCGCGGTTCGTCACGCCCATCGTGAATGTCAGATTGTCGCCGACGAAAACCACGGCGGTCGAGGCGGACGCCGTGACCGCCAGATCGGCTGTGGGTTCGAGCGTCACTGCGTAGTCCTCCACTTCGCCATCCGCCGCCAGCCCGGCAAAGCTCACGTTCGCCCGCGTGCTGAAGCGAAAGCGGGCGAAGGCCTGTCCCGCCAGGGCGCTGGACGGAACTATGAAGGGCAAGGCGTTCGTGCCTGCCACCAGCGGAAGATTCGTAAAAACCTGTTCGCCGGAACCTGTCCAGGCGTTGGCGTGATCGAAGTCAATCCAGGCGTTGAGGAGTCCGTTGGTCGAGGCCACGACCTGGATACTCGCCGGCTGCCCGAGGCGGAGTGGCCCTGGAAAGAACACGCCGTCGTCACCGCTCCCGGCGACACCGTCGCCCGACGCGGACGGAGTCGGCTGGCCGTCGGGTTCGGCATCCGCGCCGGGACCGAGATGGACGCCGGGGACAATGACGTGGCGAGCGCCATTTTGCGCCAGCAACGTCGGAAATGGCGGATCCGGCGCGTCGCCGAAGTCCAGGCCGAAGACCGTCAGCGTAGCGGCCAGGCTGGTGTCCGCGCCAAATTGATTGGTGACGATGACTTTGAAAGCCCCGGCATCGGCTGGCATGACGTTGGAAAGCAGCAGCGTGGAGTTTGTGGCGCCATCCAACAAGTTGGTGTTATTGCGGAACCACTGATAAACGAGGGTCCCCGTCCCCGTGACCGTCACGCTGAAGGAGGCTGACATCCCCTGGGTGACCGTAAGGCTTTGGGGCTGCGCCGTGATCGCGGGCGGATTGGATTGCGCGCGGGCGGCGGTTCCAGCCAACGCCGTCAGCGCAAGTGTGGCCGCGGACGCCAGCCAGAAAGAGCAGCGGCCTGCGAACCGGAGCGACGATGGGTCAGTCATGCAGGGCTGGCAATCGTATGGCGCCGAATCGGCCTAAGGCGATCGGACCTTGAAAAAGCGCCGGGGCCCCGGGGTGCCTGACACGCTGAAGTCGAACGAGCCGTCCCCGAGATCGGTCGCCGAGCCCCAATCACTCCACTGCATCAAGTTCGTCGTGCTTTGGATCAAGTACACCTGGTTGGAATTAGCCGTAAAGCGGAAGTGGAAGTTCCCACCCGGCTGGACCGAATGCCCGACAATCGTCGGGCGGGTTGTCGAATAGCGGAAGCTCTGGTCGGCCCCGAAGATTTTGCCCATCTCGTTGCTGCCGACGGCCCGATAATGGTAGGTGACGCCGGGGGTAATGCCGTCCAGAAGAGCGTCGGTGTTCACCGGACTGGCGGCCGCGCCGGAGGACAACTGCCGGTTCGGGGTCATGTTGCCGTAGCTGGTGGTCGTGCCCCATTCGAAATAGTAACGGGTCAGGAAGCCGTTGGGATTGATCACGGTGTTGAGCACGGCACTGGTGCTGTTGATGCTGCTGGCAGGCAGCGTCGTGACCGTGGGCGGTCCGGGCCGGCTGACGCGCAGTTGAACGGCCGTGGCGCCGGCGCATGGCGGGAGTTCGATGTCCGCTATCAGTATGTAGTGGGTCGTCCCGGCGTTGAGTGGAATGATGATCGGCTGGTGGGCCTGGTTGTTAGTACACGTCAGTTCGGAGAAAGGTCCGTTGCAACCCCCGGTGCTGGTGAAAATCGCCAACGTGGGATCGACCATCGACGTTGCCGGCTCCCGGTCGAGGCCCAGGATGTACGTTCCACTCACGGTGGGCGCGAATGTGAACCAGACGCCTCGGAAGCTGCTGCAAGTGGATACGGGATCATTGGCGCTGGTCGCCAGGAGGGTGTCGATGTTGGGGCTGACGTACGGAAAGGTCGCGGTGGGAATGGGAATGGCGCCGGAGCAAAGATCATTCGCCGGAACAACGGGCCGGGTGACGCGCAATTGCACGTTGAGCGCGTGGTTGGTGTCTTGGGAGCCCATCCCGACCCAAACGACGAGGAAGTAGGTGGCGCCAGCGTTGAGGTTCGTGGAGAGGGCCGAGCGAACGCCTCCCGAGTCGTCGTTCTCTGCCACGAGGGTCAACGGGCCGCCGCAACCGGATGCGGACCTGTAAAGGCCAATGACTGTGTCGGTCGAATACAGGTCGCCGAAGTTGGTCTCCGTGTCTTCGCCGACCGAGAGGGTGTAACGGTCGCTGGCAGCCGGGATGAACTTAAACCAGATGCTGCGCGTCAGACCCGGGGGGGACGGAAGGGCAACGGGGTCCCCGTTGGTCGTCGCCTCAAGGACATCGATGACCGGGCTGAGATACGGGACGCCGGGGACGAGGATTGCCCCGCCACACGTGTCGTTGGCGGGCAGGGCGGCGTGAAGGTTCGGCGGCAGCGCGATTGTGGCGAAAACCGCCACGAACGCCAGGGCGCCGCCACGGGAGAATTGGGCCAGGGTCGGGAACATGGGTTTGGCACTACGAGGTTACAACACAAAAGCTTCGCCGTTCTAGAACGATGGAACGGGCTACTTATACACCACATCCGCGGCGGAGGCGAGCGTAATGTCACCCTCCCAGGAAAGGCAAATTCATGCCGTTTCCACAGGCCTTTCCGGAGCGCAGACGGTCCCGAGTCCGCAGCAGGTGTGAAGGGGAAGGGCGTTGGCGGAGTTTAGCATCTCCCTTCGCAGGCGGCGCGTTGCGGACGGGGGAGCGTCCGCAGTTTCTCGACTTGGATGCGTGTGCATCAACTGGTTCTGCGAACGGCAGACGAGCGTCCGTTGCGTTCCGACCAACGTCCCGCCGGCTAACGTGCGGGCGCAGGCTGCGGGTTCCACTCAGGTGACACCGCTCGGTAAAAGCTGTGCATCGGGGGCGCGTAGGTGTCTATGAATTCACCTTTGCCGGCGGCATCCGTCGTGGCGGAACCAATGTTTGTCCAGACCGTCCCACTGTTGAGCAGGGCCGAAGCGCGTACGATCTGATAGGTCTGACCTGCGCTGCCCGTGAACCTGATCTTGATTCCGTTCGGCACAACCTGGATGCCCGTGAGAGTGGCGGGCTGGGCGGTCGCCGGGCTGACAGCAATGATGCTGGAGGTGGTGCCGCTGAGGCCCGAAGCGCTGAAAGCCAGAGTGATATTGGTGGCCACGTTGTGCCAGAGATTGGAGAAAGTGGCCACACCATTGGTGGCGGTGGCGTTGAGGGTGCCTTGCAAGGTGCCGCTGCCGGCGATGCGAGCGGCGGTAACCACGGTGCTGTCCGACACGCCATTGGCGGTGCTGCGCAGGTTGCCGAACTGATCGCACACCTGCAGGACCGGCTGCTGGGCAAAGGTCACGCCGGCGATGGCGGTGGCCGATGGCTGGGTTTGAATGGCCAGGTTGCTGGCCGCGCCAGCCACTTCGCGCAGGAGGCCAAGGTTGGCGTTGGTGGACAGCCCGACCACGCTGGCCGTGCCGCTGCGGCTCAGGTTGCCGCTGGCCAACGGCGTGCCAGCAGCGGGACGGACCCGGACATTTTGCCAGGTCAGCTTGCAAGTCACCCCACTGGCACTGGAACCGGTCACGGTGAAGATGATTTGCGTTGTGGTTCGCGAGGTAATGGCCGCAGCGGTGCCGCTGGCCACGTCGTTGATGTTGACGGTATTTTTGCCGCTGCCCGCCAGTCGGGTAATCAGAACGGTTGGCGCGGTGCCGCCGGTGTCGAAAACAAAACCACTGGGCGCCTTGAGAATGATGGTGCCCGTGCCGACGTTGCCGCTGGCGTTCTCCGAGTAACTCGGTCCGGTCAAACTGGTGAACGTACCGCTCGCCCCGTCAGCCGAAATGGCTGTGCCACCGGTGGCTGGAGTGTACTGGGCCGGGCTGACGGTGATGGCCGGGCTGATGCTGGCCGTCTTGCTGCCGTCCGTCAGATCGGTGGCCGTGAGGGTGAAGTTGCCCGTAGCATTGAAAGTAACCGTCAGGTTGGTGGTGCCGGAGACCAACGCCGCCGCGGGCGCCAGAGTCGCGGTGAGGTCACTGGAGATCAGGCCCACTGTGTCGCTCACCGTACTGACCCGGTTCCAGATAGCATCCACGGCGTTGACCGTGACGGAGAAGGAACTGCCCACGATCTGGGCGCTGGGGGAACCGGTTTTGCCGGAGGGTGTGCCTGGGGCGGCACTTTCACCCGGCACCAGCAACTGCAACTGAGCGAAGGCTGCCGGGCTGATCAGGATGTTGGCCGAGGTGACGTTGGTCAGGCCGCTGCTGCTGAAAGTCAGGTTAATGGTGTTGGCGACGTTGTGGGAGAGGTTGGCAAACATGGCCACGCCGTTGACCGCCGTGGCGCTCAAAGCACCTTGCAAGGTGCCGGTTCCCGCGTTGCGAGTGGCGGTGACGACGGTGCTGTTGTCGCTTGAACGCAGGTTGCCATAGGCATCCTGGATGCCGATAGCCGCTTGTTGAGCGAAGGGCACACCCGCGGTGGCACTGCTGGAAGGCTCCGTCAGCATGACCAGGCGGGTGGCCGAGGCTGGGGTGACGGTCAATACGCCGTTGACAAAACTGAAGGAGTAGTTGGCGGCGCTCAAGGTGCCTTGAGCCGCAGTGATCGGATAGGTGCCGGCCACGTTCGTAGTGGTGGTGCTTAAGGCCGGGCTGCCGGTGACGCCGCTGGTCGCGAGGGTCTCGCCCCCGACGAAGCCCGAATAGGAGGCGGTCAAAGCGGGGTTGGGTTGGCCGGCAGCGCGGCTCTTGTTGTCGGCGGTGACGGTCAGCCCCGCCTTGGAGATGGAGGCGATG
>DASTLJ010000533.1:0-5113 GCA_035715125.1 Verrucomicrobiia bacterium
CCGGATTCTTCAACGTGATCGTGTCGGCGTTATTGTCCAGAAGCAGGTTCGTCGGAACAAGGTTGGTCTTCGCCACCGCACCGAACACCCCTGGTGGGACATTGGTGGACGTAGCGTCCTTCGAGAAGAGCACGAGCGCCTGGCCGGGCGCGAGCACGTTCGAGCCGAAGGTGTGGCGCAACACGCCGCCAATGCACAATTGGAAGCCTTCCAGATTGATGTTCGTCGCGGCCCGCGGGACATAAAACTCGATGAACTCGTCATTGGTGCCGGGCGCCTGCGGGTCGTACGCGAATTCGTTGATGATGATTTGCTGCCGGGGGCCGCGCTCAAACGCGCCGCTGTCGGCGTCGTCGTCGCGCCAGTATCCGCGTTGGTCGGTGCCGAGCGTGTTCGTCACGGAGGCTGCGAGAGCCGGGCTGCTGAAGTCCAGCGCATGCGTGCGCGTCTGCCCGAGATTGACCGCCAGCGGCAGGAGTCGGGGCGCCACGTTGGTCTTGTCCATCGGCGGCGTGAAGAGCACCACTTCGTAGGGCTCGCCGCCAAACGAGAAGATTGTCCGGGTCGAGTCGTCCGAGACGTTTCCGCCAAATGACACAATGGCCCCGCTGTCGTCCACGTCCAGGTTCTCGCCGTGTCCGTCGGCGAGGACGGAGTTCTTCAACAGCACTTTGCAGTTGAAGACGTTGGGCCGAATCGACGTGCCGCCTCCGGCCTCGTCCACGTTGTCCCGGAATGTGCATCCATTGACCTGGACCAGCAGCGGCGTGGCAGGGTCGAGGTTTTCCACATAGAGCCCGCCGCCGCCCAGCCCGCCCGGCGACTGCTGGCTGTTCCCGGAGAAGGTCGTGTTCTCAATCACACAGTGCTGGTCGGAATAAATCGATACGCCGCCGCCACCCTGGCCCACCGCGGCAATGGTCCGGTTGCTGACGATGAGACAGTGATCCATTTGCAAAGCGCCGGCCTCCACGTCGATACCCCCTCCCCATTGTTCGGCCTGGCTCTCGGTCACGGCGCAATAGCTGATCGTCAGGTTACCGCCGGGCAGCACGCCCACCGCTCCGCCGGCAGGTGCCGCGTTGCCTTGGGTGAGCGTGAGACGGTTCAGGCGGGTGTTTGCCAACACCTGGAAGAGCTGCACGTCGGGCGCGCCGTCGGCGTCGGTGTCGCCGCTGATCGTCAGCAGGTTTGCCCCCGGCCCGTCGATGGTGACGCTCTTGGTCAAGGCGATGGTCCGGCGCAGGCGAATCGTCGCCGGCAGGTCCGGCACGCCGTTCGTCGGGGGACGCAAATCGAACGTGATGTGGTCGTTGCTGCCCGCATCTTCGACTGCCTTGCGAAGCGTCCCGAGAATCAGGTTCGGATTGCTCTCGCCCACATCATAGTCCCCGGTTTTCGTGACGACGTAAACGCGCTGGATGACGCGCAGAAGAATCGAGAGCGTTTCTGTGACCGAATTCCCGGTCGTGTCCACCGCTGTAATGGAGAAGGTGACCACGCCGGGCGGCAGGTTCGTATTCGGAGCGAAATCCAGCCGCGTGATCGCGTTGGACACGGTCTCGACCGTCCCATGGAAGGTGAACGCGCCGGGACCGCTGTTTGTGAAGCCGGTGGCCGCCAGGCTATTGCTGGTAAAGACGCCGTGGTTCGTATTCACGATGGCCACGGTCACGGTCAGTTCCTCGTCGTCTGTGATCGTCACCGACTCGAAGGGGTACAGGGGCGGGGCGAGCGGGCGCGAAATGGGCTGCGGCATGGGGACGATGATTTCAGGCGCGCCCGCCACGGACGAAACCCGGACGCTCGTGCCGCTGTTTACGGCCACGCCGCCGTGCCCGTCGTCCACGGTGATGGTGAACACCGTCGTCTCGGACTCCCCGAGGGGAACGCGGTTTTCCGTCGGCTCAAACAGAAGGTTGCTGATCGCCACCGTCGCCCGGGCGCCGGAGCCGTCAAAGCTGTAGCCCATGGCGACCGCGGCGAAGCTGCCGAGGCTGTTCGAGGCAAACGATCCCTTGGCCGCGTCGTCCAGCGTGACAACGACGTGGACCGATTGCGTGCCGCGCTCGTCCTGGTCCGATATTCCCACCGTGCGGAAGGGCCGCGTCGTCTCGTTGTCTGTAATGCGGATGAGCGGCGGGATGTTCTGGATGAGCGGACGGTCGTTGACCGGCGAAACGATGACCGTGGTGCTGGCGTCGGGACCACTGGTCGTGCCGCCATCGAGGAGCGAGATATCGAACACGACGGTTTCGACAGCCGAGCCTCCCAGGCGGTTCTCGACCGGCCGGAAGAGCAATTGTCGGATGGCGATCGTCGCCGCTTCGCTCGAGCCGCTGAACGTATAGAGGGCGCGCGCGCCGCTGGTCTTCACGAAACCGGAGAGGTTGATCAATTCGCCCTTGGCATCGTTGTCCAATTGCACGAGCACCGAGAAAGCGCCGCCATTGAGGCTCTGGATGGAGACGGTGGAGAATGGCGCGATGGTGCTCTTGTCGTTCACGCGCTGGTCGGCCTGCGTGCCGGACAAACCGGGCGGAGTGAACGGCGAATAGACGTCGATGCGGGTGAGAGAGTTCGTGCGCGAACCGCCGGCACTGTCCGTCACGACGATCGTGGCGGTCATGCGGTTCGTGGTGCCAAACGGCACGGGAAACGCCGGCGCCGAGTAGAACAGCGCCTGGATGGCGGCGCTGGCTTCGGCGGCGGTGACATTCATCAGAGTGACAATGGTGGCAAGTCCTCCGGGTGGATTGAGTTCGCCGATGACGTTCGTGCCCTGCAGCGTCACCGTGATCGTGAGGTCCTGCCCGTTACGCGCCGGGTCGGGGTTCACGTCAGGGTCGGCGATGATGACTCCGGCAAATGCGCCGAGGGAAGTGCCGGTGCGCACGGGCTGCGCTGTGCTCACGACGCCACCGATCTGTGGCACGTCGTTGATGGAGGTTGCCGTCACCTGCGTGTTCGCGTTGGTGGCCGAGAGCGAAGGACTCCCGTCGTCCGACACGGTGACGGTGAAGTGCGTGACTTCGTTGGATCCGACCGGCAGGCGGTTTTCCCGCGGTTTGAAGCGAAGTCCCTGGATCGCCACCGTGGCTTCGGCGGGCGTGCCGCTGAAACTGTAGCGGTTGCTGCTCGACAGTATGAACGAGCTGAGAGTCCCGTTCGTGAAGTTGCCCTGCACTGGCTTGTCGATGACGACTTTCAACGTCACTGGTTGGGCGCCGAGGTTGTCCATGTCCTCGATCTGCACGGATGCGAACGGCCGGTTGGTTTCATTGTCGCCAATCTGGAACATCCCGCCCGCGCCGGTGATGGTCGGGGGGTCGTTTACCGGGGTGACTTCCAGCCTGACTCGGTTGTCGGTGTCGGAGAGGCCCTTGGTGTCCATGACCGTGATGTTGAAGGTCGTGGTCCGGGTGCTGCCGATGGAAATGCTGTTCAGCGTGGGCGTGAAGACGAGGTTGGTGATGAAGTGGGTCGCGTCGCCGGGCGAGCCCTTGAGCAGAGTGTAAACGTCGCCGGAGCGGCTGAAGCTGGCGCTGGTGGGCAATGTTCCATGTGCCGCAGGGAAGCTTATCGTCAAGACCACGTCATCGTCGTCACTGTCGGTAATTCGTATGTCCTCGAAGGCTCGGCTGGTCTCCGTGTCGAGAATGCCTGGGACGGCGCCGGCGCCGGAGATGTTCGGAGCCGCCGCCTGTGCCGCGCCGACCGCACCGAGCAACACCAACACGGCGGCCAATGACGCTCCCGTCAGGCTCTTGAACTGGTTGCTTGCTTTCATGGTCATGGGGAGTGGAAAACTTCAGGGTAAGCCAGGCGGCTCCGCGGTCGTGCGCCGGGCCACAGTCGTCGAAGGAACGGGCCTGGAGGCCAGCGCCTCTGAGAAAGTTTGCACGCCGGCCGCGCGGCGCGCTTCGCTGAGGAAGAGCTTTTCGGCCTGCTCGCGCTTCTCTTTCAGCAACTGACGACGGAGCCCCTCCTCGACCTGCGCCAGCGGCGTGACGCTGGCGGCGCGCGTGTCGAGTTTCTTGACGAGGTAAAGTCCATTCGCGGCACGGATGACTTCGCTGACGTTGCCATTGTTTTTGAGCGCGAATCCGGCGGCAATCACCTCCGCGGGCCAGCGATAGTGCGTTTGGCCTTCATCGAACCAGCCGACGTCGCCGCCCTTGTAACGGCTGGCCTGATCTTCCGAGTAGGCGACGGCAACCTTGCCGAACCCCTGCGTGCCATCCGTGAGCGCAAGCGACTCGGCGCGCGCTTCTTCGATCCGAGTGCGCAGCTCGGCAAGCCGGGGCTCGCTTATCGTTAGGTCGGTCTTGATCTGCACGAGGGCCAGGCGCGCCTTGCCCGGCTGGGTACGGCGGTCCTTCTGTTTCTCGTAGGCAGCGCGCAGTTCCTCGGCGGAAACTTGAAGGGCTTCCACGCGCGGAGTCAGTTCGCGCTCCTTGAATTTCGAGACCAGCAGCGAACGGCAGGCGCGCTGGAATTCCGGATCCTTCTCCAACCCGGCGGCGCGGGCCTTTTGCACGAGCGACTCCTGGGTGATCATCTCTTCGAGCAGCGCGCGCGGCTCAGGCACGCCGCGACGGGCGTTCTGACGCCACGCAATCTCCCGTTCCACGTCCGCAATGTGGATCACGCGGTCCCCGATCTTGGCGAGAACCGTCGGATCGGGAGCTGGCGACCTGCCGCATCCGGCCAGCACGATGAGGCCAGCAGCGCCCGGTAAGAATAGCCGCAAAAAGACCCAGCGCGGCAAATCCGCAACGACTTTGGAGTGCGCGGACTTGTCCGCGCTTTCGGCAGGCGACTTGTCGCCGTCGAATGCGGGAAGGCGTCCAACTCGCCCAGGCCGCTGGACGCGGCCCTGCTTTGGCGACAAGTCGCCAAAGCGGCAAAAGCGGTGATGAGTCACCGCACTCGAAATTCTTGCCGGCGGTGCGCAAAGTTTCGTCATTGGAGATGGGTTCATGTTGAGCAGTTCCTTGAAATCCTCACGGGACATAAACCGGACGGACGCGCATGAACATGGTTCGCGAATCGCTGATCGGGCGCTCGACGCGGAAGGCGGCGGTTTCCGGCTGGTTGGCCAGTTCGGGCG
>DASTLJ010000534.1:0-11148 GCA_035715125.1 Verrucomicrobiia bacterium
GCCGCGGACATCACGCCGCCGACGATTCAATCCGTCTCACCCGTTGCCGGCGCCATAGTCAGCAATCTCACGCAAGTCATTGTCACTTTCTCCGAGGCGGTCACCGGCCTGGAGATCGACGATTTTCTCATCAACGGAGCATCGGCTGCAGCCCGCTCCAGCGCCGGCAATGCCTGGACGATTCAGTTTACACAACCCTCTCCGGGCCTCGTGCAGTTCACGTGGGATGCCAGCCATGCCATTTACGACCTGGCCGGAAACCGCTTCGATGAAAACGCTGCCGGCGCCACGTGGTCATGCACGCTCGTGGACACCATTCCACCTGTCGTGCGCGTGACCGAGCCCGCGCGCGGCGCCGTGGTCGCAGCGCTCACGCAAATCCAACTCACCTTCAGCGAAGCGGTGAACGGCGTGGATGCCGCGGACCTGCGTGTCAACGGCGTGTCCGCCTCCAGTGTCACTGGCGGGGGCGCTGGGCCCTATCTCTATTCATTCCCGCAGCCGGCCAGCGGCCTGGTGACGATGAGCTGGGCCGGCGGGCACGGCATCGCCGACACTGCGCCTGTGCCAAACGCGTTTGCCGGCGGGTCGTGGACCTACACGCTCAACCCGGCGTTCACGGCCGACGTCGTCATCAACGAAATCGTGGCGGACAACCTCACTGGCATCCGGGACGAGGACGGTGACAAAGCGGATTGGATTGAGCTGTTCAACCGTGGCAATAACAGCGTGAGCCTCCTCGGCTGGTCGCTCACGGACGACCCCGCGAACCCGGGGCAATGGGTTTTCCCGGCCATCACTCTGGCCGCCGGTCAATACCTGCTCGTCTTCGCCGACGGCAAGGACCGCGCCACCACCGGACCCCTGACGAATCACACCTCCTTCGCTCTCGGGACCAGCGAATACCTCGGCCTTTACAACGCGCAGTTGCCGCGCCAGGTCGTGCATGAATTCGCGCCCGACTACCCGGAACAGCGCGGTGACAAGTCGTGGGGCCGCACCAGTTCGAACACCTTTGCCTACCTCGCCACCCCCACGCCCCGGGCGCTTAATTCAGAGCCGACCAATTACTCGGGCTTCGTCGCGCTGCCGCACGCGTCGGTCAACAGCGGCCTGTTCCAACAAGCCTTTCAGGTTGCGCTGGCTTGCGCCACGCCCGGCGCCTCGATCTACTACACGCTCAACGGCGACATGCCGACGCCGGCCAACGGTTCGCTCTACACGGGCCTCATTCCGATCGCCGGCACCTCGAACAAGGCGGTCATCCCGCTGCGCGCCGCCGCCTACAAATCCGGCCTCCTCGAGTCGAGTGTGCTCACGCGCACCTACGTTTTCCCCGACCAGGTGCTCTTTCAACCGATTCGGCCCGCCGGGTTTCCCACCAACTGGGTTTCGGAATATCCCGGCGCGACGGCCGACACGTCCGGCGATTACGAGATGGATCCGCAAGTCCTGACCAGCGGCGCCAACCTGCAGATCGCCCGACAGGCGCTGGCGCAACTGCCCACCGTGTCGCTCGTCACGCCCATCGACACGGCCTTCGGCCCGACCAATGGCGTTTATTCCGGGCGCAAAAAGCAAGGCAACCAGCGCCCGGTCAACGCCGAGATGTGGTTGCCCAACGGCGAGCGCGTGTTCCAATCGGACTGCGGCTTCGAAATTCAGGGCGGCAGCAGTCCCACCGACGCCAGTGGAGATTGGAAGGACAAAAAGCTGTCGATGCGCCTCATTTTCAAAGGCGACTTCGGCACGCCGAAGCTGCATGCCAAAGTGTTCGACGACACGCCGGTCGAGGAATTCGACACCCTCATCCTCGACGCCGGCCTGAATTTCTGGTGGACGCACATGACCGATGGCGACCAGCGCAACCGCGCCAAATTCATCACCGACACGATCACGAGTGATCTGATGAACAACGCGGGCATGGTCGCCCAACACGCCCGCTACGTGCACCTCTATCTCGACGGTCTCTACTGGGGCCTTTACTTCCTGCACGAGCGCATGGATGAAGCCGCCGCCGCCAGCTATCTCGGCGGGCAAAAGGAAGAGTGGGACGTGTTCAAGCACACCGGCGACGCCAGCGGCCTCCAGAATGGCACGGTTAGTAATTACAACGCGATGCTCGCCGTCGCGCGGTCGGGCCTGGCGAACAACGCCAACTACGAGCAGTTGCAGGCCTGGCTCGACGTGCCGTGGTTCAACGACTACATGATCGTGAACTTCTGGGTCGGCAATACCGACTGGCCGCACCACAACTTTTACGCCTGGCGCCGCAGCCGCCTGCCGGGTTCGCTCCCGTGGCGCTTCGTCAGTTGGGACGCCGAGCACACCTTCAGGCAGTGGGATTTCGCCTTCCTCGCCAATGCCAACCTCAACGCGGCGAATTCTCCCGGCGAGCTGTTCCGGCTGCTCACGAACAATGTCGAGTACCGCGTGCTCTTCGGCGATCGCATCCACAAGCTCATGTTCAACGGCGGCCCGCTCTACACCACCCCGAACACGGCTGCGTTCTGGAGTCCTGCGAACCCCGCCGTCAATCTTCCGGCAACCGCCTACCGCAAGCGCACGGACGAAATCTGGGATTCCGTCGTCTGCGAATCCGCCCGGTGGGGCGACGTGGCCACCGTCCGGGCCAATCAGCCCTACACCCGCGAACTCGAATATACCCGGGAACTGAACGCCCTCTTCACCATCACGAACATCAGCGGCCAGACGCCGAACTTCTTCCCGCTGCGCGGCTCCAACGTCCTGGCTCAGTTCCGCATCGCGGGCCTCTACCCGGCTGTGGCCGCCCCCGTCTTCAGCCAGCACGGCGGTCACGTCGCTCCAGGCTACAGCCTTTTCATCACCAACGCCGAGGGCGCCGGAACTGTCTATTTCAGCACGAATGGATCCGACCCTCGCGTTTATGGATCCGGCGCGGTTTCGGCGCAGGCTGCGGCCTACGCGGGCGGGCCCGTGCCGCTGGGTCGCTCGTCGACCGTGCGGGCGCGCACGCTCAACGGCGGCAACTGGAGCGCGCTCAACGAGGCCGATTTTCTTGTCGGCTTCCTCGGTGTGCCGCTGCGGATCACGGAAATTATGTACAATCCGCAGGGCGGGTCCGCCTACGAATTCATCGAACTGCGAAACATCGGCTTGACCGAACTCAATCTTGGGGGCTGTAGCTTTGAAGGGATCACCTTCGTCTTCCCGCCTCAATTCATGCTGGCGGCGGGCGCGCGGTTGGTGCTGGCCAACGATAACGATGCCAATCCCGCCGCCTTCGCCGCGCGCTACCCCGGCGTCGTGGTTGCCGGTTACTTCGCGGACAATCTCAGCAACGGCGGCGAGCGGCTTGCCCTGAAAGACGCCGCGGGCAACACGGTCATTTCCGTGAACTATGACGACGAGAACGGCTGGCCCACCGCGGCCGATGGCGCGGGGGCGTCGCTGGAGATCCTCGACGAAAACGGCGACCCCGATGACCCGGCCAACTGGCGGGCGAGTGCCGCACCGAACGGCACTCCCGGCCAGGCCCCCGGGGCGCCGCCTGCGCCCGTCCTGGTGCTGAATGAGCTCATGGCCTTGAACCTCTCGACCACGAACAACGGTGGTGCGTATCCGGACTGGGTCGAACTTTACAATCCTGGCCCCAACGACGTGAGCCTCACCGGTTGGAGTCTCTCGGATAACGGCGACGCCCGGCGGTTCGTTTTCAACAGCGGCCCCGTCCTGTCGGCAGGGGCGTATCTCGTTGTCTGGTGTGACACGAACATCGCCGCGCCCGGACTTCACACCGGCTTCGCTCTCGATAAGGATGGCAGCAGCCTGTTCCTGTACGACGGCTCCACCAACCGCGTCGATGCCATCAGCTTCGGCCCACAACTGGCCGACTACTCGATCGGCCGGATCTCCGGGGTCTGGACGCTCAACGTTCCCTCACCTGGCGCGGCCAACCTGGCCGCCCCGACCATCAGCGCGACAAACCTTGCCATCAACGAGTGGCTGGCCAATACAGCGCCCGGTGGGTCGGACTGGGTGGAACTCTACAACCGCTCGGCGACGCTGCCCGCGGAGTTGAAGGGCGCGTTTCTCGGCACGAGCAACGCGGTGTTCCGTTATTCCCTGCCAGCATTCATCGCGCCCAGCGGGTACCTGCAATTGCTTGCCGATGAGGCGCCCGGCGCGAAGCACCTGGACTTCAAATTGTCCGCTGCGGGCGGAGCGATTGTCCTCTACGACGCCGCCGGCGTGGAGGTGACTCGCGCCACCTACGGCGCGCAGGTCGAAGGCGTCACCCAGGGCCGCCTGCCCGATGCCAGCGCGACCATCGTGAGTTTCCCGGGCAGCGCCAGCCCGGGGGCGGCCAATTACGTCCTGAACTATGGCGGCCCGTTCCTCAACGAAGTCCTCGCGCGCAATGACACCACCGGGTTCTCGCCGTGGGGAACGCTGGCGGATTGGATCGAATTGCGGAATACTAATGCAGGGACCTTCGACTTTTCCGGGATGGGCCTGGGAGATTCGCCGGGCGCCCCCAAGTTCATCTTCCCGGCTGGCGCGCAGATGATGCCGGACAGTTACCTGCGTATCTGGTGCGACGGCCTTGCCGCGGCGTCAGTCAGCCCGGGCCTTTCGATGAACTGCGGCTTTTCGATCTCGGCCCAGGGAGGCGGACTCTACTTGTTTGGCACGAATGGCCAGATCATGAACTTCGTCGAGTACGGCGTCCAGGTCGCCGACCAGAGCATCGGCCTGAGCGGCGGTCAGTGGCGCTTGCTCGCCGCGCCCACGCCGGCCGGCGCGAACGCGGCTCCAGCCACACTCGGCCCGCCGTCCGCCCTGCGTATCAACGAATGGATGGCAAATCCCGCGCGTGGAAACGATTGGTTCGAGCTGTTCAATTCGAACGCGCAGCCCGTCGATCTCGCGGGCTTGTACCTCACGGATGATCCATCGATCACAGGACTGAACCGCTTCCAGATCGCGCCACTTTCGTTCGTGGGCGCGAAAGGCTTCGTGCGATTCACGGCCGACGGCGACCCCAGCCAGGGAAAGGACCACGTGAGTTTTAACCTCGACGCCTTCGGCGAGACGCTGCGGCTCTACGCTTCAAACGGCACAATGATCGATTCGGTGGACTTCGGATTCCAACCGCTCGGCGTCTCGCAAGGCCGCCTCCCGGATGGCGCAACGAGCTTCGTCACCTTCCTGACCTCCCCGACTCCCGGCGAGCCGAACTACCTGCCCCTCTCGACCGTGGCCATCAGCGAGGTGCTCTCCCACACCGATCCGCCGTTGGAGGACGCGGTTGAATTGGCAAACAGTTCCGGCGCGGACGTGGACATCGGAGGCTGGTTCCTGAGCGACAGCCTGGCGAACCTGAAAAAGTACCGTTTCGCCAACGGCACGAGCGTTGGCGCGAACGGCTTTCGGGTCTTCTACGAATACCAGTTCGGCGCCAATGTGGATCCGGGCGCGCTGGTGCCGTTCACATTTGACTCGGCGCGCGGCGACCTCGCGATCCTTTCGCAAGTTGACGGGTCGGGGAATCTCACCGGTTACCGGAGCCAGTTTAAGTTCGGCGCTTCGTCCAACGGCGTCTCATTCGGCCGCGTCTTGACCAGCGTGGGCGAGGAGTTGGCGGCGGCCAGCGGGCGTTCGTTCGGCAGCGACAGCCCGGCGACGCTGGCCCAGTTCCGGTCCGGCGCCGGCTCCAACAACCCGCCGCCGCTCATCGGTCCAGTCGTGATCAATGAGTTGATGTTTCATCCCGTGTCCGGCGAAGTCGAAAACGAGGACGAGGAGTTCGTCGAATTGTGCAATCTCACGACGAACGCGGTGCGACTGTATGATGCGTCGTTTCCATCGAACCGGTGGCGGCTGGCGGGCGGTGTGGACTTCGTTTTCCCGTCCAGCACGATGATGCCCTCGCGCAGTTATCTGCTCGTCGTTGCCTTCGATCCGCAATTGAACCCGGCGGCCCTGGCCAACTTCCGCGCGAAGTATGGCGTTCCGCAAACCGTGCCGATTCGTGGCCCCTATTCGGGCAAGCTCGACAATGCCGGCGACATTGTCGAGTTGTTCCGTCCCGATGCGCCGCAGATGTCGGGTCCGGACGCGGGCTACGTGCCGCAAATTTGCGTGGACCGCGTCGAATACGACGATGCCTCCCCATGGCCCGCGGGCGCCGACGGCACGGGCGCTTCACTCCAGCGCCGCCGACCCAATCGGTATGGCAACGAGCCGCTGAGTTGGAAGGCTGAGCCGCCCACCGCGGGCCGCCCGAACGTGCCGGGCAGCACCTACACCGACGCCGACGCCGACGGACTGCCGGATGATTGGGAGACGGGGCACGGTTTGAGCTCCAGCAACATCGCCGACGCGGATGCCGACCCCGATGGAGACGGGCGCAGCAGCCTCGATGAGTACTTTGACGGCACCGATCCGCAGTTGGCTTCGAGCCGGCTCGACACTCCTGTGATCACAATGCAGCCGCAAAACGCCACTGCGCCCGGCGGCACGACCACCAATTTCAGCGTGAGCGCCTCCGGCACGGCGCCGCTGCGCTACCAGTGGCGGTTCAATGGCCTGCCGTTGAGCGAAGCGACCAACCAGACATTGACCCTGTCCGTCCTTCAATCCACCGATTCGGGCGCTTATAGCGTGATGGTGTTGAATGACGCCGGCTTCGCGCTCAGCCGTGACGCGCGCCTGTTGGTTCTGGTGCCGCCGACCATCAGCGTGCAGCCGATGCAGCAGGTGGTGTTGCCCGGAGCGACAGTCACGTTCATGGTTGGTGCGAGCGGCACGGGGGTGGTTCGCTATCAGTGGCTGGTCAATGGAACGCCCATTGCGGGGGCGACCACCGCCAGCTTCACGATGAACAATGTCAGCCTCGGCTCCGAGGGCGCTTACTCGGTGCTTGTCACCGATGACGTGACAACCCTCCAAAGCCAGGAGGCCCGGCTTATCGTCAAAGTGGCGCCGATCATTCTCATCCCGCCCGTTGGCCAGACCAACCGCGTCGGCGCCAACGCGACCTACACCGTGCGGGTCAGCGGCTCCGTTCCGATGACCTACTTCTGGCGGCGCATGTCGTTCGCCGTCGCGACGAACATCACCTTTTCGACCAACGATTCGTTCACATTGACCAACCTCCAGTTGGCCCAGTCCGCGTTTTACCGGCTTGTGGTCACCAACTACGCCACGCTCGCTGGCACGAACGTCATCTTCACCAATGCGGTCTGGACCGTGCCCGCCATCACCTCGGACCCGACGAATCGGATCGCTGTGGCGGGCAGCGACACGACGTTTACGGTGGCCGCTGCCGGGACCAATCTCGCTTACCAGTGGCGCTTTATGGAGACCAACCTGCCGGGCGCGACCAGTTCAAATCTGACCCTGGCCAACATTCAGCCGGCCCAGGCTGGAAGTTACGCCGCCGTCGTGACAAACCTCGTCGGTGCGGCCACCAGCCAGGTCGCGACGCTCACCGTGTGGCTCCGCCCCGTGCTGACGGAGCCGGAAGTCCTTCCAAACGGTCTGTTTCGGTTCAAGCTGATGGGTTACTCCAACCAGACGTATTTCATCGAGGCCTCGACCAACCTGGTCGATTGGCCGACGCTGACGAACCTGCTTACAACCAACGGCATCATGCCGTTCACCGATGCGTTGAGCCCCGGCGCGACTAACCGCTTCTATCGCGCACGCTTTGCGCCTTGAGTGTACGTAGCCGCCGACGTGAGGAGGCGGAGAACGCGGACGCGCGATCCATCCGCCTCCTCACGTCGGCGGCTACAGTAGTTGGTGAGAACTCCGGTTCGATTGTACGACGTAGAAGCATGACGCTTCGTGCCTCTTCAGCGGCGGGCGGCCATCCCCGCATGGAGTCCCGGCTTTAGCCGGTTGCGCGACCGAAGGCGTGGCGGGCTGGGCCCAGCCGGACGCGCAGCCGGCTAAAGCCGGGACTCCATGCCTTCAGCAACCGCGGGCGCGCTACAGACATACGAGGCTTCCTCTGGCGCGTTGGCCCCGATAAGCTCCGCCCCATGTCGGCCATCGAGGCGAGCGGCCTCACCAAAACCTTTCGCACTTACAAAAAGGAGCCCGGTCTGCGCGGGGCGGTCAAGGGCTTGTTCCGCCGCCGCTACGAAACCGTCACCGCAGTTGACGACGTCAGTTTCCGCATCGAGGAGGGGGAATTGGTCGGCTTCCTGGGCCCGAACGGCGCGGGCAAGACCACCACGCTCAAGATGCTGGCGGGCCTGCTCTATCCGACCGCCGGCACGGCCCGGGTGCTCGGGTTCACTCCCTGGGAGCGCGACGACGGATATCGCCGTCAGTTCGCGCTGTTGCTCGGACAAAAGAACCAACTCTGGTGGGACCTGCCGGCGCGCGAGTCGCTCGAACTCAACGCGAAGATCTACGACATCGCCCCCGACACCTTCGCCCGCACGGTGGACGAATTGACCGCCCTGCTCAACGTGGGCGACAAGCTGTCCGTCATGGTCCGCGAACTGTCGCTGGGCGAACGGATGAAGATGGAGCTCATCGCCTCGCTGCTGCACCAGCCCAAGGTTTTGTTTCTGGACGAACCGACCATCGGCCTCGACGTCGTGTCGCAAAAAACCGTCCGCGAGTTCCTTCGTCATTACAACGCGCAGCGCAAGACGACCATCGTGCTGACCAGCCATTACATGGCCGACATCCAGGCGCTGTGCCGGCGGGTGATCATCATCGATCACGGCAAGACCTTTTTCGATGGCCAGCTCGCCGACGTGATCGACCGCTTCGCCGACTTCAAGCTGGTCACCATCCACTGCGCGAACCATTCCTCGGTCCCGGACGCCAATCTCGCCCGCTTCGGCGAAGTGATCGAGCAATCGCCCGAGACGGTGAAACTCAAGGTCAAACGCGAGCGCGTCATCCCCGCCTGCAAGGCGCTGCTGGACGAACTGTCCGTGAACGACATCGACATCCAGGAAGTGCCCATCGAGGAAGTCATCCGCCAGATTTTCGCGCGGTGACGGCGCGTCCCGTAGCGGCGAACTGGCGTCCGCTTTTTTTTGTTCCCTTCGTTGAAGACGCTGCTTATTTTCGGCCCACTCATGGCCACCATTCCGTTGGAAGACTCGTTCACGGACATCCTCGGCAAGACCCAGCGCGGCCTCAAGCTGGCTGACGACGTGCTTGCCCGGAGCGCGGGTGTCACCGTGGAGGAGCTCTCGCGCGCCAGGCGCGGCGAGGTGAACGAGGCCGTCCTGCGCCAACTGGCGGGCGCCCTTGGGCTTGGTCCGGCGCGTTTGGTCGACAGCGCCCGCAAGGCGTGGTCCCCTCAACCGGTCCAGGTCGCGGGATTGGCGCAGTTCAACACGCCTTACGAGGACATGACCGTGAACTCCTACCTGGCCTGGCACCCGGCGGGCCGCGAGGCGGCCGCCTTCGACACCGGCGCCGATTGCCAGCCGATGCTCGACTTCGCCAGGGCCAACGGACTTCAGATTCAACTCATCCTGCTCACGCACATCCACCCGGATCACATTCTCCGGCTCGACGAGTTGAAGGCCGCCACCGGCGCGCCCGCGAAGGTTTCCGCGCTTGATCCGACGCCGGGCGCGGAATCGTTCGCGCTGCCGCAGAGCTTCAAGGTCGGTGGGCTTGGCATCGAGGCGCGCCTCACTTCCGGCCATGCGGCGGGCGGCATCACTTACGTCATCTCCGGGCTGGAACGGCCGGTCGCGATCGTCGGCGACTCGCTCTTCGCCGGCTCGATGGGTGGCGGGCTGGTCTCCTTCGCGGAGGCGCTGGCGAACAACCGCAAGCAGATTTTTACCCTGCCGGATGCGACTGTCATTGGCGCCGGGCACGGCCCGTTGACGACCGTCGGCGAAGAGAAGAAGCACAATCCCTTTTACCCGGAGTTTTCGTAATCAACCCATCCCCCAGAAAGACCCACACTATGACACAAAGAATTGGATTCGTCGGCGTCGGCCGCATGGGCGCGAACATGGCCCGCCGCCTCAGGGAAGTCGGTTTCCCCGTCACCGCCCTCTACGACGTGCGCGCCGCCGCCGCGCTCGAGCTGGCGCGCGAAGTGGGCGCGGAAGCCTGCACCACGCTCGCCCGCGTGACTGCGTCGTCGGACGTCGTCCTCACCGTCGTCACCGACGACCAGGCGATGCGCGCCATCTACAAATCCCCGAGGCAAGGCGACAGCCTTCTGGCCAACGCCGCCGGCAAGCTCTTCATCAATTGCGCCACGATTTCGCCCGAGGTCCACGTCGAAGTGGACAAGGCCGTCAGGAAAGCCGGCGCCGAGGCGCTCGAAGCCTGCATGGCCTCCAGCATCACGCAGGCGCGCGAGGGCACGCTTTACCTGATGCTCGGCGGCAGCGAGGCGACTTTCGAGAGGGCCAAGCCGATCCTCGAGAAACTTGCCGCCTCGATGCGTTACATCGGCAAGCCTGGGCAGGCCGCCATCGTGAAGGCGCTCGTGAACATGGTGATGAACATCAATACCGCGGGCCTGGCCGAGGGACTTGGCCTGGGCGCCGCCTTCAAGCTCGACCTGCCGATGCTCCGCGAAGTTTTCTCGCAGACCGGCGCCAACTCGCGCGTCCTCCAAACCGACGGCGAGGACATGCAGAACCGTGAACACTCCTGTTTCTTCTCCGCCGCGCACGCCGCAAAAGATTCCGGCATCGCGCTGCACCTCGCCAAAACGCACCGCCTGAAACTCCCGCTGGCCGCCGCGGCCTTCAAGCAATACAGCCGCATGGTGAAGCAGGGCCTCGGCGAGCTCGACAAATCGGGCGTGGCCGAACTGACCTTCAAAGGCCGGCACAAGGGCGGCAAGAAGAAGTGATCCGGCCAGACACCTCGTTGAAGCGGGGTGTTAATGAAACCGATGGCGCGGCCAGCAATGCGACTGTGAACCAGGAAGGAATCAGAACTGGCTGCAATAAGTCATGGCAACAACTTGCCATGGGTAGATGGATCGTGTATCGATCCCGGCATGGGCAAGAGCGCCATGCTCAGTGAGAAGGCTTACGCCGCGCTTCACGCGGCCAAGCGGAGCGAAGAGGAGAGTCTCAGCCAGGTGATCCTTCGCCACGTGGCTCCGCCCATTCGTACGTTTGGGGACCTGGAAAAGCGCCTGGAAAA
>DASTLJ010000535.1:0-3290 GCA_035715125.1 Verrucomicrobiia bacterium
TGATTACTGATTACTGATTCACTGATTACTGAACTCTGCCGGTACGTCGCGCTCGTCACGATCAGCCGGTGCAACACTTTCAACGACTGCCCGCCGTCGCGAAATTCGCACGCCAGCCAGTCGAGCAGCTCGGGGTGGGAGGGCGGCGAACCCATCCGGCCGAAATCGTTCGGTGTCTCCACCAGCCCGCGGCCGAAGTGGTATTGCCAGACGCGGTTGACGATGGAACGCCAGGTGAGCGGGTTGTTTGTCGAGGTCAACCAATGCGCGAGCGCCGCGCGGCGGTCACCTTCGGAGTGTGAAGCGGGAAGCGGGAAGCGGGAAGAGAGGCCGGCCACACACGACAACGCACCCGGCCCGACTTCCCGGCCCGGAGTCTGCACATTGCCGCGGTTGAGGACGTGAATCGGCCGCGGCATTCCGCCCCTGGCGCCCGTGCCGACGAATGAACCGGAGCCGGTATGCACCGCACCCACGTAGGCCACGCTCTGTGACGGCAGATTGCTCAGTTCCCCCTTGAGGCTGGACAAGGTTTTCGCGAGGGTTTGCAGCAGCGCGTTTTCTTCCGGAAGGGTGGCTTGCGCGAGCAACTCCGTTCGCTGCGCGCGCAACGCCGCGAGTTCGGCGCTCTCCGACGCGCGCACGCCGGGATACCAGCCGTCCGTCAAATTGCGCTTCCGCCATCGCGGCGGCGCTTCGATGGAGTCCAGCGCGGTCACGCTAGCGCCCAGCGCCGCATTCGTCCCGCCGAGGGTGATCGCCTCCAACTCCGCGAGCGCGAAGAGGTAGTCGTTCTGCCGCAACGCGAGTTTTGTGGCGGTGACGCGGATGAAGCGGGCCGCGCGTCCACCGGCATCAAAACTTTGTGGCGCGATTCCCGGGTTCGGAAAGTTCGTGTCGATCCTCCCTGCCAGTAGCCAAGCGTTCGAGTTGAAGTCGGCTTCGTCCGACAACTCAATCTTGAACCGAGCCGGAAATCCGAAGCCCTCCCCGATGCTGTTGAAGTCGTCTTTGCACGGATGCAACACGACGCGGTCCAGCGCGACAGGCCGGCCGAGGTCCCCTTGAACCCATTTCGCGGTATCCTGCGATTTCTCGATGCTGCTGTGATATCCGAACGCGTCACCCTTATTCGCCGACTTCTCCGCAGCGACGATTTTCTGTTCGAGTTCGGTAAGCGCCACGCGGGCGCGGGTGGCGATGCGTTCGTCGAGTTCCCTTCGGCGCGAGAGCAACTTTGCCTGTTCTGCTTCGAGCGCTGTTCGTTTCCTGGCCACGGCGGGATCCGTGTCGTAATTCTTGTCCGTCCGGTCCAGCGCGGCGAAGACGGCTTGCAGGCTGTAGTAATCCTCCTGTGGGATGGGATCGAACTTGTGGTTATGGCACTGCGCGCACTGGACGGTGAGGCTGTTGAAGGTCTGGAACGTGTTCGCGACCATGTCGTCGCGGTCGAGATGGCGGGCGATCTTGCCGTCGATCTTCGATTCCGGCACCTCCTCGTGGCCGATGAAGTCCCACGGGCCGGCCGCGATGAACCCGAGCGCCTCGATTCCGTCGCGCGTGCCGGGAAACAGGGCGTCCCCCGCCACCTGCTCCTGCACGAATCGGGCGTAGGGCTTGTCTTCGTTGAGCGCGCGGATGACGTAGTCGCGATACGGCCAGGCATTCGCGCGCGGCTTGTCTTTGTCATAGCCGTGCGTCTCGCCGAAGTGGACGACGTCCAGCCAGTGCCGCGCCCAGCGTTCGCCGTGGCGCGGCGAAGCCAGCAGGCGATCGACGAGCTTTTCGTATGCCCGCGGATCTTTGTTGGCGAGGAACAATTCGATTTCCTCCGGCGTTGGCGGCAAGCCGATCAAATCGAAGGACAGCCGGCGAATCAGCGTTCGCCGGTCGGCTTCTGGCGACGGGCGAAGGCCCTCGCCGTCCAGCCTGGCCAGGACGAATGCGTCGATGGGATTCGTTGAAGCATTGAAGCGTTGAAGCGCCGAAGCGGGCACGGTCGGGCGAACCAGCGGTTTCAGCGACCACCAGTCGGATCGATCCGAGTTATTCGTTGCCGCCGGACTTGCGGTCGCGTCGGACGCCGCGAGGAGCGAGTAAAGAAGCGCGCCGCAAACCGCGGCCCAATAACGGCCTGGCCCGCTGGTTGCAGAGCTGCCTGGAAATACCCACGGCCTGTAGCCGCCAACGTGAGGAGAAACGATGGCTCGTGGCCGGGCATCTTCACTTTGACCCGGTAGGGCGAGGCTCCTGCCGAGCCGAAACTTCCGGTTTTGATCACGGCTCGGCAGGAGCCTCGCCCTACCGGCATCATGGCTAGGCGGATTCGTTCTCCCGCTTGATCCTTCCGCCTCCTCACGTCGGCGGCTACTTCGGACAGGAAACAATCCGCCTGGAGCGCAGTGTAACTGTTGTCCAAGCCAGTGCATCATTTCCGTGAGCTCCTGAAATCACGGTTTGCTTTCTGCCGCAATCGCGTACAGGTGCGTCATCGTGACGAGGTAGAGGGTCCCGTTCGCCGCCGTGGCCGTGGCGCTGAGGGGCGCGCCCAGTTTGACGGTGCTCAACACCTTTTTCTCCCGGCCCGCGGCGAACACCCAGAAATCGCCGCGCCGCGTGCCAACGAACACCTTGCCGTCCGCCACGAGCGCCGACGCCCAGATTTCGCCCTTCAGTTCGTGCGTCCAGACCACCTGGCCGGTCGTGGCGTCCACGCAGTGCAGTGTGCGCATCGAGTCGGTGGCGTAGACCAGCCCGTCGTGCACCGCCGGCGTGCACATCGTGTGGCGCCCGAGCGGGTACGACCAGCGCAACGCGTTGGTGGTGATGTCACCCGCGCCCCTCGCATCGAAGCACTTGAGCCATGCTTCGTTCTTGCCCCAGAACCAGTCGCCTCCGCCCCCGACGTAGAGGCGCCCCTCGTGGAAGACCGGCATGCCGTACATGTTGCTCGGCCCTTCGCGCCGGTTGCTGTTGAAGCGATGCACCTCCTCCTTCGGCGCGGCGGGGTCGAAGTCGAATTGCCAGACTTTCTTGAGCTTCGCGGGCGTGGTAGGGCGCGGCTCCCGCCGATCCGTGATCGAAATGGCAGCATCGGCTCGGCGGGAGCCTCGCCCTACCGCGTCATTGGCAAGCGGCTCGAACGCGTAAACAATTCCGTTCCCGGCCGCGAGGAAGACCAGTTCGCGCCCATCCATGACGCCCATCGACGGCGGCGCCCACGTGCAATGAAAGATGTTCGGCCCGATATTCTCCTCGTCGCGGGCGAGATACTGGCCGGTGTGCTTGTC
>DASTLJ010000536.1:0-8176 GCA_035715125.1 Verrucomicrobiia bacterium
GCCAGCACGGCGGCCCGCATGGTGGGGTAATAGGGCGGACAAAATGGCTTTAGCAAAGTCACCCCACTTTGCTCCAGGCCCAGCGGATAAAGGATTGCCGGGTCTCTGCCGAGCCAGCCGAGGGCGAGTGAGAGGAGCCGATGGGCGCCGAGATAGCCGCTGGCGGGCATCGTGCCCATCCGAAAGCCCAGCGCCTGAAACCAACTGTTCTCGTGCCGGGCGAAATTAGGAAATCCGCCCAACCCCAGCGCCTCCGTCATAAGCGCGAGGTTTTGCAACGCCATGCCGTGCTCGGTGGCCATCGACTCCAGCAGCGCTGTCTCCAGCGTCTGGATGGTGGCGCTGCGCAACTCGCGCGGGTCATCGTGGAGATGCCCGCCCCGGCTGCGCGCAAACCGACCAAGGCCCGCGGGCCGAAACCACGCCCGCTCGTCCCGCACGAAGACGCCCATGGCTTCGTCGAACAATTCCAGCAGCGCATTGATCGTCAACGCCGTCGTCTCGACGATGGGCAGAAAGTAAGTCGTGCCTGGCGCGTAGAGGGACCAGCCGTTGATCGGGAAGTTGTGTCGCGAATCGAGTGGCGGGGCGGCGCGGCGATCCGAAAGTTGGACGCGGCTGCGCCGATACAGTTCGGTAAGCGCCCCTTCCCTGGCCAGTTTCACCAGTTCAGGGAACTCAGCGGGTGTAAACTCCTGCGGCCGTTTGAGCAGCCAGGCGCCACGATCGTTGGTCACGACCATGGCGACCGTGTTCAGCGCGTCCGCGCTGGCTATCGTGCGGCCAAGCCGGCCCGCCAGCATGCTGCCGCCCTGGCCTGCGCCATAGGACAAGTCGGCCAGCGCATGGCCCGTCACGCCGCAGGCGGCGAAGGCCAGCGCCGCTTCCTCGTCCTCGGCGAGCGGAACGGGCTTGTGCGGGCTGGAGTATTTGAACGGCCCGTCAGGGATGCTCATGCCCACACCGACGCGCCGCGAGCGCCGGTTCCGCAACACGTCGAACAGCAAAGCATGCTTGAAATCAGGATTCACGTTGCAAACGCGGTCGCCGGCGACACGGCGAGGGACCGTAGCAGCCGACGTGAGGAGGCTCACTTCAAATTCGGGGCTCGGAGTTGATCAGAGCCTTCTGACGTCGGCTGCTACATCGGTTAATGGGCAAGCCCGGACTCAACTCTCAAGGCGCTTGGGCCGGCGGCTCCGCCCGTCCGCCCTCTTTGAGCATCATCGCCAGATCCGGCCGCACGTGGCTCAGCGCGTCGGCGGCATCGCGGTCGATTGCCAGCAGGCGCACGCGGGTCCGGGCGCGGATGGAGAAATCGGGCTCCGGCCTGGTCGCGTGTCCGAAATAATCTCCGGCCTTGAGCGTGGATAGGACCGACTGACTGTTTCCATTGCGGACCAGCACTTCCACATCGCCCGCCTCAATGAGGTAGTGGTAACGACGAGAGTCACCCTCGGGCACGATCATTTGGCCCGGCTCGAAGAGCGCATGGGAGATGGCGGCGTGTTCGTCAATCCTCGGGTTCACAATATCCCGGCCAAGCAGCATCGTGAGCAACCAGTCGAACATCAGCCGCACACGCCGTTTCCAGCACGGCACGAACATCGTCAGGACGATGAATCTCCAACCGATCCACGCCAGCCAGCCGCAGGCCGGGAAGCCTTTGAAATGGGCGATGGCATAGCCGTGGCCCAGCGTGCAGGCCTCGCCCAGGCCGTTGAACGAATAGGGCTTGAGCAATCGTCCCTCCAGCAGGCGCCCGATATTCACGCCGATGTTCCACCCGGCTTTCTGCGCGTAGTGCGCCAGCGGAGGACATGTGCCTCCGTCGGGATGCGGGACCGCGGCGCAGTCACCGCCGGCCCAAATATTCTCGGCCTTCGGAACGCGGCAGAACTGATCGGTCTCCAGCCGGCCTCGCGTGTCGCGCGCAAACGGGAACTGTTCCAGCAATGGCGACGGCTTCATGCCGGTGCAGGTGATGATGGCGCGTGTGGGAACGCGGTCCCCGGAGTTCAGCGCAGCCCCATCGGCCGTGGCTGCTGCAAGCCCGGTGTTCAAGCGCACGTCGATGCCCAGCCGCTTCACCCGTTTCTCCGCCGTGCGAACCAAATGCGGGTGCCTCCCCGCCAGTTCGGGAAGAATCTGCGAACCCATTTCCAGCAGCACCACGCGAAACTCCTCGAACTTCAGCTCGGGATACATTTTGCGCGTGAGCAGACGGAAGTAATCCACCAGGTCGCAGGCCACTTCCACCCCGGCGTAGTTGCCGCCCGCGACCACAAAAGTGAGCAGCCTTCGCCGCTCGTCAGGGTCCGTTTCAATGGCCGCAAGTTCCAGAGTGCTGAGCAGGTGATTGCGCAGGCGGAAGCAATTGGCGAAAGTCTTGAGCGGGAACGTGTGCTCGGCAATGCCCGCGTAGCGTGACAGATCCTCCACCGAGCCGACGCCCACCACCAGATGATCGTAGCACAAAGAATGGGTGCGGCCATCGATCGAGCTGCGGGTGAGGACGCATTGGTTGTGCAGGTCCACAGATTCGACCTCCGCATTGTGCAGGCGGGCCGGCCCCAGGAGATCTCGCACGGAGACATTGATTTGTTGCGGTTGCACCTTGCAGGTGAGCATCTCCGCAATGAGGCCGTGCACGGTCGAGTAGTTGTCCCGGCTAACGACGGTGAGGTCGACCTGGCCGCGCTGGATGGCCTTTCGCAGGGCGCGCGCCAGGTATATCGCCACCCAGCCGCCGCCCAGACAAACAATGCGAAGCGGTTTCATGGCTGTTCGTGGCTGGGGTCGTTCGGGCCTTTGGGGCCTTCTACTTCTACTTCGGCAGGCGGCGGAGTCTTCTGAACGGCCACGCGCTGGGGGATGAGGAAATCCCCGGAGCGTCCCTTGAGGCCGCGCTCGCTCAGGAGATGGCGAAAGGCCTTCGGCCCTGCCACCCGCGCCAGGGCCTGGACGCTCGGACTCAGGCAGCGCGTCAACTCCACCAGGGTCGTCGCCGGGCGGAAGGCGGGCGCCAGCCAGCGCCAGAGTGTTTTGGGATAACCGAGCGCGTCGGCCCGTTCGTCGCCGATCAAGGCCCGCGAGATGCCGTAACACAAGTTCATGCTGCAAGGCCGGGCAATCTTGAAGCCCCGGATGTACTCGAAGGAGGTCTGCATCAGCGCGTGAACGAGCGCGCGCGAATCGTCGTCGGGCTTTGGTTCGAAAGTGAAGGTGAGATCGAGCAAGCGATGCCCTTCCCATTCGCCGGCGACGAGCAATTCCTCTTCAACTCCCAGCAGGTAACCCGCGTAGCGCCAGAGGTGAATCAACGCCTCGCGTTCCGTGGCCTTGAACAGGTAGCCGATGCGCGTCAGGGCATCGAGCACGCCCACTGAGAACAACAGGTTCGTGCCGGCCATGTGACACTGGTTGATCGGTGCGCCCCACAGCGCGTCGCGCCACTGTCCGGAGAGCCGGAGCAGCCGCCTGACCTGCGAATGAATCAGCCGCACGTGGACCGTCATCCTGAATCCCTCGGAGCACCGCGCCAATCCATCGGGCTGGCAAATGGCGAACACGTAGCGGGTCGTATCCTTGAGCCGCTGCGACGCCCGGTGCACCAGGTGCCCCGATAGCGCCAGTGGCTTGTTCCCGGCGGGCCAACTGTAAATCAGCGGCAACGATGCCATGGCGAGCGCGACGAAGCCCAGCCGGCATCGTAGGAACGTGGCGCCGCCCAGATTGCACTGAGCGCGGTCCACCCAGAACGGCACGTGATCGAGCCGGGCGAAGAGCGCGCGCAGGGCGTCGGGCGCCTCCGGCACGGCCTCAATGCCGCTGCTCAGCGCCCGGTCGAGCATCCGACGCCACTGCTCCTCCGGCAATTGGCTGAACGCCTCCACCACCGCGTCGGCCAGCGGATCGGCGCGCCAAAGCAAGCCCACGTATTTGTCCGCTCGATCGCCGTGCTTGCGGCGGGCAGCGTCGAGATTGGCATAGGCTGATGGGAGTTGATGAGGTCCCTTTGATCGCTTCTGTCCACCGTGTTCCTGCATGTGGGCTTGGGGTGGCGCGCGTCCATCGGCCAACTATGGGCCGCGGACGCAAGGCCACGCGCCGCCGCAAGCGTCCCGGAAAGCATCGGTGAGTGGAAGAAGGAAATAGTGTCGCCTGGATACAGGGGGCGCATCCCCGCTACCGCGTCGTCGTGCGCAGGCGGAAGGCAAGGTAGGCGCTCAACACTTCGTGCAACGGCTGCGCGGTGTTGACGAGCGTGTAATGGCAGTTGTTCCGCTCGCAGCCGTCGCGCAGGCGCAGGCGAAAGGCCTCGATTTCGCGCAGATAGCTCTTCCGAATCTCCAAAGGGCGCGTGAGGACTTTCGGGATTTGCTCCAGGCCGTCGAACTCGACGAGGCCCGTGAAGGGAAATTCCAGTTCGTATGGATCCAGCACATGGAACACGACGACCTCGTTGCCGCCGAAGCGCAAGTGTTGGATGCCGTCGAGCACCTTTTCCTCGTCGTCGAAAAAATCGCTGATAAGAATGACGATGCCTTTGCGGCGGAGCTGGCGGGCCATGTCGTGGAGTACGGTGGCGATGCTCGTCTGCTCGCGCGGCTCGAAGCTGGCCAACTTGGCGATAAGCTTGTGGATGGTGGCCATGTTGTCCGAGCGCGGCGAGTAATCGCGCACCTCGGTGTCGAACAGGGCGAGGGCCGCGGCATCGCGCTGGTGCAGGATAAGGTAGGCCAGACAGGCGGCCATCATCTTGCCGTAATGGAGCTTGGTCAGCTTGCCCGAGCCGTATTTCATCGACTCGCTGCCGTCGAGCAGGACGTGGGCGACGTAATTGGTCTCCTGCTCGTATTGCTTGATGTAGTAACGGTCGGTGCGGCCGAGGACTTTCCAGTCCAGGTGTCGGGGGTCGTCGCCATGGGTGTATTCGCGGTGTTGGGCGAACTCGATCGCAAAGCCCCGGTAAGGCGACTGGTGTTCGCCGGCCATGTAGCCCTCGACGATGAACCGGGCATTGAAGCCCAGCGATTCGGCGCGCGAGATGGCGTCGGGGTCGAGGAGTTGGTCGGTGTCAGGTTTGCTCATGGGTTGGTCAGGGCGGAGCGGACTGCGCGGCTCGTGTGCTTTTGTTGCAGGCTGATAACGAACGCCAGCGTAACTCACGGGCCGCTGCATGGCAACGCAGACGGAAGAATTTGCGCCACAACATTGCTCGCCGCCTTTGCGATAATGGAATCGGAATCCTTCATGAGCCGCAGAAGTTCCGGGACGGCGGGTTTCGCCCGTTCCCTCATTGCGAACAAGAATTGGACGGAATCGAACTGTACCGCGGCGTCTGCATCAGAAAGCCCCCGTACTAATGTGGGCACGGTCCGGTCATCCAACAACCCTCGCGTGCTCAGGATGGCGGCGGCATTGATACGTACCCGACAATTCGTATGCTGCAAAAATGGGACCAGAGCAGGGCCCGTGGATTCCGTTTCATTCGCCAGGCACTGGAGGCCTCGAAAGGCCTCTTGGACTACAGCGGTGTTTGTTTCGGTGATCGCTTTCAGCAAGTAAGGAAGAGCCACATCTCCAGCGCCACACATCGCCATTGCAGCGAAGTAGCCACGTCCCGGGTCGCCAAGATATTCCGCCAATGTCGGCAGGGCTGGAGCGGCGTCCGGACCCAAAAGGTAAAGCCCGGTCGTAGCGATGCAAACCCTGTCCCGATCATCCAGGAGGCGTAAACCAATCCCCGGCATCGAGTTGGCCCGTCGTTTAAGCAAGCTCCGCCATTTCGATTGTGGCCGGGTGAATTCGGACATCAAATAAGGAAGGGAATTGGTGCCGACGGATCTGACGGCTTTGCGGGCTGCTGCCTGTTCGTCCGGAGCATTGCCGCTTTGAAGTGCCTCCTCAATCCAGCGACTAAGCCGCTTGCCTTCATAAATCGGGTCCGTGCGCCCGCGCGGCCAGCACAGGACAATCCCCACGCCCAGCACAGCTGCCAGCATTAGCAATATTCGCCTGCGCCTCATAGGCGGTCTTTACAATAACCAGGTTTCCGTTTGTCGTGCGCCACAGCCACCACGGAAATCCGGCCTGGAAGGATAGCGTAGATGACGGCATAAGCAAATCGCCGAAGCCGAAATCGCCGTGTGCGTTCAGTCAGGGGAGACCAACGTTCTGGAGCCTGTTCGATTCTTCGGACCGCTTCTGCGATGGCCTTGCGAAAGTCCACACCTAAGCCAGTCTTTCGCGCCTCGTAGTAGGCAGCGGCTTCATCCGCTTCGGCCACGGCCTCCGGATGAAAGCGCACCGGCGTCATCCGTATTTGGCCCGGAGCCTGGCGAGCGCTTCTTCTGCTGGAATCTCCTCCACACGGCCTGAGAGAATATCGTCCACTCGCCGTTCTACCTCCGCCTCCCATGCCCGGCGGACCTCAGTGGGATCGTCCGCAGGTGGTTCATCCAGGCTGTGGAGGAGGACTTGAGCCAGGGCGGCGCGATCCTGGGTGGGGAGTCGAAGGGCGTCTGCGGCCACTTTGTCGAGGGTCGCTTTCATCTTGGGCAGAATTTAGGGCGCGGCGCGCAATGGGTCAAGGCTTGCTCCGAAGCGCCATTTACAGGCCCCGGGGAATCGTTACACTCCGCCCGTGCCCACCATTGAAAGCCGCCAGGACCGGTCTAGTCCTGCTCCGTCGACCGCGTCCACCCGGCCCACGCGCACCCGCTATTGGCTTATCGCCTTTGCGATTGTGCTGGCGGTCATTCAATACATCGATCGCGTGTGCATCTCGCAGGCCATGCCCGAAATCGCCCACGACCTCCAACTCACCGACTCGCAAGAGGGGATCATCTTCTCGGCGTTCGCGCTGGCTTACGCGCTGTTTGAAATCCCCACCGGGTGGCTGGGCGACAAGATCGGCGCGCGCAAGGTGCTCGTGCGCGTCGTGCTCTGGTGGTCGTTTTTCACCGCCGCGACCGGATGGGCGTGGAATTACGTTTCGCTGTTGGTAACGCGCTTCCTCTTCGGCGCCGGCGAAGCGGGCTGTTTCCCGAATCTGACCAAGGCGTTCAGCGCCTGGCTGCCAGCTGTCGAACGCACGCGGGCCCAGGCAATCATGTGGATGGGGGCAAGATGGGGCGGAGCACTTACGCCCCTGCTGGTCGTGACGGTGATGGCGTTCGTGAGCTGGCAGCAGGCGTTTCTCGTCTTCGCTTTGCTGGGAGTGGTGTGGACGGCGGTGTTCTACTTTTGGTTTCGGGACAATCCGCGCGATCACAAAGGCTTCAATGCCGCCGAACTGGAATTGCTCAAGGAGAATGAACAAAACGTGCAGGGCCATGGCGACGTGCCCTGGCGTGTACTGTTCTCGCGCCCGACTTCGTGGCTGTTGTGGGCGCAGTATTTTTGTTCGAGCTACGGCTGGTATTTCTACATCACCTGGTTGCCGAAATATTTGAAATCCGAGCGCGGCATGGAGATCAAATCCAACCCACTCATGAACTGGCTGGCGGGCTTGCTGGAAGGCTCCATGAGCCCGGCGATGACGGTCACGGTCCTGGCGGCGGCGCTGGCGGGCATTCCACTGCTTCTGGGCGGATTCGGCTCGCTGACGGCCGGCTTGATTTCCAATCGGCTGCTGGGTCGAGGCGTCAATGTCGTGAAAATCCGGCGCACGTTCGCCTTCGTTGGCTTTACAGGCGCGGCGGCATTGTTGATGACTTCGTACTACATCAAGGATGCCCTGCTGGCGATGTTGTCGATGGGGATGGCGAGCTTTTGCAATGACATGGTGATGCCCGGCAGTTGGAGCACGTGCATGGACGTGGGCGGCAAGTACGCCGGGACGATGTCCGGCAGCATGAATATGATGGGCAACCTGGGTGGCGTGGCCGGTGGATATGTGGTGGGCAAAATTCTGGAATACACCCACCGCGACTGGCACCTGACGTTCCTCATTTTCGCGATCACCTACTTCATGGGCGCCATTTGCTGGGCGTGGATTGATCCCGTGACGCCCCTCGAACAGAAGGAGAAGGAGTGAAATCTCCCCTCTCCGTCGCGCCTCCATCCGAGACCTCCCACGTCACGTCCGGAAGCCAGTTCGGTGCCCTGTCGCCGCAACAATGGAAATCCGGCATCGCCGCGTGGCTGGGCTGGACGTTCGACGGGCTGG